>JAUNIX010000002.1 GCA_030523275.1 Lachnospiraceae bacterium
TCTGTGATTGTTCAGTTTTCAAAGTCCGACGCTGTCGTTTTTGCGACAGCTTTTATATATTACCACAGCTTCTTCATCCTGTCAAGGACTTTTTTTATTTTTTTTAGCTGCTCTGTTGCTTTGTTTTGTTCAGCAACTTTTACATTCTATCACAACCATTTTTGTTTGTCAAGAACTTTTTTCATCTTTTTTTCGACTGTGTTGCTGTCGTTTTGCGACAACTTTTTTACATTTTACCAAAACTTTCCTAATCCGTCAAGAACTTTTTTCAACTTTCAAGTTGTTATTCAACTAACAAGATTATGTTTTGTATTGCTGTTTTATCAGCAACGAATGATATATTATCATTATAAATCCTTTTTGTCAACACTTTTTTCTTTGTTCTTGTATTTATTTTATGTTGCTTATATAATAGACATAATAATATTTTGGAGGTGTTTAATTATGGACAAAATTGCAAGTTTTACTGTAAATCATTTGGATCTACTTCCAGGCATTTATGTTTCAAGAAAAGATTATATCGGTGAAGAGGTTCTAACTACTTTCGATTTGCGCTTGACCGCCCCGAATAGAGAACCAGTTATGAACACTGCCGAAATTCATACGGTTGAGCATTTAGCAGCTACTTACCTTAGAAACCATGAGATTTATAAAGATAAAATCATTTATTTTGGGCCCATGGGATGTCGAACAGGGTTTTATTTAATAGTTGCTGGAGATTATACTTCAAAAGAAATTCTTCCATTGGTAACATCAACATTTGAATTTATACGTGATTATTCTGATGAGATTCCCGGCGCACACCCTAGGGATTGTGGCAACTATTTAGATATGAATCTCCCAATGGCAAACTATTTAGCCAAACGTTATTTAGATTATACCCTTTATCAGGCAACTGATAAAAATCTAAATTATCCAAAAGCCTGATCAAATCTAACTTATTATACGACTTTACGTAAACGATACGAAACATGCTTTGTGAATTTTATCAATTCTCGTGCGGCGGCAAATGGAAACGTACATGTTTCCGCTTGCCTTATGCCTTTGCGAAAATAGAAAGATACCGGCAATACTAACAATTGTCGGTATCTTTCTATTTTATGATTTAGATGCAATTTTTTCTGCGAGGTCATTTAAATATTCCCATCGTTCCATTTTATACTCTAATTCCCGTTCTGTTTTATCTTTGTCTGCCATCAATTCATTAAGCTTAACAAAATCAGTTGCCATCTGAAGAATTTTTTCTTCCACATCTTCTAAATAAAGTTCTAACGCTTCAATATCATCTTCAATGGAATCATATTCTTTTTGTTCTGCATAAGTGAATTTCAACTTCTTTTGTCTTGGCTTTTGATAATTTTTCCCCTTTTTGGTTTTTGGTGTATTGATTGCAACTGAGTCCGTCTTCTTTTCTAGATAATCGGTATATCCACCTTCATATTGTTTTAAATGTCCATCTTCTTCAAACGCAAAAATTCGATTTACGATCCGATCCAGAAAATAACGGTCATGAGAAACTGTAATCACAATTCCCTGGAAATGGTCTAAATAATCTTCCAGAATCGTCAACGTTGCAATATCAAGATCATTTGTCGGTTCGTCTAAAATTAGTACATTAGGAGCTTCCATCAGCACTTTCAATAAATATAGACGACGTTTCTCTCCTCCTGACAATTTTCCAATTGGTGTGTACTGCATATCTGGTGTAAACAAAAAACGTTCCAACATTTTAGACGCAGATATTTTCCCATCTGGAATTGTGATATATTCTGCTGTATCCTTAATATAATCAATTACACGCTGCCTGTCATCCATCCCTTCGCTTTCTTGCGTAAAATAACCAATTTTAATTGTATCACCGATTTCAATCGTTCCTGAATCTGGTTGTATATGTCCATTTATCATCTGCAAAAGAGTTGTTTTGCCACAACCATTTGGACCAATAATGCCAATTCTCTCATTTTTTAGCACAATATAAGAAAAATCATCAATTAGCTTTTTATCATCATAACATTTACTAATATGAGAAAGCTCCATTGTCTTTTTCCCCATGCGGGTTGCAACACTAGAAATTTGAACTTTGGCTTCTTCTGTCGGAACTGTCTGATTCTTTAATTCCTCCAAACGATCCAATCTTGCCTGCTGCTTGGTTCCACGTCCACGAACTCCTCTTTTCGCCCACTCAAGTTCCGTCCTTAAAATACTTCTTCGTTTACGTTCACTGGCTATCTCCATTGCTTCACGCTGTTCTTTTAATTCCAAAAAACCAGAATAATTGGATTCATAACTATATAGAGTCTGATCATCAATTTCAACAATTTTGTTTGTTACTCGATCAAGAAAATAGCGATCATGTGTTACCATAACCAATACACCACGGAATTTTCTTAAATAATCTTCCAACCATTTTGCCATCTCATTATCAATATGGTTTGTCGGCTCATCCAAGGCGAGAATATCCGTCGAATTGATAAGAATTTTCGCCAATGCAACCCTCTTTTTCTGACCTCCAGATAAATAATCAGTTTCCGATGAAAAATCAGAAAGACCTAATTTATTTAAAATTGATTTTGCCTCTCCTTCTTTGTCATAATGCCCATCCATAACATAATCCAAAATTGTTTTCCCTTTGGGAAACGCAGGATTTTGTGGCAGATAAGATATGGTTGTATTTTTATTCATAACGACATTTCCGGAATCAGGAATTTCTATACCTGCAATAATTTTTAATAATGTCGATTTTCCTGTCCCATTGATGCCGATAATTCCAACTTTATCCCCTTCATTTAAACCTAATGTAATATTTTGAAAAAGGATACGGTCACCGTATCCTTTTGTTACTTCCTGTACTGTTAATATGTTCATATGTCACTCCTGCATGTCTATTCCAGAATCAATGATACCGGACAATGATCAGATCCCATAATTTCTGTATGAATCATTGCCTCTGCAAGCTGATCTTCCAAAGCTTCTGATACACAGAAATAATCGATACGCCAACCTGCATTCCTTTCTCTCGCTTTAAATCGATAAGACCACCAACTATAGGCACCTTCTATATCCGGATAAAAATAACGAAACGTATCAATAAATCCAGCATCTAAAAGTTCTGTAAATTTGGCACGTTCCTCATCGGAAAATCCTGCATTTTTACGATTTGTCTTTGGATTTTTCAGATCAATTTCTTTATGAGCTACATTTAAATCTCCACATAAAATGACAGGTTTATTCTGCTCTAATTCTTTTAAATAAGTACGAAAAGCATCTTCCCAATCCATACGATAGGAAAGTCTTCTCAATTCTGTCTGTGAATTCGGAGTATAACAAGTCACCAGATAATAATCTTCGTATTCCAGTGTAATGACTCTTCCTTCCTGATCATGTTCTTCAATTCCAATTCCATTGGAAACAGATAATGGCTTCTCTTTTGTGAAGACAGCCGTTCCAGAATACCCTTTCTTTTGTGCATAATTCCAATATTGATAATATTCTGGAAGTTCTAAATCAATTTGTCCCTCCTGAAGTTTTGTTTCCTGTATGCAAAATACATCTGCATCCAACTCTTCCATTACATCAAGAAATCCTTTTTTCACGCAGGCACGTAATCCATTAACGTTCCATGAAACTAATTTTGTCATAAAAAACCTCCTGATTATTCAAAAATTTTATCTAAGAAATAATACATCTGTTTTTTCCACCATGGCCAGTCATGGTAACAATCAAATCCCCAGTAATCAAACCATACCGGAATTCCCTTTGTTGCTAACAGTCCATCAAATTCTCTCGTACTTGCAAGACATTCATCTTCCCAGTTTCCTTGACCAACACAAATAATAACTTTAGAACGGCGATATAGATCCATATAATAATGATTTTCTGGTAAATTCTGTATATAATGATATGGTGAATTATTGTATACATTAGAATCCATATAATCTCCAATCAGATAACTTGTATTATAAACACCACTTAATGCAATCACATAATCAAACAAGTCAGGGCGACGTAAATAAACATTCACTGCATGAAAAGCACCCATACTACAGCCTGTCACCATGGCAAGATAACCACTACCATTAATGTCCTGCATAATACCATAAAATTCATCTGTAATATAATGAATCCACTGTTCATGCATATACATGCGTTTACCCATATCCCAATCGTCGCTGTCCCAAGTTTCACCATCTAAACTATCAATGGAGAACAATTGAATTTCTCCGGCTTCAATTCTAGATGCAAAAGGCTCTATCATACCAAAGTTTTCATAATCAAAGAACTTTCCATTCTGTGAAGGCAATACCAAACATGGTTTTCCTGCATGTCCATAAACTTTAAATTCCATATCTCGTTGAAGACAATCGCTCCAAATTTTGTAATATTGTGTATACATGTTTTTCTCCTATCTCTAAACTATATAACGAATATATTTTTATTTATGTTTTATTATTTACACGTGTATTATTATACAACATTTTTTTATACAATCCAAGAACAAAGCGGACAAGTCCACCTCGAATTCCCTAAATCCCTCAGTCTCTGAGGGCCTTGCTTCGCTTTGTGTGCCAGATGCAGACTGCTATAAGCAGTCATATTATCTTATTCATCTGGTCACATCCTCGCAGAGCGTTTTTTATTTCATAGAAATTACAACATAATTTCTATGAAATAAAAAACGCTTATACCTACTTTCCATAGATATAAGCGTTAGTATTTTTTCTTTATCGGCATCACTCTGATGCAGAAATTCCCAATCGACAAATGCTTCTTTTGCTTTTGTGATTACATACGATACTCTTTTATCATCAAAATAACGCTAACAATAAGCAAAAAGCAACATAGAAGAATCGAATATCTTCCAAATGGCTGAATCAAAAATGCTCCAATCACGGCCCCAAAAATAAAAAACGCAATGATTCCATAATATTTAAAGCCTTTGTCTCGGAACTTTATTTCTCCAGTCTGCCAATATTGATAGAAAGATTCTGTTCCACTTCTTAAATTGCCCGTACACATCGTACTTGTGAAAGGATGTTGATGAACTCGACGAAAAGTTTCCACTTGCATAGCACAGACAAAAGATATCAATACATTGGCTATCACATTTGCATTTCCACATGGTATCATCGCCACGACAAAAAGCAAAAATAATTCTAATAAAACAATTCGCTGACGCCAATGCAACCCTGGTTTCCCTTTAAATAATTTTTTTATAATTTCTACTAAAACAACACCAAGTGCAAAAGCACTAATTGGTACAAAATAGTATAGGGCTTTTGAAAAATCTCCTTTTTGTAAATAAACACCCAGCAAGACAATATTCCCTGTCTGAGCATTTGCAAAAACATGTCCACGCAGCAAATAACTATAGGCATCTAAAAAACCTCCTACAATCGCCAAAATAGCTGCTAATAGAAAACTTTCTGACATCTGAAGACGTTCCTCTTTCATCAGAGGGTCACTTCCTTTCATTCATCGAATATCTGCAATGCCATGCCCAAAACATTTATTTTATAAGTAACAAAATTCTGCTACGCATAAAAATTACTGTAGAATATCTACAACAACTTTTTTTCTTTCCTTAGAAGATGCAGCTTTTACAACTGTTCGGATTGCTTTAGCAATTCTGCCTTGCTTACCGATCACTTTTCCCATATCATCAGAGGCAACACGTAATTCAACGACAATGACGCCATCTGATTCTTTTTCTGTCACTTGAACTTCTTCCGGATGGTCAACTAGAGACTTTGCGATTACTTTTACTAAGTCTTTCAAGACTTACACCTCCTCTAGCCTCTATTTTTCAATTCCAGCAACTTTTAATAATTTAGCTACAGTTTCTGTAGGTTGAGCACCTGTTGCTAACCATTTTTTAGCAGCTTCTTCATTGAATTTAATAACACTTGGGTCCTGATTTGGATCATAAGTACCGATTTCTTCGATAAATCTACCATCTCTAGGAGCTCTTGCATCAGCTACTACTACTCTATAGAAAGGAGCTTTCTTCTGTCCCATTCTTTTTAATCTCATTTTTACTGCCATTTTCTTTACCTCCATAAATTATCATAATTTGTTTTGTTATTTATTTAAAAAGGAAAATTAAATCTTCCTCTTCTGCCTCGTTTTCCTTTTTTGCCACCAAACATGCCCGACATCTGCTTCATCATCTTCTGTGATTCCTCAAAATTCTTGCATAGTTTGTTTACTTCTGCAATCGGAACTCCTGCCCCTTTTGCAATTCGACGCTTTCTAGATGGATTGATGATTTTAGGGTTTTCGCGTTCTTCATTTGTCATTGAATAGATGATACATGCTGTTTTATCAAGAACTCCATCATCAATCTCGACATTACGCATTTGTTTGCTCATACCTGGAATCATATTTAAGATGTCCGTCAATCCACCCATCTTTTTCACTTGTTCCATCTGCTCAAGATAGTCATTAAAATTGAATTCTGCCCGACGCATTTTTTTCATCGTTTCATTTGCAGTTTCTTCATCAATCGCAGATTCCGCTTTCTCGATCAAGGTCAATACATCACCCATGCCAAGAATACGACTTGTCATACGATCTGGATAAAACTGTTGCAGATCCTCAAGTTTTTCACCCATACCGATGTAAAGAATCGGTTTACCTGTAACCGCTTTGATCGAAAGTGCAGCACCACCACGGGTATCTCCATCCATCTTTGTCAGGATTACACCATCAATACCAACTTGATCATCAAAATCTTTGGCTACATTTACAGCGTCCTGTCCAGTCATCGCATCGACAACAAGAACAGTCTGTGTTACATCTACATGACTCTTAATCTCGATTAACTCTGCCATCATGCGGTCATCTACATGCAAACGACCCGCAGTATCCAAAATGACAAGATTATTGTGATTCTTTCTTGCAGATTCAATCGCTTCCTGTGCAATTTCAACCGGGTTTTGGTTCCCTTCAATCGTAAAAACGGGAACTCCCTGCTTTTCACCATTTACCTGTAACTGCTTGATTGCGGCCGGTCGATACACATCGCAGGCAACTAGCAATGGACGTTTTCCCTTTTTCTTAAACTGGCCTGCAATTTTTGCGGCAGTTGTCGTCTTACCAGCACCCTGAAGACCTGCCATCAGGATAACGGTCATATCTGCTCCCGGCTTCATCTTGATCTCTGTCATCTCAGAACCCATCAGCGCTTCCATCTCTTCTTTTACAATTTTAATAACCATATAAGATGGATTTAAACCGGTCAGAACATCCTGCCCAATCGCACGATCTGTGACAGTCTTGATAAACTGCTTTACAACACGGAAGTTAACATCCGCTTCCAAAAGAGCACGCTTCACTTCTTTCATTGCTTCTTTTACATCAGCTTCCGTCAAACGGCCTTTTCCACGTAAATTATTAAATACATTTTGGAGTCTGTCAGATAAATTTTCAAATGCCATATCGCTTCCTCCTTCAATTTAGTATTCTTCCAATACTGCATTGGAAAGTTTTTCGATTTCTTTTAATCGATCAATTACTTCTGTCCTTTGCTCCTGAACCAAAATTTCTTTTGCAAGACTATTCATGCGGAGCACCATTTCTTTTGTTTTTAAGAATTTTTGAAGTAAATGAAGCTTTTGTTCATACCCCTCTAAAATTTTATTGCAACGGCGAATCATATCATAAGCCGCTTGACGGGTAATTCCATGATCTAAAGCAATCTCACTTGGCGACAAATCATTCTGAACATAGTCCCCGTAAATCTTTTTTTGGTGTTCCGTTAAAAGTTCCCCATAAAAGTCATATAATAATGCCTGCTCAACGATTCGTTCCACTTCAATCACCTCTGTAAAGTATTTTTCCTTTACCGAAAGCAAGTATACACAAAAAAAGATTCTCTGTCAAGTATTTTTCCTCAACAAACAAAATATTTAGATAAATTTCATTTTTCCTTTGCGATCATATACTTGACAGGAGATAGCCGCTCTAGTAAAATTATCCATACTATTAACATAAATATTATACATGAGATTAGGAGATGATGATTTGGCCCCCGGGACCTCAATCCAATTACTATTTTTAGCTGTTTTATTAATGTTGTCGGCTTTTTTCTCGTCGGCAGAGACAGCACTTACAACCGTTAACAAACATAAGATGCGTTCATTACAAGAAGATGGTGTAGGACGTGCCGGACTGGTATTAAAATTAATTGAAAATCCAGGAAAATTACTGAGCACAATTTTGATTGGGAATAATATCGTCAATCTTTCTGCTTCTTCTTTAGCTACTTCACTGGCAATTCGATTTTGGGGTAGCACAGGCGCTGGTATTGCGACCGGAATATTAACTTTTTTAATTTTGATTTTCGGCGAAATTACACCAAAAACTTATGCAACTTTAAAAAGTGAAAGTCTTTCCCTTTTTTATGCACCAATCATTTATTTGTTGACAATCATACTGACACCAGTCATTAGCGTCGTAAACTTTATTTCTTCAAGAATTTTGATCTTACTTCGTATCGATCCAAGTCAATCGAATAAGGTTATGACAGAAAAAGAGTTACGTACGATCGTTGATGTCAGCCATGAAGAAGGTGTCATTGAAGAAGAAGAAAAAGAAATGATCCATAACGTATTTGATTTTGGCGATATGTTGGCAAAAGATATCATGATTCCTCGTATTGACATTACATTCGTTCCTTTGGATATTTCTTATGAAGATTTATTACAGACTTTTATGGAAGAACATTTTTCCCGTCTTCCGGTTTATGATGATTCAAAAGAAAAAGTCGTCGGTATTGTATATTTAAAAGATTTGTATTTTTACAAAGTACAATATCCAAATGAATCGTTTGAATTACGTAACATTATGCGAAAACCATTTTTCACTTATGAAATGCAGAACATTTCAGCATTAATGGCCACGATGCGATCCGAATCTATCAGTTTTGCAATTGTTCTCGATGAATATGGCGCAACAGCTGGATTGATCACATTAGAAGATTTAATCGAAGAGATTATCGGCGAAATCCGTGATGAATATGATGAAGCGGAAGCAGAACAGTTTAAAGTTATTAGTGATACAGAATATATTGTGGATGCATCACTAAAATTAGATGATTTGAATGATTTATTAAAATTAGAAATTGATTCAGAAGATTATGATTCAGTTGGCGGCAAGATTATTGAATTGCTCAACCACATCCCAAAAAAGGGAGAATCAGCAGAATCAGATGGTGTAATTTTTACAGTGCTTAGTATGGATAAGCATCGTATTGGAAAAGTTCATATCACATTAAAAAACGACTGACCTTACGGCCAGTCGTTTTCTTTTATTATTTATTGCTGCTTAAATTGAGATAATTTTTCTGCGATAATGTATCCTATTTTATTTTTATATGCAACTCGGTAATAACCTTTTTTCTTCTCAAGAACTCTTACCCGATATTGAAAAGATACCTCAGCCAAAACTTTAGAAGATGTATTTTTCTTGCTATATAAATTGGCAAACTCATTACAATTCACAACATAATACATTGGATATGCATTTTGTAATTTTTCCTTGAGTTTATCACTTACTTTTTGATCACTCGTTAATAAATACTCTTCCTGCACATAGCCTTCTAATTGCTTATAGTTGATTTTATAATATCCCCTTGTCGCCTTACTGATAATTTTAATCGGTGTTTTATTTGGAATTACAGCTAAAACCTTAGCGTATTGGGATGGCTCATTATGCAATGGAAGACCATGCGCTCCTCCATATACATAATAAGTTCCTGTTTTTTGCTCTTTATCCTGTTCTGTCTGTTGTGTCTGCGGTAATATATCCGTATAATTATGCCCTGATGGAGAAAAAAGGGTTACAACAAAGATAATACCAATCAGACCTAATAGCAGGAATCCTGATAGCAATATCTTCCAGTACAGGTTTTTTTTGATTTTTAATCTCAATTATCTTCTCCTACCTTCAGAAGCCTATTTGAAATAATCAACTCCTGATTCAAATAATTTCTGGTCTTTATTTCCCTGAATGTTCATAGCAACAGAATCACCAATACGCTCAGAATGTCCCATCTTACCTAAGACTCTTCCATCCGGACTGATAATACCTTCGATTGCATAATAAGATCCATTTGGATTAAAGGCTGTTTTCATGGTTGGATTTCCATTAGTGTCCACATACTGTGTTGCTACCTGACCATTTTCAAATAATTTTTCAATCACTTCTTTACTTGCCACAAAGCGACCTTCTCCATGAGAGACAGCGATGGAATGAACATCACCAACTTGTGTCTTTGCAAGCCAAGGTGATTTGTTAGTAACAACTTTTGTATATGCAATCTGAGAAATATGACGGCCAATCTGATTCATGGTCAGAGTCGGTGCATTTTCTGTTTGCTCAAGAATTTCACCATAAGGAACTAAGCCTAATTTTACTAGTGCCTGGAAACCATTACAGATACCAAGTGCCAGTCCATCACGCTCATTTAACAGCTTCATAACTGCCTCTTTTAGCTTTTCATTACGAAAAGCTGTCGCAAAGAATTTCGCAGAACCTTCTGGTTCGTCACCAGCACTAAATCCACCTGGGAACATGATAATCTGTGACTGATTGATCACTTTTTCAAATTCATCAACCGAATCTCGAATTCCTTGGGCATCCAGATTCTTAAAGATTCTTGTTTCTACTTCTGCTCCTGCACGTTCAAAAGCTTTCAGTGAATCATATTCACAGTTTGTACCTGGGAATACTGGAATAAATACTTTCGGTTTCGCAATCTTATTTTTCGCTACATAGATTTCTCCCTGTGTATACAATGGAGTTTCTATTTTCTCTTCTTCATCTCCCGCTTTTGTTGGGAATACACTCTCTAAACGTCCTGTCCATGCTGCTAAAGCATCATCTAAAGATACTTGTTCCTTTGCAAAGAAGAATGCTGGTGTCTTACTAACCGTACCGATCAATAAAGCCGGCATACCAAGATTCTTGATCACATGAGATTCTACCTCTAAAATAAGAGCTCCATATGCTTTTTCTGCCAGATCCTGCATACATACTTCACTATCAAATCTGACACCAAAACCATTACCAAATGCCATCTTTGCAACTGCTTCAAGTGTTCCGCCATATCCAACAGCATAAGCTGAAGCAACTTTTCCACTTGCCATCAACTGATGGATTCTCGCATATACCTGTTTCGTTCCCTCATAATCAGGGAGTCCATATTCATTTTTCGGAATACAGATACGAACAATCTTATTGCCCGCTTTCTTGAATTCCGGTGTAATCACATCCTGACTCTTAGCGACATTTACTGCAAAAGATACCAAGGTTGGTGGTACATCAATATCGTTGAATGTACCAGACATACTATCTTTACCACCGATAGAAGGAAGTCCGAATCCGAGCTGTGCCTCATAAGAACCTAATAAAGCTGCAACCGGCTGACCCCAACGGTTTTTATCTTCGCCCAGTCGTTTAAAGTACTCCTGGAATGTAAAACGAATTGTTTTGTAATCTCCACCTGCTGCTACAATCTTGGCAACAGACTGAACAACTGCATACACTGCTCCGTGATATGGGCTCCATGTTGAGAGATATGGATCATAACCATAGCTCATCATCGTAATCGTATCTGTCTTACCTCTTAAAACCGGAAGCTTTGCGATCATTGTCTGAATTGGTGTCAACTGATATTTACCACCATAAGGCATAACAACCGTACCAGCACCAATGGAGCTGTCAAACATCTCAACAAGACCCTTCTTTGAACATACATTTAAGTCACTTAATGTAGATTTCAATGTCTCTTCAAAATTGTTCTTAATGTGTAAATCACCAAAATATTCATTCTTGCGATCAGGAATTTCAACATTGGCAGTTGTTTCCTGATGAGCACCGTTAGTATCCAAAAATGCTCTTGAAAGGTTTACAATTTCTTTTCCTCTCCACTCTAATACCAATCTTGGTTCTTCTGTAACAATTGCTACTGCAACCGCTTCTAAGTTTTCCTCTGCAGAATATGCAAGGAACTGATCAACATCTTTTGGATCAACAACGACAGCCATACGTTCCTGAGATTCTGAAATTGCAAGTTCTGTTCCATCAAGACCTGCATATTTCTTAGGCACTTTATCAAGACTGACACGAAGTCCGTCTGCAAGTTCTCCAATTGCAACAGATACACCACCGGCACCAAAATCAT
The DNA here is from genome assembly GCA_030523275.1 of Lachnospiraceae bacterium. Classification (GTDB taxonomy): domain Bacteria; phylum Bacillota; class Clostridia; order Lachnospirales; family Lachnospiraceae; genus Fimousia. Next base: position 12,185 of record JAUNIX010000002.1, read on the forward strand.
TACATTTTTTGATCAGACGACTCACTTCTTCTCTTCTGAATAAACGTTGAATCTTACGTTCTGTTGGTGGATTACCCTTCTGAACTTCTGCACCACAAGTATCAATAGATTCTACTGTATGTGCTTTTGAAGAACCAGTTGCACCACCACAACCATCACGTCCGGTTCTACCACCAAGAAGGATAATAATGTCACCTGGATCAGAAGTTTCACGAATCACATTTTTTCTAGGAGCGGCACCCATAACAGCACCAATTTCCAAACGTTTTGCTACATAATTTGGATGATAAATTTCATCTACCAATCCAGTTGCCAGACCAATCTGGTTTCCATAAGAACTATATCCATGAGCAGCACCTGTTACAATTTTTCTCTGTGGTAATTTACCTTTTAAAGTATCCTGTAAAGAAATAGTAGGATCCGATGCTCCTGTCACACGCATTGCCTGATATACATAGGAACGTCCAGACAATGGATCACGAATGGCACCACCAAGACAGGTAGCCGCACCACCGAATGGTTCGATTTCTGTCGGATGGTTGTGTGTTTCATTTTTAAAACTTACTAACCATTCTTCTGTCTCACCATCAATTTCAACAGGAACAACAATGCTACATGCATTGATTTCATCAGATTCTTCCATATCCTGTAATAAACCGTCTTTTCTTAACTTTTTCATACCCATTAAAGCTAAGTCCATCAGACAAACAAACTTATCATCTCTGCCTGCATAGATTTCCTCACGGTCTTTTAAATATTGCTTATATGTATTTTCGATCGGAGCTCGATAATATCCCTCATCAAAAGTAACATCTGTCAGTTCTGTCAAGAATGTAGTATGACGACAGTGATCTGACCAATAGGTATCTAATACACGAATTTCTGTCATAGATGGATCACGGTGTTCTTCACTGCGGAAATAGTTCTGGATATGTAGAAAATCCTTAAATGTCATAGCTAACCCTAAAGAATCATATAAGTCTTTTAACTTACTTTCTTCCATATTAGCAAATCCATCAAAAATAATGACATCTGCTGGTTCATCAAACTCTGTTGCTAAAGTATCTGGTTTTTCCTCATTTGTTTCTCTAGAATCAACCGGGTTGATACAAAATCCTTTAATCTGTTCTAACTGCTCTGCATTGATATCTCCGGCAATCACATAGGTCGTCGCAGAACGGATGATCGGCTCTTCCTCTTCATCTAATAATTTTACACATTGTTCTGCAGAATCCGCTCTCTGATCAAACTGACCAGGTAAAAACTCAACAGAGAATACCTGTTCATTTTCTGACACTGGGAATTTCTCCTCATACAAGACATCAACTGGTGCTTCTGAGAAAATGGTTCTCAAAGATTTCTGATATGTCTCTTCTGATATATTTTCAATATCATAGCGAATCAAAACCCGAACGCCAGTAATATCAAACTGTAGATAGCTCTTTACTTCTTCTAAAAGTTCCTTTGCTTTGACTGCGTATGCAGGTTTTTTTTCCACGTAAATTCTCTTAACGTTACTCATGGTTACCTCCATCTTTTCTTGTTTATTAAATAACATATTATCATACCTCTTGGCATAGCGCAAGAAACGCCTATAGGATAAAATTGCTATTCATGCAATTTTTTTATTATTTGAAATGCAATCGAATTTTGCGTTACGATCGGCTTTGTACTAGAATAAAACACAATCCCATTTACCGTTGCCCGTATCTCTGAGACGATCGTTCCCAAATATGGATCAATAATCTCTGCGAGCAGATCACCACGCTGTACTTCTGTATTAATTTCAACAAGACGACGCAAAAAACCAGCACTCCTTGCTTTCACAGAAACCAACTCATTTTCTTCCAAAATACTCGCAATATATCCATTGTGACAATTATAACGCAAAATGCCCATGCGAGTCAAAAACCGTAATATCGCCGACACTGCCTGTCTCGCCCGTGCTTCGTCAACAGTTTCTGTATTACTCGTATACAAAGAAAACGCCTCCGTTCCACGTATTTGCCAATTATAATTCAGTGTCTTAGAATCAAACGCTCTTGATTTTGCAACCATAACATATGGCAATCCAAATAAATTTGCAAGACTTGTGCTTTCTTTTCCTGTTTCCGGCATTCTCACATGGGAAATAAATTCTCCTTCCATATAAAAAGAAGGAAGTTGAATACCATAACGATATCCCTCAATTGCTTCCATGATAGCTGCCGCGATCCGACTTGTCGGTTCCCCCTGCTTATTCCCTGGAAATTGACGATTAATATCTGTATTATCAGATGTCCAGAATCGTTTGCCAACATTCATTGACATACTATTAGCGGACGGAATCACAAGTATCTGATTATTGCCAACAATTGCACCATTTTGTTCTAATTCAGCTAATTGCTTCATCAATAAAGCACATATATAAAGCTGCTGATATTCATTTCCTCTCATAGCACCCACAATGCAAGCAGATTTGTCATATTCTTCATTTGTTTTTCCACCGAATCGGTATCCATTAATCGTAAATTCATCACGGAAACCGGAATCCATAGAATAAATTATCACTTCTTTCACTTTTCTTCCTCCTGATTTCCTAAAATACGTGCAACCAACGTTCCTTCACTCACTCCAGGATGCTCACGTAATGTCAAAATAATCCCATCCACCGGAGCAATGATTTCTTCTTCCACAGAACCAAAAATTGGTTTTGTGATAATACCAATCACATCTCCTTTACAAACGCGCTGATAAAGATGTTTATGTGTTACAAACAACCCACTCGATTCACAATTTAAATATGTAATTTCATCATCCTTGGCAATCACTGCTTTTCTTGGTGTAATGACTTCCCCTGTCCAAATTCCTAATTCTTTCATCAGGCAGAAAATACCTTCGATCACCTGCTCACAATAATTATATTTAATACGAAAGGCAGTTCCCGATTCTGTTACGATTGTTGGAACTCCAATATGATTTAATGCATAGGCAAGGCTGCCTTCATCGACTGTCGTAGAAGGATGAATCCATATCAGATCCATATTTAGATGCTTACATAATTCTAAAACTTCTCTCGATACATCATCATTGACTCTTATTTGCGGTAATTCTTTTAAAAATACGTTACTTGAGTGTACATCGATGCAAAAATCTGCTCCTTTGATATCTTCGATTAATTTTGCTGCCGTATACTCTGCAAGATCACCATCGAAAGATCCCGGAAAAACTGTATTATAATCTAAGCCAAACATTGGAATTTCTCTGCTTCTGGTATCCAATCCCAAAGAATTGATCGTTGGATAGACATCAACGATTCCCTTTAACATACTATAGTTTTCTTTTATTCTCCGAATGACTTCTCCACAGATGTACTGTCCTCCTAATTCGTCTCCATAAAGTCCAGAAACGATACAGATTCTTTTTTCGTCTCCAATAATCTCATTTGGCGTTAAACGATTTTTCTTAATTCTTAATTGCTCTTTAATCGGAAGTTGTACGGAAACAATAGTTTCTATCATGTCATTCACCTCTAAATTCTTTATCTTTTCATTATATCCAACATCCTTATAAATTTCAATGACCGAAACCTCAATCTTAATATTAGAACATATTGAAATTTTATTTTAATTCTAGTATAGTAAAAACAAGAAAAAACAAAGAAAATGAGGTGCTTACGATGAACAATGCTCCAACGAATGATAGTTATGAAGATTTTGAAGGTACTAGCGCGATTATACATTTAATACTCGATGATGACAGTGAGATGGATTGTGCAGTCATCGCCATGTTCCCATTAGAGGAATCAGATTATGAATATGTTGCCTTACTACCGATTGATGAAAATGTAGAGGACGAAGAAAGTGATGTTCTTTTATATCGCTATGCAGAAGATGAAAATGGTGAGCTTTTATTAGATAATATCGAAAGTGATGAAGAATATGATGCTGTTGCAACAGCATTTTACGATGTCATCAACGAAATGATGGAAGACGAAGATGAATAAATCGAATGAAACAGGCGCAGTAGTTTAAACTGACTACTACGCCTGTTATCTTTCTATCGATCAAATTCAAATCGTGCTTTTGTCTGTAATATTTTCATCAGCGAGTCATATCTCTCTTCAAATGTATTACCATTTACTGCTTCATCCATCGTTGCCGCTAACAGTTCCAATACATCTTCGTCCATAAATTCCTGTTCACTCTCTAATACATGGATTTTCTTTTTATAACTTTCTGCATCTAAAAATTTTTCAATCAGGATAGCATGACCTGCCGTTTTTGTAGTTTCATAGCCGTTTATCGTCCAATCATCCTCTTCCTGTTTGATCATTTCGATATTAAATTCTTTATCATTGATAAAATCCTCAAACTTCTGAGCCTCTATAACATAAATCTCGAATGGATCTGACAACTCCTGATAGACAATCATAGTTTGTCTTGTCTCTGGATGCATCGCTTCCGTCAGAATTTGAATTGGTGTACCATCCATTTTCTTTATAATCCTCAAAGTGATCCCTCCCTGTTATTATGTTTCAAATAAGATAAAAATCTGGAAATTTCACATTTTTTATTATTATGCTCTTTCGGTAACATCATATATAATTGATTTTTTGCACGTGTCATTGCGACATAAAGCATACGACATTCTTCTGCAATGTCAGAAGATTTTACAGCTTTTTTGTATGGTATAAGATCTTCTACCACATCCATAATAAAAACAGTATCATACTCTAACCCTTTCGCCCCGTGCATCGTTGAGAGCATGACAGCATCTTTTGGCTCTTCCTGTTTTTTTTGACTACGCTGAATCAGCTCTTTTGAAAATTCATCAATATACGCCATCCACTCTTCCAATGTTTGATATCCCTTGGCACTTTCCTGTATTTCATCTGCTAAATCTTTTAATTCCTCAACATTCATTTTTCGAAACGCTGCATATTCAAATAAATACTCATCATATCCGATTGATTTTCGTATATAAAGGATTGCTGCATAAGGAGTCATCGTACGTAACATTTCCAAATCCGATTCTAACTGTTCAATTCGTTCTTCCATCCACCCCATGTCTGAATACAAAAGTTTTAACTCAGAAAAGGAAACTTGTGCTTCCGTCAGATAATCTCTACCAACATATCGATTCGGGCGATTGATGATCGACAAAACTTTTTTGCGCTCACGATTGCCCCGAGCAATCTCCATATATGTAATCAAATCTCTGGCAATCCAGTGTTCAAATAGATTAGGAAAACCATCCTTCATTATAAACGGAATATTAAATTCTAATAATTTCCCGATTAATAAACGCGGTTGAATGTTCGTACGAAATAAAATCGCACAATCATGAAACGGTTTTCCCTGCTGCTGGTGCCTACGCAAATAATCAACAATCTTTCTGTTTTCTTCAAATTGATTTTTACATTCGATATAATGAACCGGACAATGCTTGCCACGACATGCTTCTAGCTCCTTTGGAAATCGTTTTACATTTCTCTGAATAACTTTTTGTGCCTCTTGTAAAATTTCTTCCGAACATCGATAGTTTTTATTCAATAATACACGTTTTGCATCCCTATAATCTTTTTGAAAGCCAAGCATAATATCAGGTTTTGCTCCTCGAAAACGATAAATTGACTGGTCATCATCACCAACAATGAATAAATGATTTTCTGGTCTTGCCAACATCTGTATAATTTTATATTGAACGAGGTTGATATCCTGAAACTCATCAATCAAAATATACTGAAATTTCTTCTGCCAGACAGACAAGATATCTTTCCTTTCCCGCAAAAGTTCATAGGTAAATACTAACATATCATCAAAATCAATTTTATGATTTGCCCGGAGTTTTTTTTCGTATCCTCGATAGATATCCTGAAAAACTTCATTACTGCACTGAGCACTATAGTAATTTTCCAAAGAAATCATCTCACCTTTTACCAGACTGATTTCATTGATGATCGCAGATACAAAATCTGCTTCCTGTGCCATGTCAACTTGTTTTTCCAACAAAACCTCCTGTATCATCTGACGTTTATGCTCTTCCGAAATAATATGTTCATAACGGTATCCATAGGCATGTCGCAAAATGGTAAAAAATACTGCATGAAATGTACCAAAAGACACAGGATAACCACGATGGTCCGTCAGCCTATGAAATCGTTCTTTCATTTCATTTGCCGCTGCTTTCGTAAATGTAATGACCAGAATGTTCGCCGGATTGATATGGAAATGTTCAATCAGATATTTTGTGCGCTCTGTGATTACCGTTGTTTTACCACTGCCTGGCCCAGCAAGTACCATCATCGGACCTTTATGGTGTGTAATCGCCTCAATCTGTGCCTCATTTCTATCTTCGATCATACATCATCCTCATCTAAGATCATAGAAATCAACGGAAATGGCTCTATGCTGCGCTTTAAGATTCCCTGAATCGCCGCAATTAAAATACCATAGTTGACAACCGGAACACCTGCTGCTTTAATAAGCGACAAACGATTTTTCATTTCTTTTCGATTCAGCGTACATCCCCCACAGTGAATGACCAAATCAAATTTGTCTAGATCACTTGGAAATGTATTACCACTGCTTGTTTCATAGTGAAACCGTTTGCCGGTATACTGAGAAAGCCATCTTGGAATCTTTACGGTTCCAATATCATCACATTGACGGTGATGGGTACATCCCTCGGCAATCAAAATTCTTGCTCCATCCTCTAACTTGTCAATCGCTTTTACACCTCTTACTTCTTCCTCCAGATCACCTTTAAAACGCGCAAATAAAATAGAAAAAGATGTCAGCAAAATATCCGTTGGTGTATCGGCAGCAACTTTCGAAAATACTTGTGAATCGGTAATTACCATTTTCGGCTTCTTTCCAAGGTTTAAAAGCGTCTCACGAAGTTCATGTTCTTTGACCACAATTGCTGTCGCATCCGCTTCTAAAATATCGCGGATTGTTTGCTGCTGTGGCAAGATCAGTCTGCCTTTTGGCGCCGCCTTATCGATTGGTACAACTAGCACAACAAAATCGGATGGTTCTAATAAATCACCAACAATTTGTAATTTTCCTGATTCCTCAGGAACTAATTTTCCTAAACGTTCCTTTAGTTCCTCAATTCCTTCTCCCGTCACAGCACTGACACTGATACTATCTTTTTCATCGATCTTTCCACTCAAATCAAAAAGATCCTTTTTATTATAAACTATGATATATGGTAATGTTCTTTTCTTAATACGCTCTAACAATTCTTGCTCAAAATTACCAATTCCCTCTAAACTATCCACAACAACCATCGCAATATCAGTTTTTGATAACACTTCCATGGTTTTTTCCACACGTTTTTGTCCTAATTCTCCCACATCATCTAATCCTGGTGTGTCAATCACAACGACCGGACCTAATGGCAATAATTCCATCGCCTTATAAACCGGATCTGTTGTCGTCCCTTTTACATCAGAAACAATTGCCAAATTTTGATTTGTCAAGGCGTTGATTACGCTTGATTTACCTGCATTTCTTCTTCCAAATAATGCAATATGGGTTCGTTCTCCTCTTGGAGTCTGATTCATACTCATATCACTTACCTTCTTTCTATTTTTATTCTATTTGTATGTCTTCTTTCAGCTATCTTATTATAACATGATTTCTAAGATTTGTATCCTTTCCAATTCTGTTATATACTATTTATGTAACATATAATAATCGAAATACTATATATAGCATTCTGCCAAATCAAAATGGAGGCGATACATTTATGATATATGGAATAGAAACAACACAGGCACTTCATAATTTTCCAGTCAACGGGCAAAAAGTCCCGGAAACGTTAATTCAGGCAATGCTGACTGTAAAAAAATGTGCTGCCAAATCGTTAAACTCGACAAAAGAAATAAAAGCAGAAACCGCTTCTGCTATCATCAAAGCCTGCGACCACTTATTAGTAAATTTTGATATGGAATTATTTCCAACCAATGCCTTTCAAGGAGGTGCGGGAACATCCACGCATATGAATGTCAACGAAGCCATTGCGTGTTATGCCAGTCAATATGCCGGTTATACTATTGATCCACTTGATGACGTCAATAAATATCAATCAACTAATGATGTTTATCCAACTGCATTAAGAATTTCCAGTATTCAATGGATCCGCCGCTTAAGCGATGAGGTTTCCAAATTACAAGAAGCACTGCAAAAAAAGGAATTGGAATGGGATACCATTTATAAAATGGGGCGAACAGAACTCATGGATGCCCAAATTATCACACTGGGGCAGGAATTTGGTGCTTATGCACAGGCAATTGCGCGTGATCGATGGCGAATCTATAAAGTGGAAGAACGCCTCCGACAAATCAACCTCGGTGGAACAGCAGTCGGGACAGGCAGTACCGCCAGTCGCAAATACAGTTTTCGTGTCATTGAATATCTAAGAGAAGAAACGGGAATTGGTTTATCACGAGCGGAATATCCGATCGATTTGACACAGAATAACGATGTTTTTGTTGAAGTTTCCGGACTTCTAAAATCATTATCTGTTAATTTAATGAAAATTAGCAATGACCTGCGATTAATGGCAAGTGCACCTTATCACGAAATTATTTTAAAACCATTACAAAAAGGTTCCACAATCATGCCGGGAAAAATAAATCCTGTTATACCTGAAATGACAACCCAAGTGGCAATGGAAGTTATGGCATATGATTCTGCAATCTCGTTTGCTGCCGCTAGTGGTAATTTAGAATTAAACGCTTTTCTACCTCTCATTGCCTATAATTTACTGACTAGCTTGGAAATGCTTTGCAACACAGTTTCTATTTTCCGAACCAAATGCATTGAACCACTAAAGGCATGTAAAGATGGATGTGAACGTCATCTAGATTCTATTGTCATATATGGAACTGCATTATTACCTTACATTGGATACGAAAAAGCCTCTGAATTGATGGCAAAGAGTCATTATCAAAAAGATAGACTAAAAGATTTATTAATTACAGAAACAGATATGAAGAAAGAGGAGATTGAATCTGTTTTTTCTACCTCACATTCTTCGACTTATCGAAATTAGATTTCATTTTTCATATCAAAAAAAGAAGCATGATTTTTATCATGCTTCTTTTTATCCTAAAATTTTAATTAAAATCTTGCTTTTGCTTCTAATAAAGCTTTTACTTCTGCTTCTGTTTCTAACTGCATAACTTCATCAGCTAAAGCTTTACATTCATCTAATGTCCATAAAGACATTGTCTTTCTAGCCTGTAAAATTGCTGTAGCACTTACAGAGAATTCATTTAATCCAAATGCAAGTAATAATGGAATCATTAATGGATCGCTTGCAGCTTCACCACACATACCTGCCATAATGCCTTCTTTATTAGCAGCACCAATAATGTTACGGATTGCACGAAGAACCGCTGGATTATATGCAGAATACAGATATGCAACATCTGGGTTACCTCTATCTGCTGCCATTGTGTATCCTGTTAAGTCGTTTGTTCCGATACTAAAGAAATCTGCTTCTTTTGCTAAGATATCTGCAATCCAGCTTGCTGCAGCAGTTTCCATCATAACACCAACTTCGATGTTCTTATCGTATGCAATACCTTCAGCATCCAATTCTGCTTTTAATTCTTCAATAATTGCTTTTACAGCACGAAGTTCATCTACACATGTTACTAATGGTACCATGATACGAACTTTACCAAATGCACTAGCTCTTAATAAAGCTCTTAACTGTGGTTTATAAATGTCTTCCTGTCTCTGTAAACAGAAACGAACAGCACGGAAACCTAAGAATGGGTTTTCTTCTGTAGGAAGTCCAAGATATGGAAGAGCTTTATCTCCACCAATATCCAATGTACGAATGATAACTGGTTTACCGTCTAATGTCTCAGCTACTGATTTGTAAGCTTCGAACTGAGATTCTTCAGATGGAATACTATCACTATCCATAAATAAGAATTCAGAACGGAATAAACCAACACCTTCTCCATCTCTTTCTAATACTCCAGGAGCTTCGTCTGGTCCACCAATATTTGCAACCAACTCAACAACATGTCCGTCTGCTGTCTGTGATGGTTTTCCAACGAATTTTGCTAAAGCAGCTTTTGCTTCTAAGTAAGCATCACGTTTTGCTTTATATTCTTCTAATACAGAATCATCTGGATTGATGTAAGCTTCACCAGTAGAACCGTCTAATACAACTACATCTCCATCTTTTACGATTGATGTAATATCTGGAATAGATAATACTGCTGGAATTTCCATAGAACGGCAAATAATTGCAGAGTGAGATGTCTTACCACCGATTTCTGTTAAAACTCCTTGGATATTTTCCGGAACAAAACTTGCTGTCATAGATGGTGTTAAATCTTCTGCAACTAAGATCGTCTCTGCTGGAACAGCTCCGATATCTACTTCTTCAACTCCTAACAAAATCTTGATCAAACGAGTTTTGATATCACCAAGGTCAGATGCTCTCTGCTGTGTCAATTCATCTTCTGCCATAGAGAAGATCATTGCAAAGAAATCACATGCTTCTTCTACTGCTGCTTCTGCATTAATAGACTCGTCATCGATTTTCTGTTCAATCTGTTCTGTAATCGCAGGATCCTGAATCATCATAATATGTCCCTGTAAGATTTCAGATTCTGCTTCTCCTGCTGTTACTTTCATACTCTCAGCTAATGCAGTTGTTTTTTCAACGAAAACATCAATTGCATCGGCTAATCTTTTCTTCTCAGCTTCTTTATCTGTAATGGTAACTTTAGAATAGCTTAATTCCTGTTCTTTAATAATAACAACTTTACCAATACCGATACCTGCTGATGCTCCAATTCCCTTATACATGAGCCACCTCTTATGATCTTAAACTAAATTATTCACCTAAACCAGATTCAATTAATTCTGCTGCATGTTCTAATGCTGCTTCTTCATCTGGACCTTCGCAAACTAATTCAATTTCAGAACCATATTTGATGCAAGCACCGATAATATTTAATAAGCTCTTAGCGTTAATTTTTTTGTCATTGTAAACGATTGTTACGTCAGATTCGAATTTTGTTACAGCTTTAGCTAAAACTCCAGCTGGTCTCATGTGTAAGCCCTGTTCATTTTGAATTACAAATTTTTTTGATACCATAATATTATCTCCTTTTTCTTATAAAATTTCGCTAAGCCGAATTTGATATTTATTCAGCTCATTCACTCATGTTAAAATTTTACCATGCCAAGTAGGAAAAAGTCAATAGGAGTAGTGCATTTTTTATAATTTGTGCGTTCTACTTTTTGCTATTTTTAACAAAAATGCTATAAAAAAGAATCTCGTTCTATGAGATTCTTCTCCTTTGATATTATGCTAATGAATTTACTACTTCCGACGGTACATACGCTTCTACATAGATTCCGTCCTCCCGATACTCTTCTTTTAGAACAGAACCATATTTTCTGATTTTCTGAATTTTCCAGGCCTGTTCATAGGAAAATATCTTCTCTACATAAATCTGCCCTGCTGTCAGAGTTTCTTCAATCAACCTTAGAAGTTCTGCTGTTCGAATCCCTTTACGTGCAGAAATAGAAATTACTTCGTCTGCATTGGGATCTTTGAAAAATTCTTTTTCACCTACCTGATCGATCTTATTAAAAACAGTCAATATTTTTTTATCCTGAATTTCCAACTGACGAAACGTTTCATAAACAGCTGCCATTTGTTTCTCATGCTGCGGATTGGAGGCATCCACTACATGTAAAATTAAATCACTATATTTCGCCTCCTCCAAGGTGCTTCGAAAAGCATCCACGAGATGATGCGGTAATTTTCTTATGAAACCTACCGTATCCGTCATTAGGATTTCCTGCCCATTTGGCAATGTTACAATTCTAGTTGTCGGGTCAAGCGTTGCAAATAATTTGTCCTCCTCTAACACATTGGCATCTGTATAATAATTAAGCAATGTCGATTTCCCGGCATTCGTATACCCAGCTATACAGACAACCGGCAAATGATTTTTACTCCTCTTTTGCCGCTGAACCTCTCTATGTTTGACAACCTGCTTTAATTCACGTGAAAGATGTCCAATACGATTTCGAATCAGACGACGATCCACTTCTAATTTCTTTTCACCAGGTCCTCTTGTCCCAATACCACCGCCCAGTCTTGACATAGAAGTTCCTTTTCCTGTCAATCTGGTCGCATGATAACGCAATTGCGCCAATTCTACCTGAATCTTTCCTTCTTTTGTTCTGGCACGAGACGCAAAGATATCTAAAATAACAAGTGTCCGGTCCAAAATCTTACAATCCAATTCCATTTCTAAATTACGGATCTGAATAGATGTCAATTCGTCATCACAGATGATTCCATCTGCCTCCGTTTCCCAAAGTAAATCTTTGATTTCCTGAATCTTTCCACTACCAACATACGTACCATTGTGAATAAATTCACGATTTTGAATACATCTCGCAACCGTTTTCGCACCCGCTGTCGATGCCAGTTCCTCTAACTCATCCAAAGATTCTTCTGTCTCTTCCAGACGTTCAAGACAAACTGCAACTAAAATAACTGTTTCTTGTTTTTGATCATGTTCATATTCAAATTTTGATTTCATGAATTATCTCGTTTCCAAAAATTCTTTTTCTTGTTTACCAGTTTTGTCATCCGGATATTGCTTGCAATATTCCTTCGCCGCATTGAGTGCTTTGTCGTATTGTAATAATTTCTCATAAGCAACAATCTTTGCATAGGCAATTTCTTGTTCCATTGAAGTAACTGTGGCCGCCTCCGCGTCATCTAATACAGACAAAGCTTTTTCATACTCTTTTTGCTCGACATAATATCCATATAAATAGTAATATCCGATTCCATCTTTTTCATCCACTTCAATGGCCGTTTGATATGCTTTCTGTGCATTTTCTTTATCACCATTTTGTTGATAAGCAAAACCTTTCATCGCATAAGCCCGGGCATCTTTGTGTTTGTCAATTATCTTTTGATATAGTTTAGCAGCTTCATCAAATCGTCCCAAATAGATTAAGCTTTCTCCTTCATAATACTGAATGTTTTTCTTAGAAGTAAAGATTGTATACTTCCCTTCTGCATTATGAAAGGCTGTATAAGCCTTTTCATAATCTTTCTCTTCTAAATAGTCAATTCCATTATTTAATTGTATTTGCTGGGTAATAATCTGAAATCCCAAAAATAAAACAATCAGAGCAATAACCACAACAATCGCAAGTAGCCATTTTTTCTTATTTTCTCCTGATTCCACTCAGAGCCCTCCTATTTTATAATCTGACACTAATTCCTCTTTTTCTCAAATCCGCTTTTAAATCATTAATCTCTAATTCTTTAAAATGGAACAAAGACGCCGCCAGGGCCGCATCTGCTTTTCCCTCTGTTAACACATCATAAAAATGATCTTTATTGCCTGCACCACCGGAAGCGATGACTGGAATCGATACATTCTCTGAAACCAAACGGGTCAGTTCCACGTCATATCCCGCTTTCGTACCATCACAGTCCATACTCGTAAGCAAGATTTCTCCAGCACCGCGCTTTTCGGCTTCCATTGCCCATTCTATTGCATCAAGACCAACATTGATACGACCACCATTTTTATAAACATCCCAACCCGAACCGTCTGCACGTCGTTTGGCATCGATTGCAACAACGACACACTGACTGCCAAATTTATCCGCAGCATCTGAGATCAGATTCGGTGTATTAATCGCAGAAGAGTTAATTGAGATTTTATCTGCTCCTTCCCGCAAAATTGCTTTAAAATCATCGACGGTACGAATCCCTCCACCAACAGTAAATGGGATAAATACCGTTTCTGCAACTTTGCGCACCATATCTACCATAATATTTCTTGCATCAGAGGAAGCCGTGATATCCAAAAAGACCAGTTCATCCGCACCAGCCGTATCATAGGCAGCTCCTACCGCTACCGGATCACCCGCATCAATCAAATTAACAAAATTAACACCTTTTACAACCCTTCCAGCAGTCACATCCAGACAGGGAATAATTCTTTTCGTATGCATATTGTTTCCTCCTAAAGTTCTATAAAGTTTTGTAATATCTTCAATCCAACTGCACTACTTTTTTCCGGATGGAACTGACAAGCAAATACATTCTCTTTTTCTACCGATGCATGAATCAGAGTAGAATATTCTGTTGTTGCTGCCACAATATCCTCATTTGCCTTTAAATAATAAGAATGTACAAAATATACATATGGATTTCCTGTAATGCCTTTAAATAATTTCGCTCCTTCTGTAATTTCTAGTGAATTCCATCCCATATGAGGAATTTTTAATCCTTCTTTCGCCGGAATCCTTAAAATTTCTCCATCTAAAATTCCAAGTCCCGTTGCTCCCGGACTTTCTTCGCTCGTTTTAAATAGTAATTGTAAGCCCAGACAAATACCAAGAAAAGGAGTCTTCTTATCTACTACATCGTAAATTGTATTTTTCAATCCGTATGTATTGATTTTATCCATAGCATCACCGAAAGCACCTACGCCCGGTAATATTACTTTATCACTACTTAAAATAACATCCTTATCTCTTGTAATGACAGCCTCTTCTCCTAAATACTGGACTGCTTTTTCTACACTTTTGATATTTCCTGCATCATAATCAATAATTGCTATCATTTACTTTTCCTCTTTCATCGTTAAAAAATCCATGCTGTTTATCGCTATACTTTCTGCCTTATCCTTCAATTCTTCTGTTATCTGATATAAGTTCTCATGTACCCGAATCAGATGTGCTTTTTGATTGTAAAAAGCAATTTTTTCAAATGGCCATTTAAATATATCCGGCAATTCAAAGCCTTCTCCCAATTCCAAAATCAGAACTTTTCGGTTAATCGTTCCCTGCAGCCATTTTGTATATCTTCCCCATAATTGCAAATAACCTTCTTCTAAATAACTTCCCGCTGTTTCCTTGTTGCGAATATTAAATACCATCTCACGTCCACATTTTGGACACTGTAAGGTATCATACTGCCCTGTTTTCTCATAATAGGCAACCAAGTCTTTGGTTCCTACAAGCGCTGGATAAATTCGGTGCTCACACGGTTTTGAACATTGAAAAAACTCACCGGTACCACAGGGAACGACAATACGGTCACTCTTTAAATTTGACTTATATAATAAATTATCCCGATTACTAGAAATAACAAAATAGTTTTTGCCTGCTAAAGCTTCTTCTAGTTCATCAAAATATGGTACATGATCGACCGATAGCAAATAATTACGATAATAAACTTCTAGCATTTTATCCCGTTCTGGATCCGCCTCTTGTTCCAATAACGTCTCATATCGTTTCATGCCCTGATTCTTATAATAATTTCGTACTTCTTCTGAATCCATCGGAATCAATTTCTGTGCACTTAATTCTCTGCCAATCCCGATAAGAATCATATCTGCTTCTTGAATCTGATTTTTGTATTTTTGTAACATCTCAAACTCCCTATTTTCTATTTTACAAACGAATCTTTGTGATTCCTTTTTTCTCTTCATCTCTCAATTATACCGAAAATAAAGAATTATGCAACTTTGCAAAACAAAAATATCATATCAGTAAAAATCAAAAATTTGCAAAAAATCAAATAATAGTATATAATATTCCAATCAGCGGAAAAAGGAGGATTAAAAATGAAATCAAACGTTTATGTTGAATATCAGGGTCAGCAAAGATTAATGAAAGATGTTTTGGCTGCAATTAAAAAGGAATGGACTGCTGCTGGAAACAAAATTAAAGATATTGATACTCTAGATATGTATGTAAAACCAGAAGAGAATACAGTTTATTATGTTATTAATAATGATGAAGAAACATCCGGTTCTCTTTCTCTTTAATATCTTTTACATAATACAAGACCTGTGGTATCAAACAAACAAAGTGTACGAAGAAAGATATGATCGTCAATCCTCGTACACTTTTTTTATTTCATCTCTAATTCAAAATAAAACGCCGGCCCTTCCTCTTGATTTATAACTCCATAACGACGTCCGTGGGCTTCCATAATTGCAGCCACGATTGATAATCCAACACCACTTCCACCATATTCTCGTGTTCGAGCCTTATCAACCTTATAGAATTTAATCCATATTTTTTCTAATTCGTCTTCTGGTATCTGATCACCATCATTATAGACCCAAACACGCACTAATGGTCCACGTTCTTCCATCCATACTTTGACTTTTCCACCTACTGTTACATGATTCAGTGCATTGCTAACATAGTTATTGATCACATCCTCAATCATAAATTCGTCGCCCCACGCATAGACTGGCGCTAATTGATAATTGCTAATCTCTGCCTGTTTTTGTTCAAAACGAAGTCGATTCGATTCTACAATATTAGACAAAAGCTCTGTCAAATTAAAACGCTGCATTTCTATCTGATTTTGCCCAAATTCAATCTGATTCAGTGTCATTAATTTTTGCACCATCTGATTCATCTTTTTCGCTTCATCAATAATGACATCACAATAAAATTCACGACTTTGTGCATCATCCATGACATTATCTGCCAACCCTTCTGCATATCCCTGAATCAATGCGATCGGTGTTTTTAATTCATGCGAAACATGCGATAGAAATTCTTTGCGCATCTCATCAATCTGAATTTTTTTATCAATATCTTTTTGTAACGCAATGTTTGCTGATTTTAATTCCGAAATTGTCTCCTCAAGTTGATTTGACAACTGATTCATGCTAGTCCCTAACTGTCCAATCTCATCATCTGGTAAATTTACCACTCGTGCATCAAAATCAAGTTTTGTCATACGCTCTGCAATCTCTGACATTTCTTCGATCGGTTTCGTAAATCTTCGACTATACAAAAACATCGCTAAAGACGCAATCATCGTCACAAAAATTCCTGCATAAGCAAGAAAACGTGTTGCGATATTGGCAGTGGTCTGTAAACTTTCTACAGAGGAATCTAGTGCAATGTAATAATTGCCATTTAACATTCCGATTAAATTAATACTCGTACTATCCAATTTAGAATTTGAACGTTCTGCAATTGTATAGCCATTTTTTTGAATATCATGCCATAATGCTGACCGAGTACCAAATAACTGATTATCTTGTAATTGCTCCAAAAGACTATAAATTCTCGCATACAGTTTTCCGTCTTGACCGGTCGAAGAATACACAGTTTCTAAAGTGATACTCGTCAAGCCCTGTACAGGTTTTACAATAATAATCTTTAGATTATTATTCGTCGCCAATTGTTCAAGATACAAAGTACTAACGGTATCTTTCGACGCAAATTCTTTATTGATTGCTTTGTACACTTTCGTCATATTTTTTCTTTCGGTGCTGATAAAATATGGCTCCATCATTGTTCGATTTAAAATCCAGCAGAATAAAATCGCAGCTGTCATCATAATGATTAAATATACGGTCATTTTTATACGGAGAGAATGTTTTTTCATACTCTGTATTTTGCTCATTTAATCTTCCACCTCAAATTTATAACCCATTCCCCATACGGTCTTGATAAGTTCACCTTTATCGCCAAGTTTACTGCGCAACTTTTTTACATGGGTGTCAATCGTTCTTGCATCACCAAAATAATCATAATTCCATACATGATTCAATATATTTTCTCTGGATAAAGCGACATTTTGATTGCGCATAAAATAAGTCAGCAATTCAAATTCTTTATAACTTAACTCTATTTCACGACTCTCAGTTGTAACACGACGAGCAGTCATATCAATGGTAATGCCTCCCGCTTCGAGCAAATCATCCTGTAATTGATTACTTCGACGTAAAATTGCTTCCACTCTTGCCACCAAAATTTTCGGACTAAATGGTTTTGAGATATATTCATCTACGCCCAGATCAAATCCTAATAACTCATTTTGTTCTTGCCCAAGAGCCGTTAACATAATAATCGGTACTTTTGAAACTTTCCTTACCTCTTTGACAACCTCCCAACCATCGATTTTGGGCATCATGACATCTACGATCAACAGATTAATGCTATTATCTGAATAAAAGATATCAATCGCCTCTTCTCCATCTGCTGCTTCTATGACCTGAAATCCCTTTTTGCTCAAAAAATCATGCACTAATTTACGCATTCTACTCTCGTCATCAACCACTAATATTTTTAACTCTTCCATTTTTATGCCTCCTGTTCTAAATTCATCATACCATAGATTTATGTGAAATTTGTGAACAAGTTTTTAACAAATTTGCGTGCTGATGTGCGGCAGTTTTTGCTGACTTTCTTTGCACACCATGCACATCCCGCGGAGCGTTTTTATGTTATTAGGAAATTTCCTAATAACATAAAAACGGCAGATTCACCATTTCTCCGGTAATCTGCCCTTTTATTCCTCTTTTGAGTGCCTCTTTTCTTTCACTTGACAATACTTTACCCACACGCCTGCATAAATAATATTGCGAAGCAATTCCGCATGTTCAATGATTGGCAAATATTCAAAACAATTTGACACCTCCGCCATCATCATTTTTAAAATTTCTTCTATCAATTCCTCTGAAACGAAAAGAAATGGATTATAAGCACCATTTTCCTTGTCCTCTAACAAATCATCATAAGCATCCATAAAATAAATAAATTTCCCAAGATAAAACCCAAGTCTGCGCAGAGTATCGCTCCATTCATCCTCACGATAAACAAGAATTTCACCAAACATCACTCCAGTCAGATTTGCGGCCTCATCCATATTATCTTTTGCCGGATGCCTTTCACATTCTGATAAATTTTTCATATAATCAACAATACTTTGATGTTGACGTGGATATTTTTTTACTGTTTTTTGATAAGCTTTTTTTAATATCTGCATCGCTGTCTTGCTTTTTATATTTTTATCATCCAGCCAATCATCCTCCCAGTTGTGATATGCAAGAAGCAAATTCATATCTGACGCATAATCACTAAACGGCGACGTAATGACTTTCTTTTTTTGCAATGGATGAAATGGGCATCGAATTTCACTGATCGTTTCTTCCTCTTCATAGAGAGCGTTTAACAAAATAGCAACAAATGTCATATCATAGCTTAAAACTAATCTGGCATGCTGTCCATGGTTCTTTTTTAATCGCTGACACAAACCACAGTAGTATGCCTGATACGTCAAATCATCTTTTACTTTTAGTTCCATCCGGTTCGTTGTAATGTAGCCAAACATTCTATTTTTCGTGATCCTTTCCTAATTCCTGTTAACTAAATTTAAGGATAGCATAAATCAAATGTTTGCGCAATTTTCTATTTGCTATTCTTTATCAGAAGAAAAAATTCCAAACAACGTAAAAAGTATGCCTACAAGAAATACAAAAATACACCATAACTCATTTACATCGATCAACTCTAAAAAAATAGCAATCAGACAGATCAATATCCCCAACCATCTATATTGTTCACTATTCATATTCATGTTTGCTCTCCTTTTCATTCTTTTTTAACGAAATATCAAACTATTTTGCTTTTAGTTCTCTTATGCCATTTTTTTCATATATCTGAATCGTATAACCTATAATTTTACGATCCTCTTTATCATCAAAAAATTCTATTTTTATGTTATCCTTCCTATAGGAGGTAGCAATCGCTGCATTCTCGATTTCACTGCGATTTCCCTTAAGACGAGATGACAAACTTACACCCGTATGCCCATCTTTTGTCCATACTTCGATACATAATTGATTTTCTTCTCCTTTAGGGCTATAGATGGCATATCCTAATATATGTCCCTTATTAACAAAATCAGATAGGAGTATCTCTATCTTCCCATCCGAATAAAATCCATCTAATCCAGTCTCAAATAATTCCAGATTTTGTTTTCTTTCATGGTACAGATAATATTGATATCCACCTAAAATCCCCACAAAGATACAAACAATCACACCAAAAATAAGCCATTTCTTTTTCATATACATAAATCTCCTTTATTATATTTTTAATTTTGCCATAACAACTCATAAATTATTCTATAAAAAAGAACCTATACTATATAAACGGACAAGGTGATCCATATGTGACAAAAAAAACGTTGATATCCACATGATGAGTATCAACGTTTTTCTTAATGTAAATGAAATATAATTAAGCTTTTTTTGCACTCTGAGCTTTAAATGTTTGAATGCTTTCCACTACAAGAATGAGTGCCAAAATAACCATTGCGGCTGCAAATATAAGCTGGAACCAATCTCCCCACAAAGCCACACCGGATCCGATCATAACAATTTTCGCTTTTACGGTAATAATCAGACTGGTAATTGTTGCTGCAAGCATAAAGACCATTGGAATGAAAAACATCTTATTGTTTTTACCAGCATTACCAAGCCAAGCTGCAACTGCCATCAAAGCGATACCGGCAAGTAACTGATTTGCTGCTCCAAAAAGTCCCCAAATCTGACTTAAACTTAAACCACCAAGGATACAACCGATCAAAACCATAGAAACCGTTCCTACCAGTGGATGTGCCAGGAATTTTCGAATACCAGTTGCATCTTTCCACGTAGCTTCCTCTTCTCTTAAAAATAATTCAGAAAACATAAAACGACTTAAACGAGTACCTGTATCCAGGCTTGTTAATGCAAATACTGATACCGCTAAAGTTAATAGCGCGTAAATTGTTGAATAAACACTAGAACTTTCATCTGCAAACATAGTTGCAATACCAGCAGCAAAAGCAGCCGGTGGTCCACCAAACTCACCACCTGTATAACGATCGAATACCATACCAACTGCAATCAAGGCAACGATACCGAGTGCAGACTCAATTAGCATGGAACCATATGCGATCGGTTTTGCATCTTTTTCGCTGGCAAGCTGCTTGGATGAAGTACCTGTCGCGATTAAACTATGGAAACCAGAGCAGGCGCCACAGGCAACAGTAATAAATAATGCCGGGAACAAAGTTCCGATCGGTGTCGTCCAACTTGTAAATGCTGGTATGTTAAAGCTAGCTGTTCCCGCAAAACCAGAAAAGAAAATTCCTACTAACGCAAGAATCATCATGCCGTAGAGCAAGAAACTTGACAGATAATCACGTGGCTGTAATAAAATCCATACCGGTACCAAAGATGCCACACAAATATAAATACCGATCAATACAATCCATTCAATTCGTCCCAATGCCAACCCTACATTTAATCCAAGAATCACAATCAGAACAATACCAATAATACCTGCGATGGTTGCCGGCAATGTTTCGATACCGAAACGATTTGTGGCAATCCCATAGATAATTGCTAACACAATAAACATCACCGAAATCATAGCCGTTGTCTGATTTCCTGTTGGATTTGTCGTAATTCCCATAACACCCGGATCACTCATAAAGGTACCTGCAACGACATTTACAAACGAGGCAATTACTAAAATCAATACCAACAGTGAGAATATGATAAACAATTTCTGTGCTCGACGCCCCATGGAATCTTTGATAATCTCACCAACTGATTTTCCTTCATGTCGAATCGATGCAAATAATGAACCAAAGTCTTGCAGTCCTCCAAAGAAAATACCGCCAATGATGCACCATAAAAATACCGGAACCCAGCCAAAGACTGCCGCCTGAATTGGTCCGTTGATCGGACCCGCACCAGCAATCGACGAAAAATGATGTCCCATCAAAACTGCCGGTTTCGCCGCAACATAGTCTACTCCGTCTTCCATTTCAACCGCAGGTGTCTTTTTCCCGGGATCAATTCCCCACTGTTTTGCCAGCCAGGATCCATAGTAAACATATCCAATAACCAGCAAAATACATGCTACTACAATAATTATTATAGCTGTCATTTTCCTCTCTCCTTTTCTTATCATCTTTTTATTTCACTATATTGTCAAAAAGTTTCTTCAGACTTTGGCCTTGGCGGTTATAGACCACTTGTCCTGAAGACACTTCCAGAACA
Source organism: Lachnospiraceae bacterium (assembly GCA_030523275.1). GTDB lineage: Bacteria > Bacillota > Clostridia > Lachnospirales > Lachnospiraceae > Fimousia. The sequence goes on from JAUNIX010000002.1 coordinate 34,071, forward strand.
ATCAATCGATAATGACTCCATCCCTGAAATCCAAAACGATAACTCTTATAATGTTTTATTTTGGGAATGAAAGCAGCCACATCTTCTGCAATTCGATTACTTACGACCACTAATGCAATATCCGTATTGCGATGATTTGAATGCGGTTTTACTCGTTCCAGACCTTTCGTCCATGCTACTTCATCCAACTTCTTTAATTTTTCGCAATCCAAATATTCTTCTTTCGCAAAAAATACATATTCAATGGATTCTGCCTCTCCAATTTTTGCACTCTTCATCAGAAAAAACTGCTCATCATGCGAATGAAAGGTTGCCTCTGCCGCAAATATCGACCCTGTTTTTTCTCGAGCAACATCATAGTATGTCTCATAAGATTTTAACACTTTCTCAAAAGCATCCGTGACCTTCATATTGCTATACCTCTCTATCGGGAATTCTGTCTTTTAACTGCTCCATTAATATTCTAGCTGCCTTAGTCCCCGGCAACTCAATCTGAGCAAGTTCACCATCTCTTCCACAAATAACAAGATGTTCAATTCCCATATCTCCCTTTCCACAACATAATTTCATAGGCACTGTAATAACGCGCCGAAAGCATTTTTCAATGTCACCATAAGGAATATAATAAATTTTTCTCAATTTCCGAAAATAAAGATGTTTCTCTCCTAATCGCACCACTCCAATTTCTCTGGATGATTTATATTCTATTTTTAGTTCATTTTCATTCAAAATCTGTGTCGTTAATGGACAATATTTCATCGTTTTCTCCTCTATATCCCAACAGTCGTATCCACGCCAAGCATTATATTACATAGGAAATTCTAAGGAAATTTTCTATGTAACAAAAAAACTCCTTGAATTGTTTCCTTTCTTCTGCATTTCACATAGAGATTAAACATATCTTTCGACATGTATCTTAGATATCCCCATTGATATCGCAGGTTCGTACTACATTGTAGCTGTGTTGAAACAAATCAAGCAGTTTTCTAATAGATAGTCGCCTGTTTTATGAAATTTTTCTCGATTAGCACTCTAATGTGCTAAATTCTTTTAATTTCTTACATATTATCACTTTTTATCACAAAATGCAAGCATTTCCCCTTGCCTTGTGCTTTCGCGTAAATTACACAAAAACAAAAACTCCTCTGCATTCAACGACAGAGGAGTTTTTTGCACAATAAAAGCGCGAGACGGGACTCGAACCCGCGACCCCGACCTTGGCAAGGTCGTGCTCCACCAACTGAGCCACTCGCGCATATTTGCTATCTCTCAAGCACTCGTTTATAATATCATAAGAGATAGCACATGTCAACAACTTTTTTAAATTTTTTTCGACATCATTTTTTTACTTTTCTAATTTATGATAAGCACACTAGGAACGTATTTCTAGTAGCTTATTCTTCAACTCTACTTCCAAACGTCCAATTTCCACTTCCGCCTCTCGACGCTTTTGTTTTCCCTGTTCCTGAATCTGCATTACCTCGTCTAACGTAGAAATCAAAGAAGCATTCGTATTCTTCAATGTCTCCAGATCGACAATCCCCCGTTCTGACTCTTTGGCAATATCAATGGTAGCCGTTTTTAATGCATCTGCATTTTTCTTTAATAATTCATTTGTCAGATCCGTCACCTCACGCTGTGCCTTCGCTGCCTGACTGGAATGTTCCATACCCAAGGCTAATACCATTTGACTTTTCCACAAAGGGATCGTATTGACAAGTGTAGACTGAATCTTTTCTACCATCATCGTATCACTGCTCTGTACCAGGCGAATCTGAGGTGCTGTCTGAATGGAGATCATTCTTGTCAATTCCAGATCATGAAGTTTCTTTTCAAAACGATCACAGGAAGACTCGATATCTTTTGCTCGCTGCGCATCTTCCGGCAATCCACTCCGTTTCGCCACACTAACAGCCTGTGCCAGATCATGTTCTCGTGTCTGGTGTAACTTTTTCTTTCCCGCCAAAATATACATCGACAGTTCTTTAAAATAAGTCAAGTTTAACTGATACATTTTATCTAAAATCGCTACATCTTTCATTAATTGTACCTGATGATTTTCCAAAACCTTGCAAATATCATCGACATTGGTCTCCACTTTGGCATATTTTGCTTTCAAAGAAGCAATCTTATTTGATGCCTTCTTAAAAAGACCAAATCTCTTTTTTTCTTCTGTTGTGTCAAAACTTTTTAGTTCCGTTGTCAAATTAGATAATAAATCCCCAACCTCACCCAAATCTTTTGTTTTCACTTTTTCCAAAGCACTTTCAGAAAAATCAGCCATTTTTTTCTGTGTACCGGCTCCATATTGTAAAATCATTGTCGAATTGCTAAGATCGATCTGACTGGCAAATTGATCGACCACTTTTCTTTCTTCTTCTGATAATACCTGTTCTGTCCATTCTGATTCTTCTTTTGGTTCTTCATCTACCACTTTAGGAACTTCTTCCTCGAACGGATTTAAAGTTAATTCCGGCATAAATTCAGTTTCATTTAATTTATTATTCATCTTTTTCCTCACTAAAAATCTTTTTCTGTCAAACCATCTTGTGCCAACATTGTCTTTAAGACACTGATATCAGAAGAGACATCCCACGCCTGCTCCTGAAACAAACGATCCAAAATTTTTTCAAATGCCACATTTAAAGTATCCAAAGATTCTTCAATTTCTTTCTTCGAAGATACAATATTTTCTCCTTGAATCGGTTGCCTGTCTAGTTCTTCATAAGCATGCAATAACTTTACCGTTGTCGGCAAATAATAATCCATCAATTTACGAATATCTTTCACTCTCTGCGGGCATTGCTCAATCTTTTCAAAAATCTTCTCTATAATTTCTTCCATCGAAGCAATCTTGTCTGATATTTCTTTCCCGGCAATTGCCTCATTACTTTTATGAATCTCTTCTATAAATTCTTTACCTTCCCTGATTACCGCTTTTACTTCTGTTGATAAGCCTCTTGCCTGTTGTTCTTCCTCTTCCTTCTTTTGCTGTTTTATTTTCTCGTTTAATTCTATATACTCCTGATACGTATCATCGCTGGTAATCAGACAAGTCTTTTGTTCGTCAAAATGCCCTTCTAAAAACCATCCCTTGTCCATCATTTTTTCTAAGTCTTTTTGAATGTATTTGACTGGTTTTCGCAAAACCGAGGAAAAGTCACTCAGATTACCATATGTTTTTCCATTTAAACAATTTTTATACTTTTCAAATCTTCGAATCATCGCTAATCTCAACTGCCCAAAAATACCCACCCCTGTACAGACAAGGCATAAAGGAATCATAATTGCAATCGAAATGCGAAATCCTAATAAAAAACTTCCTGTTGCCATAGCAACCGCAAATAGGATAGCCAATGCTAAAAAGAGTCCTGTTCCACTGAAATACCCAAGCACCATACACGCAATGGCACCAGCTTTCATTCCAGATGTCCGATGATATAATGCGACTTCTTGTTTCTTTTTTCTTTCCTTTGTCATCGAAGACTGATAGGCTGCTGTCTTTTTTATCTTTTGTTCTGCAGTCTTGCCAGCCACTTTTATCCCATCTTCTACCATATTTGTTGCTTTTTCCACACCTTCACGGATTGTCTGATTTAAATGACTGAAATCTTCGGAATCTATAGCTGTCTGTATTGCATCTTTTATCTCTTCACCGATATTTTTAAAGTCATTTGAGGTCATCTTCCATTCTCCTTGTAAATTGTACTTTTAATATAAAGCAAATGCATTTTCGTAGCATTAGACATCGCTTCCTCGTCAAAATCAAAATGACTATGATGGTTTAGATAATTAGTCGAACCATCACATTTTCCTCCACCTACAAATGCAAACGCAACTTTTGCCTTTTTCTGATAATTCGCAAAGTCTTCCCCCAGCATCAATTTCGGCAATGATTGCAATGCTTCTTGTGGAAAGACTTGTTTTGCCTCCTCAAAAACCCGTTTTGCAATGTCAACATCATTGACCAATGGCGGATGTGCAGAATCCGGGTAATCGATAATCGCCTCTATTCCATACATAGTAGCAGTTTCCCTCACAATTCGGATCAATAATTCTTTTATATATTGTTCTGTTTCTACAGAAAACGTACGCACCGTTCCCTCAAGAACTGCTTCTCCAGATATTACATTATAGGCAGTACCCGATTGCAAACGACCGATCGTAAGCACTGCATCATCAAGCGGATCAATCCTACGACTTACAATTGTTTGCAAATTCATGACGATGGCTGCCGCTGCGACAGTGGTATCTGCACACAGATGAGGTTTTGCCGCATGACCAGATTTTCCATATAATTTAATCATAAACTTATCGGTTGAGGCCATACGTGGACCAGGTTCGATCGATATTTGTCCCACCGGAATATCACTAAAAATATGTACCCCAAAAACTTCTTCCACATCGTCTAAATAGCCCTGTTCAATCACAATATTCGCACCGACTGCATTTTCTTCTGCCGGCTGAAAAATCAATTTCACAAGACCAGTAAGGTTTTTCTCGTATTTTTTTAGAATTTTGGCTGCACCTAATAATCCTGTAATATGTCCATCATGTCCACATGCATGCATTTGCCCCGAAATCTCTGACGTATAGGATAAACCGGTCTCTTCTTGTACTGGCAATCCATCAATATCTGCACGCAAAGCAATGACTTTTCCCCCTTTTTCCCCGATAAAGCCCACGACTCCAGTCGGATCTATTCGCTTATAAGGGATTTGAAGTTTTTCCAACTCCTCAATGATCATCTCTGTTGTCTTATATTCCTCACATGCAAGTTCAGGATAACGATGAAATTGTTGGCGCAACGCTTTGATCTCAGTTTGTATTTGTTCTATTTCCCGATTGATGTCCATAATACACTCCTATGATAAAAGTCTTCGAATCAAGGCGATGATAAGCAGAACCAAAATAACCGGTGCCAAAAAGGACACGACTGCACCTGTAACGGTAACTAACAGTGCAATAATTAAAATCAGCACAATTGCAAAAATTAATTTATGATACCATTTTACCTCAATGACATGCATTCCTGATTCTTCTTCCTGATCAACTTCTCCATTTTCCGTGTATACCTGCTCCTCATAGTAAGCAGATTGTTCAACGCCTGATGCATCGATGATCGTTCTCGCAATTAATGACGGCTTGCCAAGTTCCTGTGCAATCTCCGCCTCTGTTTTTCCCATAGATTTTTGTTCATCAAAATAATGATCATAATAGTCTATATTTTCATTCAATATCTGATAAGATACCTCTCCTTCCAGGTATTGACGTAATTCATTCAAAAACTGCTGTTTATTCAAATCTTTTCTCCTTCATATATATACGGTTTCATTCAATACGCTTATAGTATATCATAAAATAATAGAATTGCTATTTTTTTATGGAAAATTAATACTCTCTTTGGTATAATTTTAGCATAGAATTTTATATAGAAAGAGAGCGATATATTATGAATTTAAAAGTTGGCGATGCATTTGAACTTTCCGAGATAGTTGATGAACAAAAAACTGCTGAAGTTTGGGGAAGTGGCAGCCTTCCAGTCTATGCAACTCCTGCCATGGCTTTATTAATCGAAAAAACTGCAGTTGCATTACTTGAGGGCAAATTAGACGAAGGTACAACTTCTGTAGGTACAGAATTAAACATTCAACATTTAAGTGCAACTCCGGTAGGAGAAACCGTTACTTGTAAATGTTGTCTGGTAGAAATTGATCGCAAACGATTATGTTTTCAGGCAGAAATCAAAGATAAAACAGGTCGTGCCGGTTACTGCACCCATGAACGATTCATTGTCGATGCCGATAAATTTGTAGCCAAGACAGAATCTCGATTCCAATAAAAAAATTTACAAAAAAGAACAGGATTTTTCATTTTCCAAATCCTGTTCTTTTTCATATTAACAAAATCATTTTAAAGAATATGTGTCAATTCACCCGTTACGGAATTCATTACACATCCATAAATTGTAATATCTTTCGGAATTAATGGATGATTTTCTAACATTTCAACTGTCTCATGTACAGATGATTCTACATTATCAAATCCACTCAACCAATTTTCAAAATCGACTCCGCAATAATGCATCATGTCAATCTGCTCTTGCGTCACTCCGCGCTTTTTCATGAGATCGATCATCATATCTGCATTGATATGCTGAACACCACAATCAGTATGTCCAATTACCATGATTTCTTCGACACCCAGTTCAAAAATTGCGACTAATAAACTACGAATCACACTGCCAAAAGGATGTGTGACCACTCCTCCTGCGTTTTTAATGATTTTTACATCACCATTCTTAATTCCTAATGCTGCTGGAAGAAGTTCTGTCAATCTCGTGTCCATGCAAGTCAAGATTGCCATCTTCTTATCTGGATACTTGCTTGTAAGATACTGTTCGTATTGTTTATCTTTCACAAATTTCTGATTGTATTCTAGCATTTCTTGAATCATTTTGATACCTCCGTATTATATATCTCTTATGCGTTATATTTTGGTGTAAGACCGACTCCAATCGCCCCTGGTCCAGTATGCACAGCGATGGTAGCTCCAATCTGCATACACGGAATTTCATCCTGATATCCCAATTCTTTTGCCAGATTAACCACTTTCTCATGAAAGACTTTTCCCTCATCAACATTATATCCATATCCAACATTGACAACGTAATCATTAATTAAATGGTTTTCTTTTGTGAAGAAATCTCGCATAATATCTAACACTTTCGCCATGGACTTCTTACGACTTCGCGCAATTCCACCGCTGCTGATTTCTCCTTGATTTAAAATAATCAATGGTTTTATTTTCAAAGCAGAACCCGCTTTTCCTGTTAATTTACCAATTCGACCACCATGAATCAAATAGTCCAAACTATCAATCGTAAAGAATATCTTCGCATCTGATTTTATTCTATCTATATGGGCAACAATCTCATCATAAGCGAGTCCAGCATCTCGCATCTGAATTACCTCACCAACAATACTCGCTTGTGTAACAGTCGCACAAAGCGAGTTGATCACACTAATCCTAGCATCAGGAAAATCCTCTTCTAAAATCATTTTCGCATTACATGCAGAGTTATAGGCACCGCTTAAATGGGAAGTAAAACAAATACAGATTACTTCATCTCCATTTTTAATCATCGGTTCCATAACAGTTATATAATCATTGACCGCTGGCAAGGATGTTCGTGGATATACATCTGGTTCATCAATCATACGTTGATAAAAATCCCTAACATTAATCTCTTCTTTTTCTTTTTTGTAAGTTTCTCCGTCAAATGAAACATAAAATGGTATACGCGAAACATCATGTCGTTTTAAAAACTCTGTTTCCAAATCACACGCACCATCTGTAATAATTTTAACTGCCATATTTTCCTCCTTGAAAAACTACCTAACGTAATCTTATCATACTTTGACGCATAAGAAAAGCCTCCAATATAAATATTGGAGACTTTTTCATCTTATTTTATGCTTCTTCAATCTTTTTTAGTACAGCTGCCGTACGCGCTGGCGAATAGAATTGGAACCCTTTCTTAACACTTGTTTTCTCTTCCATTACCTTTTGTTCAATAAACTTACCTTCATTATCTGGATCTGGAACTTTCTTCGTTACTTCTTCCTGCCAACGATTGATTACTTCTTTTGCTTCATAGATGTAATCTTCAGAAATCATGTTATTTCCACCGAAAGCCTGATCATCTGTATTTAAGATAACTTTATATTTGCCTGTTTCAAGTGTTGGAATCCAGTAACCATCTTTTGACCATGTTGGATGGAAATTAAAGACAAAAAGCAAACCAGCTCTTTCGTAAACCAACATATTGCCATCAACATCCATCCAAAGATTATTTGGACGAACAGAAAGTAACTTATTTTCTTTTGAAAGTTTAATCATCGCTTTATCAAAGTCATTTAAGAAGTAATAACGAAGATTATGGTCATCTACCAAATGCCATTGACGACGACAGTAATGATAACTCCAATCATTTCCTTCTCGAGGGAAATCGATCCACTCTGGATGTCCAAATTCATTTCCCATGAAGTTTAGATACCCATCTCCAGACAGAGAATGTGTCACCAAACGAATCATCTTGTGCAGTGCAATCCCTCTATCAATAACCATATTCTGTGATTTTACTTCCATACCCCAGTACATATCCGCATCACAGAGACGGAACATAATTGTTTTATCTCCTACCAATGCCTGATCATGGGACTCTACGTAACCGATTACTTTCTCTTCCGGACGTCTGCCAGTTAACTCATCCCACATCTTCCATACATCCCACTGCTCATCACTTAATTCTTTTAACGTACGAATCCAGTAATCCGGTGTTCCCATTGCCAAACGATAATCAAAACCGATACCGCCATCTTCAATTGGCAGGCACATACCCGGCATACCTGACATATCTTCCGCAATCGTTACAGCTTCCGGGTTAATTTCATGAATCAGTTCGTTTGCTAACTGTAAATAAACTAAGGCATCAAATTCTGTATTTAAACTAAAGTATTTATCATAACAATCAAAACTACTTCCTAATCCATGATCTTTATAGATCATAGAAGTTACACCATCAAAACGGAATCCATCAAAATGATAAACATCCATCCAGAATTTCAAGTTTGATAACAGGAAGTGAATAACTTCATTCTTATCGTAATTAAATAACTTTGTACCCCAGGCACTGTGTTCACCCTTGCCTCCACTATGGAAGAACTGATATTCGGTACCATCAAACATATTAATACCTTCATTCGTATTCTTTACAGCATGTGAATGTACTACATCCAGTAACACACGAATTCCCATTTTATGGGCTGTATTGATCAATGATTTTAACTGTGCTGGTGTTCCATACTTCGAAGATGCAGCAAAGAAATTGGATACCTGGTAACCAAAAGATCCATAATATGGATGTTCCATGATTGCCATAATCTGAATTGTATTATAGCCCAACTCTTTAATACGAGGTAATGTATTATCACGGAATTCTTCATACGTTCCAATTCCATATTTATTTTGTGCCATTCCAATATGACATTCATAGATCAGAGGAGTTTCTTCGCCTTTAAAATCCTCATCTTCCCATTGAAATCCATCATAAACATCCCAAACTTCCGCACACCATAACAAGGTATCAGGATCCTGAACTACACGTGTTGCATAGGTTGGGATTCTCTCTAATTTTTCACCATCATGAATGACAATTGCCTTGATCAGACAGCCATTCCATAAAGCATCTTCACCTTCCAAAAAGATTTCAAAATTTCCATTATTTAATTTTTTCATTGGATGAGAAGTCGGATTCCAATCGTTAAATTCTCCCATAAAATACATCTTCTCAGCACCTGGCGCCCATTCACGATAATACCAGCCGCCATCTGCTTTATGAATGCCATAAAATGCATGTCCATTTGCAAAATCAACCAATGTATCTGCATTTTGTAATAAGGCAGTTTTCTTTGCCTTGTACTGCTCCATACGAGCCTCAATATCTCTTTCAAATCTTTTTAATAATGTGTCCAATTCTGTAATCTTATAAGACATAATACCACCTTACCTTATTGTATTTTTTAACAATTCCGCGTCATGTAAAAATTCATAATAAAACACATAACATTTTTTACAATGACTCCCGAATAGTTAATGTACTTTTAATAATTTTTCGCAAGAAAAATAGACCTTCTTTGTACATATTATACTATTATATCCACAAATACGTCAATATATTTACATCAGTAATATCTTCGGATTCACGTAGATTTCCATGATAATTCCTATCAAAAAGAAAAGTCCTACAAAAAAATAATACCGAAATGCTTGTTTTGATCCTTTAAAGATTTCTCCTTTCACCCAATAATACAATGCTGCCCCATAAAAAATCCATTGTGGCAACATTGCCAATATTAAGATTCGCACACCAGACATACCTGATTGTAATAATTGATAGGTAAAAAATACGGAATATGTAAATGATCCTGTAAATCCTAACAGCCCGATTACCGCTTCTAATACAAATAATCGCAATACAACTGCCAGTAAAATCATCTGAAACAATCGTTTTCCAATAATATAACAGGCAAAATGCACGATATTTATCTGCCCAGTTTTTTGGAGTACTGATATATCCATATTTAAATCTGCAAGAAAATAATAATTTGCTTTATACGTCATGTTCGCTACGACCGAACCTGCGACAACACCAATCATCAAAACTGCCAGTCCAAGTTTCTTATATCTGCTCATATATCCCCAACCTCTTAAAGACCTTTTATTTGTTATGGAAAAGGATTTTTTATTTCTCAGAAATAATTGCATTATCTCCAAAAAACAAAAATACACTTACAGAAATATATATGCAGATGTTTTCATTTTATGCTAACAAAAAAGTATTCTTACAAAGTTGCTTTATAGGCTAAGATACCGGATACTGTTTTGCTATCAATAATGTTGCCATTTAATATCATCTCAACAGCTTCATCAAGTGTGACCGTTTTGATTACAATCTCTTCATCCTCATCTAAATGCTGCTGCGTTTTCTTTAAATCTTTGGCTACAAAAATCGGTATTTTCTCATCACAAAAGCCAATCGCTGTGATTACTTCAATTAAAGGTGTGATTGTCTTCGAACGATATCCCGTCTCTTCTTCCACTTCTCTTGCCACACATTGAAGCGGGGTTTCACCTTTCTCGATTCCTCCTGCTGGAATTTCTAAGGTCTTATGCCCTAATGCATTGCGAAACTGTTCCACGAGAATAATACGGCCATCATCTAAAACTGGAATAATCGCCGCTGCACCAGGATGTTTCACCAAATCCCATTCAACAACATTTCCATTTGGCAATTTTAGAATATCTTTATAAAATGCCACCACTTTCCCCTGATACATCAATTCTTGTCTAATTCTTTTATATTCTCCCATCTAAAAACCTCCTAATATTTTATAAAACAAGTCGAAACATACTTTTCGAATTTCGCTCGTTCTCGTGCGACGCCAAATGGAAATACAATATATTTCCATTTGTTTTGTGTCTTCACGTAAAAAGAAAGCGATAGACGAAAATAAATTCATCTACCGCTAATTTTCGATTCATGACCGTGCTGACGCACAAGTTATTTTGCATAGCCGGTTGCCCTTGACTCACGGATCACATTTACTTTGATCTGTCCAGGATATTCTAATTCAGCTTCAATCTGTTTCGAAATATCTCTCGCCAAGATAACCATATCACTGTCACTTACCTGTTCTGGAACTACCATAACACGAATTTCTCTACCTGCCTGAATCGCAAAAGTTTTATCAACTCCCTGATATGAATTTGCAATGTCTTCTAATTGTTTCAATCTGGTTGTATAACTTTCTAATGTCTCTCGTCTTGCACCTGGACGCGCGGCCGAAATTGTATCAGCTGCCTGCACAATACAAGCGATTAACGTCTGAGGTTCTACATCACCATGATGAGACTCAACAGCATTGATAACAATTGGAGATTCTTTATATCTTCGACATAAATCTACACCAATCTGAATATGAGATCCTTCGATTTCATGGTCAATAGATTTTCCAATATCATGCAGTAATCCTGCACGTTTTGCCATGCGAATATCTACGCCAATTTCTGCTGCCAGTAAACCTGACAAATGTGCAACTTCAATCGAATGCTTTAATGCATTTTGTCCATAGCTGGTACGGAATTTCATCTTACCTAATAAACGTACCAGTTCTGGATGAATACCATGTACTCCAACTTCCAAAGTAGCAGCTTCGCCTTCTTCTTTCATCATCACTTCTACTTCTTTCGTTGCTTTTTCAACCATTTCTTCAATTCTTGCTGGATGAATTCTTCCATCCACAATCAATTTTTCAAGTGCAATTCTCGCAATCTCTCTTCTAACCGGGTCGAAACTTGATAAGATTACAGCTTCCGGAGTATCATCAATGATCAAATCGACTCCTGTCATCGTCTCTAAGGTACGAATGTTACGACCCTCACGTCCGATGATCCTTCCTTTCATCTCATCATTTGGAAGCTGAACCAAAGAAATCGTACTTTCTGCAACATGATCTGCAGCACATTTCTGAATTGCAGTCACCACATATTCTTTCGCTTTCTTGGATGCTTCTTCTTTGGCTTTTGTTGTCATTTCTTTGATCATGACAGCCGTTTCATGTTTCACATCATCTTCAACCATAGTTAATAAATATTCTTTTGCTTGTTCAGAGGTCAATCCGGAAATACGTTCCAGTTCCTGTAAATGTTTTGCTTGAAGTTTTTCAACTTCTGACTTTTGCCTATTTAAATTAGATTCACGAGAAGCTAATGATGCTTCTTTACGATCTAATGCATCTGACTTACGTTCAATCGCTTCTTCTTTGCCTAAAACACGCTTTTCATATCTCTGCAGCTCTGCACGGCGTTCTTTTGTTTCTTTGTCAAACTCATTCTTCGCCTTGATTGTTTCTTCTTTCACTGCAAGACTTGCTTCACGCTTTGTCGCTTCTGCATTTTTCAATGCATCATCTATGATCACTCTGGCTTTTGTCTCGGCATCACCAATAGTAGCGGCATCTGCCTTCTTCTGCTTGTTTACTCCAATTCCAATTCCAATCACCAAACCAATACCTACGGCAATGATAGCGGTAAACACATATAATAGCATTACAGGTCACCTCCTTATTCAATTTTTGTACATAAGTACAACACTTAAATTTTATACTTTTTTATGAATTATGTCAAGTAATCTATACATTTTTGTACTCTTTCAACAAACTCAATATCATAGAAGAATGGTAACCTTTGCGCATAAAAAATGCATAATACTTCTGAAAATTTTCTGAGGTAACAGGCCCTTTTGCACGTATTCTCTTTTCTAATTGCTGGCGCAGTGTCATTTCTTCCTTATCTTCCGGCTGTTCCTCCCATATTTGACAAAATAGTCCTTTTGAAATTCCTTTCATCTGCAACTCTTGCTGCATTTGCAGACGACTTTTTCTTTGTCCCTGTATCTCAATATAGCTGCGTACATATGCTTCATCATTCAAAAAGTGATACTCATTCAAAAAATCCATAACTTGCGCGATAATAGCTCCTGGATATCCGGTACGCATCAGTTTTTGTTCCATATCCTTTTTTGTATAACTTCGACATTGTAATAAAGATAATGCTTTATTTTTTGCCCGTGGAAACAGAATAAGCTGATGGATCTCTTCCACCAGCTTATAACTTATTTCATCGCCTTCTTGTAGCATAAGCTTTTTTAGATCTTTCTGATACAGAAAAAATGCATAAGATCCATCAATCTCGACTGTCACTTTATATTTCCCCTGTTTGGAAAGTCTACTCACAATCATTCTTCTTTTCCATCCTCTGTCTCTGGCAGATCATCACCAATACTATAAATTGCCCGTACCTTTGTCTCTACTTCTTCCATAATATCCGGATGTTCACGTAAAAACTGTTTTCCATTTTCACGTCCCTGACCAATCTTTTGCCCTTCATAAGAATACCAGGAACCGCTCTTAGCAATAATATTTTCCTTTGCAGCGAGATCTAAAAGATCACCTTCTTTGGAAATTCCTTTTCCATACATAATATCAAATTCTGCTTCTTTAAATGGAGGAGCTACTTTATTTTTAACAACTCGTACTCTGGTACGGTTTCCTACCATCTCTCCACCTTGCTTTAATGTCTCGATTCTACGTACATCCATACGAATGGAAGAATAAAATTTAAGGGCACGACCACCAGTTGTTACTTCTGGATTTCCAAACATAACGCCCACTTTTTCACGTAGCTGATTGATAAAAATAACAACGCAATTTGATTTGCTGATCGCAGCAGTTAACTTACGAAGTGCCTGCGACATTAAGCGGGCATGCAATCCAACATGAGAATCTCCCATCTCGCCATCGATTTCTGCTTTTGGAACCAAAGCAGCCACTGAGTCGACAACAACAATATCCATAGCCCCAGAACGAACCATCGTCTCTGTAATTTCTAACGCCTGCTCACCATTATCTGGCTGAGAAATGTAAAGATTATCGATATCTACACCAATATTCTTAGCATAAACAGGATCTAAAGCGTGTTCCGCATCAATAAAGCCGGCAATACCATCTCTTTTTTGCACCTCTGCGATCATATGAAGTGCAACCGTTGTCTTACCACTGGATTCCGGTCCATATACTTCGATAATCCTTCCTTTTGGTACACCACCAATTCCAAGTGCAATATCAAGGCTTAAGGAACCAGTTGGAATTGTCTCTATGTTCATATTGACACCAGACTCTCCGAGTTTCATAACAGCGCCTTTTCCGTAATCTTTTTCTAATTTTGTAATCGCCGCATCCAATGCTTTTAACTTTTCTTCACGTGCCATCTTCTTTCTCCTTTTCTATCTATATCTAAACTAATATCTTTTTGTTTTGGTGAGTCTATAGTATCACAAAACATAAACCAAAACAAGTGTTCTATCGAAAATTTGTTCGATTTTTCTTTTGCGTTATTTATAATATATCATAGATACCAATTATTTACAATTATAGATTTGTTTCTTTTATAAATTTTCAAGAAATTTCAGATTTCCGCATATTCACGTAAAATACATTGTCTCATCATTGTAATTGCACGCACCACTGTACTATTTCGCACTCTGGAACGATTGCCCTTTAATTGAAATTTCTGTACTGTAGTTTTTCCATTGATTGTACAGGAAATATAGACAAGCCCCGTTTTTTTCTCTGCAGTTTCTCCTCCCGGACCAGCCAGACCAGTTGTAGCGATCGTCACCTCTGCTCCTGTATTTTTTGCAAGACCTTCTGACATTTCTCTTGCACATTGTTCTGAAACTGCACCATATTTTTGTAATGTCTGTTCCGAAACACCTAAGTGTTTTATTTTTGCCTCATTGGCATAAGTGATAAATCCTTCTTTAAAGCAATCTGAGACTCCGGCTACATTGACCAGGCGACCAGCTAACAAACCTCCGGTACAAGATTCCGCAGTTGCAAAAGTCAGATGATATCGTTGCATCAAAGATACCAAGGCCTCTTCCATAGTCACATCTTCTTCGATCGTAAACACATATGAACCAAATCTTTTTTTCAACTCTTCGACCATAGGCATGACCAAAGCCTTTCCTTCTTTTTCATCTTTCGCTTTTGCCGTCACACGAAGATGGACTTCTCCCGGTTTGGCATATGGCGCAATCGTTGGATTACTTTGTTGATCAATCAAATCGAGAATCTGCATTTCAACAGAACTTTCACCAAGAGTATCCACTTTAACTACCTTCGAATAAAGCACTCCCTGTTCTAATGAGCACAAATACGGTTCTACATCCTTTTCGTACATTGGTATCAATTCATTGGGAGGGCCAGGAAGAAGAATAATCTTTTTGTTATCGTCTGCCTGTATAATAATTCCTGGAGCTGTGCCATTATCATTATATAGGATAATCGAATCATCTGGTACCATCGTCTGTTTCCAATTATTCTCACTGATTTCTTCCCATCCACGACCTAATTTCTCAAAATATGCGATGAGATATTCTTTTGCTTTTTGATCCTCGTGCATACGTTTCCCACACACTTTTGCAGCCGTTTCTTTTGTCAGATCATCCTGTGTCGGTCCAAGACCTCCGGTTAGAATTACCACATCTGAACGATCTTTTGCTCTTCGCAATGTTTCTTCTAGACGTTTCGGATTATCTCCTACTGTCTCCTGAAAATATACAGACATTCCAAGACCAGCTAAACGTTCTGCTAAATAAGCCGCATTCGTATTAACAATATTTCCAAGTAGGATTTCCGTTCCCACAGAAATTAATTCTACAATCATATTTTCTTTCCTTTCATACATCGAATGAAACACTTTTTGTGAGTTTCATCGGTTCGCGTAAACAAAAATGCGGTGCTAATCATCATCAGCACCGCTTTCCTAGTTTCTATATAATTAATCTGCAAGTACCTGTTTGTTTTTCACAAGGTAATCAATCAATGAAATAATCGTTAACGCAGTTGCGATCACAATTAAAATATTTTCAATCATAACTGCAAGCGGAGTTCCCAAATCAGCAATCAACAGAATAATCATAAACATCTGAAAATTTGTTTTGAATTTGCCCCAATAGCTCGCTGCGATCACAACTCCATTATCCGCTGCGATCAAACGGAATCCACTAATAATAAATTCACGACTGATGATGATAATAACGATCCATGCAGCTAATCTACCTTGCTCTGTAAGACAGATCATTGCTGAACTGACAAGCATTTTATCTGCAAGTGGATCCATAAATTTACCAAAATTTGATACTAGATTATATTTTCTTGCTAAATAACCATCTAAAAAGTCTGTAATGCTGGCAACAATAAATAATGCCAGAGAAATCCATTTTGATGCATCACCTGCAACATCTGTAACCATAAAAAATACAAAAAATGGAATCATAATCACTCTTAGTGTTGTTAAATAGTTTGGTATGTTTTTATTCATAAATGACATCTCCTATTAAATCATATTCCTTAGCTCCTGTAACTTTGACTTTTACGAAATCTCCAGAAATGATTTCTTCTTCTGCGTTGACAAAGATACATCCATCTACTTTTGGTGCATCACGATAGGTTCTTCCGATATAAATATCTTCCTCATATAAATAACCTTCGATCAAAACCTCCATTTCCTTACCAACAAGCTCCTGGTCCTGTTCATAAGAAATTTCTTGTTGTAATGCCATAATCTCATCTCGGCGCTGCTCTTTGATTTCCTCTGGGATTTGATCCGGAAATCCGGCTGCAACGGTATCTTCTTCCTGAGAATAAGTAAAGACACCCAAACGTTCAAACTCCATTTCATCTACAAAGTTTACAAGCTCTTCATGTTGTTCCTGGGTTTCGCCTGGAAATCCGGTAATCAGTGAGGTGCGAATTACCATATCCGGAATTTCCTGACGCAGTTTACAGATGACTTCTTTTAACTGCGCCTGATTTGTTCGACGTCCCATACGTTGTAAAATATGGTCATTACAATGTTGGATTGGCATATCAATGTAATGACAAATTTTTTTCTCTTCTTTTATGACCCGAATCATCTCATCCGTAATTTCTTCTGGATAACAATATAGAAGGCGAATCCATTGAATTCCCTCAATGGCACACAATTTTTTTAACAACTCAGGCAATGACTTCTTACCATATAGGTCAACGCCATAGACTGTTGTCTCTTGTGCAACCAAAACAAGTTCTTTCGTCCCATTTTCTGCGAGACGTTTTGTCTCCGCAACCAGCTCTTCCATTGGCACACTGCGATAAGATCCACGAATCTTAGGAATGATGCAATATGTACAACATTTATCGCATCCCTCTGCAATTTTCATATATGCCATGTAGGTTCCGGTTGTTACCATACGATGATTCTTGCTATTATCAGGAAGAAAATCTATCGAATCATAATGTCGGTATTGCTTACCCTGTAAGGCAGATTCCACTGCATCAATAATAGATTGATAGCTGCTAGTTCCTAAAACAGCATCAATTTCTGGAATTTCTTCTATAATCTCATCTTTATAGCGCTCAGCCAAACATCCAGTCACGATCAAAGCCTTTAAATTCTGTTCTTTCAATGCTGCCATTTCTAAAATTGTCATAATACTTTCTTCTTTGGCATCATGAATAAAACAACAGGTATTGATAACGACAACATCTGCCTCCTGCTCATCATTTGTAATCGTATAGCCTTTCTCGGCTAATAACCCCAACATAACTTCACTATCTACGAGGTTTTTGTCACAACCAAGCGAAATAAACAGTATCTTCATAAAAACTCCTATTTTAATACACTTTCCACACAATTATTCATCAGCATTGCAATTGTCATTGGTCCAACGCCTCCCGGAACTGGAGTAATTGCAGAAGTATGTGGCGCAACCCTTTCATAGTCAACATCACCACATAATTTATTATTTTCATTGCGGTGAATACCAACATCGATGACAACTGCTCCCTCTTTTACGTAAGTTTCATCAATGAATTTTGGTTTTCCAATCGCTACGACCAAGATATCTGCACGTTTTGTGACTTCTTTTAAGTCCTTCGTACGGGAATGACAAACCGTCACAGTACCATTTTCTCTTAATAAAAGCAATGCCATTGGTTTTCCGACAATATTGCTTCTGCCAATAACTACACATTCTTTTCCCTCGATTGAAACACCAGAACGTTTTAATAACTGAATAATTCCGGCTGGTGTACAGGAAAGAAAACCGGCTTCACCAATCGTCATTGCACCAACACTCTGCGGATGGAAACCATCGACATCTTTTTCTGGTGCAATTGCTTTGATCACAGTGTCCTCGTCAATATGATCCGGTAATGGAAGCTGTACTAAAATTCCATTAATTTCAGGATTTTGATTACAATCTTTAATAATGGAGAGCAATTCTTCCTGTGTCGTTGTCTCTGGAATTTCATAAGCAACAGACTTAATTCCAATGTATTCACAAGCACGTTTTTTATTGCGTACATAAACGCTGGATGCAGGATCATCTCCTACCTGAATCACAGCCAAAGCAATTTCCGTTCCTTCTGCTTTTAACTGTGCCACTTTTTCTTTTAATTCATCTTTAATTTCCTGGGAAATTTTCTTTCCATCAATAATCTGTGGCATTTTTCTCACCTTTCTTTTCATAAAATACTCTTGAGAATATAACGCATTTAGCGTTGATATAGAAAATACAACCCATTTTCTATATAAAATCCCCAAGAGCACTTCCATTCTTTTTAGAATAATCCTGTAATCATACCATCTTGATCTACATCGATACCTTCAGCAGCTGGTTTCTTAGGAAGTCCAGGCATTGTCATAATATCGCCAGTCAAAACAACAACAAATCCTGCACCAGCACTTACATACATATCACTGATGGTAATATCAAATCCGGTTGGTCTACCTAATTTTGTTGCATCATCTGATAATGAATACTGATTCTTTGCCATGCAGACAGGAAGATCGCCAAAGCCCTGTGCTTCGATCAAGGCAAGCGATTTCTTTGCTGCAGCTGATAATTTAATATCATCTGCACCATAAATTTCTGTTGCAACAGTACGAATTTTCTCTGTAATCGATAAATCTAAATCGTAGATTGGTTTGAAATGACTCTCTTTTGTTTCTAAAGTCTTTAAGACAGCCTTTGCTAACTCTATTCCACCTTCGCCACCTTTTTCCCAAACTTGAGATAAGGCAAAATCACATTCTCTTTCTTCACAAAAATGTTTAATAAAGTTTAATTCTGCCTCTGTATCAGAAACAAACTGATTTAAGGTAACAACAATTGGCACACCAAATTTTTTCAAGTTTTCAATGTGTTTTTCTAAGTTCACAATTCCTTTGCTTAAAGCTTCAATATTTTCTTTTCCTAAATCAGCTTTGGCAACACCACCATTGTATTTTAACGCACGTACTGTTGCTACTAATACAACTGCATCTGGTTTTAATCCTGATTTACGGCATTTGATATCAAAGAATTTTTCAGCACCTAAATCGGCCCCAAATCCTGCTTCTGTCACTACAATATCACATAATTTTAATGCCATTTTTGTTGCCTGTACACTGTTACATCCATGTGCAATATTAGCAAATGGTCCTCCATGTACAAAAGCTGGTGTATGTTCTAATGTCTGAATTAAATTTGGCTTTAAGGCGTCTTTTAATAAAGCAGCCATGGAACCAACTGCTTTCAGGTCTTTTGCAGTGACCGGATCGCCATCATAATTATAGGCAACCACTATTTTACCTAAACGTTCTTTTAAATCTTCCATGTCGTTTGCAAGACAGAGAATTGCCATAATTTCAGATGCAACAGTAATGATAAAGTGATCTTCACGCACAACACCGTCTACTTTACGACCAAGTCCAATGACGATATTACGAAGTGCACGATCATTCATATCAACACAACGTTTCCATGTCACCTGTCTTGGATCAATACCAAGTTCATTTCCCTGCTGGATATGATTATCTAACATCGCTGCTAATAAATTATTTGCAGATGTGATAGCATGGAAATCTCCTGTAAAATGAAGATTTAAATCTTCCATTGGTACAACCTGAGCATATCCCCCACCGGCAGCACCACCTTTAATACCAAAACAAGGTCCCAGAGAAGGTTCTCTTAATGCAATGGCAGATTTTTTTCCTAACTGTCCCAATGCCTGTCCAAGTCCTACACTGGTTGTTGTCTTTCCTTCACCTGCTGGTGTTGGATTGATCGCAGTTACAAGAACTAACTTTCCATCTTCATTGTTCTTAATTTTGTCCATGAAACCAGAAGATAATTTTGCTTTGTACTTTCCATAAAGTTCTAAATCATCTTCCTTAATATCCAGTTTTGCTGCAACTTCCTTAATTGGTATTAATTTCGCCTCCTGAGCAATTTGAATATCTGTTTTCATTGTTCCACCTTTCCCCTATGACAATAGGATTTGTATGACACATTTTTACATTTCTTCTTCTTTCAGTCTCTCGAATTCTTCCGGAGACATGATAACTTTTCGAGGTTTTGTTCCCTCTTCTTCGCCAACAACACCAGCTTCACAAAGCTGCTCCATTAATCGGGAAGCCCGATTAAAACCAATTTTAAACACTCTTTGTAAACTCGCAATGGAGGCTTTATCTTTATCAATAATAAAACTTGCTGCATCATAAAAATATTCATCCCTTCCATTGGCATCGCTGCCAGCATTGGATAACTTTTGTGCAGAAGCTTCTATTACTTTTTTTACATCCGGTTGATAAGAATCTTCCACCGTCTGTTCTTTCAAAAACTGAACAACATTTGGTATTTCTTCATCGGAAACAAACGTTCCCTGTACACGAATTGGTTTTTTATATCCGGATGGGAAAAACAGCATATCACCATTCCCCAATAATCGTTCAGCTCCATTCATATCAATGATTGTTCTCGAATCCACTCCAGAAGAGACAGCAAACGCAATTCTTGACGGCACATTTGCCTTGATCAAACCGGTAATGACATTCACAGAAGGTCTTTGGGTAGCAATGATCAGGTGAATTCCTGCTGCACGTGCAAGCTGAGTCAAACGCACGATCGCATCTTCTACATCATGGGATGCCACCATCATCAAGTCTGCTAACTCATCAATGATTACGACAATCTGTGGCATTCTCTTAAAGTCCTCGCCTTCCTTACCCTCTGAAGCTAATTTTTCTACTTTCGCATTATATGATTTGATGTTGCGAACATGTACTTCCGCAAATTTATTATATCTCTCCATCATTTCCATCACAGCCCAGTTTAGTGCCCCGGCCGCCTGTTTCGGATCTGTCACAACAGGAATCAATAAATGTGGAATTCCCTGATATACACTTAATTCAACTACTTTGGGATCAATCATGATCAATTTGACATCCTGGGGTTTTGCTTTGTACAAAATGCTCATAATAATCGTATTAATACAAACGGATTTACCAGATCCGGTTGCGCCAGCAATCAACAGATGTGGCATCTTCTCAATATCTGCATAAACTGCTTTTCCTGATAAATCTCTTCCCACCGCAAATGCAATTTTGGATGGAAATTGTTTAAACTCGGGATTTTCAATCAAATCACGTAAAAATACCATTTGATTTACCCGATTAGGGACTTCAATGCCAATTGCTGCTTTACCAGGTATCGGCGCCTCGATTCGAATATCTGCTGCCGCAAGATTTAATTTTATATCGTCTGTTAAGCTGACGATCTTACTCACTTTTACTCCTTGCTCTGGTTGCAATTCAAAGCGAGTTACCGTAGGTCCGCAACTTATATTTGTAATAGTAACATTAACACCAAAATTTTTCAATGTTTGTTGTAATCTAGTTGCAGTTTCTCTCAACTCTTTTTGACTTGTCTTTGCCCCCATCGTCCCTTTTTTTAATAATTCATAGGAAGGAAATATGTAATGATCATTTTCGTCCTGTGTATCCATCACTGGAACTTGTTCTAAGGGTACTGATTCTGCTTTTTTTGTTCTCGCCCTTCGTTTGGGTTTCATCTGTTCAACTGAAAAATTATCTTCTTCTGAAAAAATCTGACTGTCGTCCAGTATATCTGTCATTTCCGAATTTTCAACCGGAACTTCTATCTGGGGTTCTACTGGAGTATCTTCGATTACTCGAGGAACCACCTCTTCTCTTTGTTTTTTCTGTCTTTCCTTTTTTAACCTCTCTGAAAAAGAAGGCTCTTTTTCCTCTTTTTCGACTGTCTTTTTCCTTCCCTTTTTACTGTTAGATCGAGACTTCGTTTTTCTCGATGAAGCTTTCGAAGGCGTTTGTTCTGGTTTTCCAAATAATTTTTTCAATCCTTTCATCAGTGAACGCTCCGTGATCAGCATCAACGACAATAATGTAATCAACAACGAAACAATCACTGCACCGGCCATTCCCAAATAGCTACGCAGCAAATATAATAGACTGCCGCCAATGAGGCCTCCACCAATTTTCTCATCGTAGCCAAGAAAAAACATCTTCGAAAAATTCGTCTGTTCCATATCAAAGATCATTTGCGCAAATATAGAAGCCATAAATGTTAAAAAACCTGCCAAAATTGTCTTCTTGATCGCCAGGCTACTAAATTTATTCGAAATTAATAAAAGTGCAAAAAATAAAATAATAACCGGAACTGCATATTGAACAATGCCAAAAATGCCAAAGAAAAACTCACTAAATAAGTTTCCAATTGTTCCACAAATCCCAAAATTACTTAAAAATAAAAAAATAGAAAGAGCAATCATAAGCCAGGCACAAATTTCATCGTAAAAGGATACAAAATCACGACTGCCTTTTTTCACTTTTTTACTACTTCGTCTTTTTTTAGCCATATGCTCCTCCTTCCAGTGCTATTTTCTTATTGTACTATCCTCACAAAAATATTTCAATACTTTTATGCGTGTCCAAAAAAAGCGATATTTTGTATAAATGATCAAACTATTTTATTCTTTTACGTAAAAAGAAACAGTAGAAATTTGCATTCCTCAATCAAATGGCGTAGTCTCTACTGCTTCCTTTCGTTTATTATGAAGATTTCCGATACTCAGTCCTATTGTTCTGACTTTGCTATCTTTACTAAACGGCTCGTTCCAAGTCTGTCTGCTCCAAGACAAATAAATTTTTCCGCATCGGCGAAAGAACTAATTCCACCGGCTGCTTTAATTTTTACTTCTTTTCCAACATTCTTTGCAAATAATGCAATATCATCAAATGTTGCCCCTGCCGTTGAAAATCCTGTTGAAGTTTTGATAAAATCAGCACCAGCCTCCGTAACAACATGACACATTTTCACTTTTTCTTCCTCTGTCAACAAACAAGTTTCTATGATGACCTTTAAGATTTTATCACCACATGCTGCCTTTAAAAGGACAATTTCATCACGTACTTTATCAAAATTTCCATTTTTGACATCACCGAGATTGATCACCATATCGATTTCATCTGCACCATTTGCTAAGGCATCCTTTGTTTCGAATTCTTTTACTTTTGATGTATGATAACCATTTGGAAAACCAATGACAGTACATACTGCCATCGAATCTTTCACATATTCTTTCGCACGTTTGACATAAGATGCCGGGATACATACCGATGCTGTTTGATACCGCATTGCATCGTCACAAATTTCTTTGATTTCTTCCCATGTAGCGGTTTGGGAAAGCAATGTATGATCAACTGTTTTAAAAATATCTTCTCTTGTCATAGCATTCTCCTTAAAAATGTTTCTTCTTATTATATCAACTCTGCCTCTCTACAGAAAAATATGATTATTTGATCGAAATCTGTTCTCCAGCCTGCAATAAGCCTTTTCCTAACATATCTAAAGTCGGGATTGCACTTTGGCTTCCCGGATATTGCACAGAAATAGCCGATGCCATAGAACTCATTTTTAAAATATCGATCAATGGCATTTGATGAGACATGCCATACGCAAAAGCACCATGAAAAATATCACCGGCACCATTGGTATCAATCGCCTTCACACGATATGCCGGAAAATGTACAATATTTCCGTGATCACGATATAAAAGTCCAGATTCTCCCAATGTAATAACAACATGTTTATGATTAATCTTCTCAATTTGTTCAAAAACTTCTACACATTGTTGCCAATAATCAATTACCAAATCTTTTCCTGTATACTGTCGGGCAAAATCTTCGGAACAAACCAAATAATCAACCATTTTTGCAACCTGCATTGTACTTTCTCGATAACTGCCCGCATCAGCAATGGATATCGCATGCGGATACTTTTTAATCGCTTCTGCGGTCATTTCTGGTTCATGTCCATCACTTAAAATGACACTCACTTCTTTTTCCGGAAACGCATAATTGACATTACTTGCCTTTCCCGGGAAATTAAATAACGTTCTAGAGCCGTTTTTAGTATTCGTAAAAATATAGCTATATGCTGTTTTATATTCTAGATCCGGAATCAGCATATCTAAATTTACATGTACAGATTCTGCCATCTGACGTAATTTTTTTCCATTTTCGTCTTCTCCAATGCGGCTAACCAGAGAAACTTCAGCTCCCCACATCCCACATAAATAAGATGCATTAAATGCAGGTCCACCACCACTTTCCACGATATCAGTAATTCGATATTTCTGATTTTCTATAATCGGATGCGACAAAGCAGTCGTAAAATCGAGAGCAGATTGCCCAATACAAATTATATGTCCCATAGATACCTCTTTATTCTTCTACTAACTTACATAGCTGTTGAATGATTGCCGGATAATCAATTTTTGTATAATCCGTTACATCAAGTTCAATTAAATGTCCAAGTTCAAATGTTCCATATCCGCGATTCTGACATCGATCCATGAAAATCTCATACGTAACAAGACAGTCTGCCTTTGTTCTGTCTTCCAACACATCACCTTTGTGATATTTTGATACCAAATGACTTAAATGACGAGATGGAGCAAGATCTCTTTTTCGCGAACGCTCATACAAAACATCTAAATCCCCAATCAAGCGAAATGTCACAACCTGATAACCATATTTCTCTGAAAGATCTGATATACGTCCCTTTTGTTTATCGCTAAACGGATAATCTGAAATAATTGACGTTCCATTTTTCAAACATTCTTCCATCCGTTCGTAATATTTTGTCCAACTCTGATTTTCAATCTGTACTTTCTCTTCCATATTATCAAATCCATATTGGTCAAATAATTTTTCCTTTATCTCATCTTGTGAAACCACAACAAAGTCTGGTAATCTTTCAAGAATTTTATTACAAAGATAACTCTTTCCCGTGGCCGGATATCCTGCCAGTAAAACGATTGTTTTTTTCATTTTTCACTCCTTAAAGTACAAAGACTGGCGAGAATTCCCCCGCCAGTCCTGTCTTGTAAAAATTATATGAGTTATTACAGTTTAAATAAAGATGCTTTCTCCATTACAATTTCTTTGATCTTATCATTTGCCGGTCCTGTCAAACCTCTTAATGATGTTGTTGGTGTAAGACCTTCCTGAGTGAAAGTTTTTGCGCAAACATCAATATAGTTTTTATTTAATTCCGTTCCTACATTGATCTTTTTCATACCTTCACGTACGCAACGTTTCATATCTTCATCAGAAACACCCGTACCACCATGAAGAACAAGTCCTACATCTCCCAATTTTTCTTTTAATTCTGTCAAAAGTTCATAATTAATCTTAGCTTTTGACTTAAACTGACCATGTGTTGTTCCGATGGATACTGCTAAAGCATCTACATTTGTTTCAGATACATAATGAAGTGCATCTTCTGGTTTTGTATACATTGCTGCATCTTTTGCTACTACTACACCATCTTCTGCTCCACCAATTGCTCCGATTTCGCCTTCTACAGAAACTCCATGTGCATGTGCATATGCCACTACTTCCTTTGTGTTTTTAATATTTTCCTCGATTGGAAGTGCAGAACCATCATACATTACAGATGAGTATCCAAGATCGATTGCTTTCTTTAATGCATCAACGTCTTTGCAGTGATCCATATGAAGAGCAACACTCACTGGAGAAATTTCGGCCAATGCTTTCACAGCAGCAATCAATGGTTCAAACCCGATATATTCTGCTGTTCCAAGAGATGTCTGAATGATGATTGGTACTCCAAGTTCTTCGGCTGCATGAATCATGGATGGAAGCATTTCAAAACAGTGTAAGTTAAATGCTCCTACAGCTCCTTTTCCTTCGTTTTCTTTAAACAAGTCAATTAAATTTTTATACATTTATCTTTATCTCCTTTAGCTAAGCATTTCCGCGAATCATATCTTTTGACATCTGCATCAGTCCTTGAACTTTGTCCATGTATTCTTTTACCTTTTCATCGTCCTTTGCTGCTGCAGCTTCCTGACGCTTTTTGTTATACAATTTCATTAAATCTGTACTAGCTTTCCCGTGCTGTTTATTGAGTGATAGGCTTTCTTCGTAGTACAAAATTGCTTTATCTATTTCCTCAGCCTGAGTATATAAAGAACCCAGCTCATTAAGGATATTGACACGGTCCATGCCTTCTTTCCCATCAAGTTCTGAAAGCTTTTCTTCTGCTTTTGCCAAAAGTTCTTCTTTATTCATAACCGGAACTGCTTCTTTTGCTGGTTTTTGTTTCTTTTCTTTTTTCTTAAAGAAAAACATCTATCATACCTCCTCGATAAATCCTAGAACAAACCTGTAATGGATTTAATGATCATGAAGAAGAATCCTGTAAATACGGTATCAACATCGGTACATGTCATGTTTACAAATCCAATCTGACCTAACATTGGAGATAATAAAGCTGGGATGATAATGATGAAAATACCATGTGCAATACATCCAATTGCTGTTCCTCGACGTCCACCAACTTGGTTAGCAAAGATACCAGCAGTACCGCCTGCAAAGAAGTTACTCATAACACCTGGTAAAATCATTGGTAATCCCATTAATGGAGTGATGAACATACCGATAATAGAACCGATTGTTGTGAAAATAAAACCAAAAATAACTGCGTTTGGTGCATATGGGAATAATACCGGACAGTCTAATGCAGGTTTAGAATCTGGAACAAGCTTCATAGAAATACCCTGGAAAGCAGGAACTAATTCAGCTAACAATAAACGAACACCAGCCATCAATACGTATAAACCTGTTACAAACTGTAATGCCTGAAGGAACATAAATACAACATAGTTTGTATCACCACAATATTCTGCACATTTTGCAGGACCTGCTGCAATAGCAACAATTAAGTAGAATGGTACCATTACAACCATTACAGAAAGATATGTATCCTGTAAGAAAGATAAACTCTGTGGAAGCTCAATATCTTCTGTAGATTTTGATTTATCTCCTGTCACCTTAGAAACTAATGCTGCAAAAATATATCCGATTGTACAGAAGTGTCCAAGTGCGATATCATCACTACCTGTAATCTGACGCATGATTGGCTGTGCAAGTGCTGGCATTAAAGTAGCGAATGCACCACCGACAATTGAACCAATGACAATCAAAGGAAGTCCGCGTAAGCCACAGAAATAAGCAAATACTACACACAATGTAGATTCCCATAACAGAGCCTGTCCTGTTAAGAAAATATATTTAAATTTTGTGATACGGGCCAAAATAATATTTACAACAAAGATACCGGCTAAAGTAACCGCAATCTCAGAACCAAGACCAAGGTCTGTCATTGCCTGACCATTAATACCTTCAATCGATGCTACCAGACCAGTTAATCCGAATGCTTTGTTAAACAAATCACCAAAGATTGCTAAAGATCCCTGGATGACACTAGAACCTGCAGATAATACCAAGAAACCAAGGATTGTTTTCATGGTTCCGGAAAGAACAGCTCCAACAGGTTTTTTCTGAAGTATCAATCCCAGACAAGCAATCAATCCAATAACAACAGCTGCCTGTGTTAATATGTTTTTAATGATAAAATTTAAAACTACCATTTTCTCTCCTCACTCTCTTTTCTCTTATAATGCGCCAATTTCTTTCAGCACTGGTGTAAGTTTTTCCTTAATCTCTTTTTTGTCAACTAGACGATTTAAGAAAACAGTTGGGCAATCAAGTGTGTAACGTTCAAACTGTTTTTCAAAATTCTTACCTGAAATAATAATATCAGCTCTTGCTCCAGCCACACTTGAAATATCGGTGTGATCCAAATTTGCCTGAACACCTAATTCTTTTAATACGGCGTCAACGCTCATCTGGCATGCAAAACTACTTCCAAGACCGGCACCGCATACAGTTAAAATCTGTAACATGTTTCTTCCTCCTTTCTACATTTTTTCATTTTTACTAATTACTGCAAGTAGTTCTTCATAAGTCTCTACTTCAGCAATATCATCAATGAGTCCGCGTTCTACAAACTCAACGATCATCTTAAGAATGTCCATATGGCTTTCGCTATCAACAGCAGAAAAACAAATCATAACCTTAATCGGACTGCTGTCGCCTTCAAAGAAAACAGGTTCTTTTAGAGTAATCAGACTACAACCAATTCCAGTTGCGCCTTCTTCCGGTCTGGTATGTGGCATAGCCAAACCGTCAGCAATAATGATATACGGTCCCAATTCTTTGATGGCTTTGATGATACCATCAACATAAGACTGTTTTGCACATCCCTGTGCTACCAAGATTGCCCCTCCAATGCGAATTGCTTCTTCCCAGTTGGAAGCTTCCACTTTCAACTTGACATTGTTTTGATTTAAGACTAATCCTTCCAATCTCTTCCCCTCCTTTTCTTAATTTTGCAGATGTTCTATAAAATCTTCATAGTTTCTGTTCTTGATCAAACGGGCTACACCCCGATCCTCAATTAAATGGCGATATAATTTTTTAAATACAACTTCCCAAATTTCATATTTATCTTTTGGAATATTTAGTAATAACACCACTTGCACTTTTTCATTTTCCCAAACAATTGGTTTTCTAAGAATTAGAATCGCTACGACAGCCTCTTCTGTATTGTTCAGCAGAGCATGTGGCATTGCTACAAGACTTCCCAATTCCGTTGTGGCAATCTCTTCTCTTTTAAAAACAGACTGTTGCACATCTTTTGATATGTAACCTTTCTCCAACATGATGTCAGTAATATACGTTAATACCTGTTGTTTTTCTCTTAAATCGACATCTGCAAAAAATAATTCTTTACGAAAAATATCCTGATAACAAATGCCTGTATCATTTTTACTATTGTTCAACACTTCCCGTAAGTTTTCCACATCAGAGTCTTTTAAAAACAAATGAATCTGCTTAATTTTGGGCGATTCAAAATTCTCTAATGGAACTGTTGTCAAAACCAAATCCACAGAATCAATCAACTCTTGTGTCACTTCCGATTTCGGACAATTTTTCACGATTTCAATTCTATTTTCAAAATTCTGCTCAATTTTTTCCTTCAACAATAATCCTGTTGCCGCACCAGCAATACAAACAATAATCGCCTTTTGGCATTTTCGGCTTTGATTAAGACCTTTTCTTTCCAATGCTGCCCCAAAATGTATCGCTAAAAATCCAATTTCGTTTTCTTTCGTCTTGAGACTATGATTTTTTCCAATGACTTTAGCGGCTAAAACAGCTAACTCAAATGCTAACGGATACATATTTTTGATTGAATCTAAAAATTCATTGCGAATATTCATATCAAATCGTAGCCTTTGCAAAGTAGCTTCTAGATGCATCGCCAAACCATTGATTAATTGCTTATCATCTGACAAATCGATATCTGTTTCTTCCTTTATGGTCTGTAAAATCATTTTGATTTCATCTTTATATTCATAATCATCCTCTGGATCATCAATAAAAAACCGTTGGCTGGAAATCAAATGTTGTGTCAAATAATAAACTTCATCACCAAAATCAACCTGAAATTCCTTTTGAATTCTTTTAATAATCTCTTTTGCACATTTGAATTCTATTCTCTTTTCAAATGACTCAATATCAGCTTTTTCATAATTTACACTCTGCCGCACAGCAAAACGCTTGAGCATAATCAACGTGTGAATCAGCAAATTTTTAAATGCTATATCTGTCAATCGCAATTGATATTTTGTGATAACATCTAATAAGATTTCTTTCAAACGATCCATATCATTTTCAGGAAAAACACTCTTATAAAATTCATTTTCCTCAGACTGAAAATATCCTTTACTGTTAAAAATATATTCAGAAATGCAATAACGAATCTTCGCTTCTTCCCCAACAATACAAACGCCCTTTTTCTTCGTTATGCTAATTCTCAAATCATATTTTTCAAGAATCTGGTCAATCATCCTAAAATCTTTTTTCAATGTAGAAGTACTAATAAATAGCTCTTCTTCCAAGTCAAACGGATCAATATATTCTTTACTGCCATTCAATAATAAAAGTAACAATTTGGTAATAATATAACGAACGCGATCCTCGGGTTCAGATGGGATAATATTTTGAAAATCTGCATTCTTTTTCCTTAAAGTGCCTAGAAATTCATAAAAACTGTTTTGATCATAAATCTTCAGATAATATCCCTGTCCAATCTCTGAAATTACTTTTGCTCCCCAATGTTCCAATTCTGCATTTAATAATTTAATATCACTGCGAATGGTTCTAGATGAAACCCCAAGAGAAACTGCAAGATTATCACCTGTCATTTTTTCTTTGCTGCGAAACAGTAAATTCAAAATTTGGGCACATCGCTTATTCTTAAATTCCATTTCCTTTCTCCTTTTGTCTATATTATACAAATCAGCATATGGAAAATATAGTTCGCCTTTTTCCGCTATAAGCGGAAACATATATGGTTGAAAAAAACACCTTGAATGTTAAAACAATTCTAACATTCAAGGTGTTTTTCCTTTCTAACCTTTATTTTGTTTCTTTTGCTTCTTCCATCAATTTACGCAGTTCTTCTACTGCTTCTTTGATACCTCCCACATGAGTAATCACGCCTTCCTTTACCGCCTGTTCACCAACTAAAATGGTTCCCAAATCCTTCGTAAGTTGTCCAGTATTTAACATCATTTCTTCCAGACGCTTCTTCTTCGCATGGCAATGAGATTCAATAAAACCAATAATTCGATCCTGCATCTGTTGAAAATAATCATAAGTCTGCGGAGCGCCAATGACCATACCATTCATCCGAACTGGGTGAATCACCATGGTACCCGTCGGCACAATAAAGGAACAGTCTGTCGATACCGCAATCGGAACACCGATGGAATGGCTCCCTCCAAGCACGAGAGATACCGTTGGCACACTAAGAGAAGCAATCATCTCTGCGATTGCAAGCCCTGCTTCCACATCTCCACCTTCTGTATTCAATAAAATCAACACTCCGCCAACATCCTGATCACGTTCAATTTTCGCAAGTCTTGGTAGTAACTCTTCATATTTTGTCGCTTTATTCTGACTTCCTGCCGTTTGATGGCCTTCAATTTCACCTATAATTACGATTAATTCTATTTTTGACATACATTCACCTCGAAAACTTTTTAAGATAGTATGTACATCTGTCAAATAAAATATCAGACAAAATTTTTCAAATCATATAAGTTTATGTCATGCAACACTGTGATAACTTTTCAGTACGATAAAAATAACCCAGACAGTCTCCAATGGAAACCGCCTGGGTCTTTATCTTAGTTTAATTATTTTTCCTCAGCGATTTCAAAAGAAATTAATAAATCTTCCTGATTTACACTATCGCCTTCCTGGACATAAATCTTATCAACCTTACCATTGACTTTTGACACAACTGTTGTCTCCATCTTCATCGCTTCTACTGTCATCAATGGCATATTCACAGTTACTTCGTCTCCTTCTTTTACAAGAATACCGCCGACAGTTCCTGGAATTGTAGAACCTAAATGTCCCGGATTATGTTTATCCGCTTTTAATCTGCGATCCGCTTTTACTTCAAGATTCTTATCCAAAATCTTGATTTCACGCATAGAGCCATTTACCTCAAATGCAAGGGTACGTATTCCCTCAGCATCCGGTTCAGACATTTCTAAGAATTTCACAATGACATCTTTTCCTTCGCCAATGTTGAAAATGGTTTCTTCCCCTTTTCTTAATCCATAGAAATATACATGGCTTTCCAAACGGCTAACATCATTATATTCTTCTAAATGCTCACAATAATCTTCATATACACGAGGATACAATGCATAACTGATTGCCTTTTGATCCATTACAATCGGATCTTCCATTTTAGGAAGATAATATTTTTCTTTTAGTTTTGCTTTGATTGCCCCAAAGTCCACTGGTTCTAACAGAGATCCCGGACGAACATCGATTGCTTTCTTATCCTTTAAGACAATTTTCTGCAATTCCTTCGGAAATCCACCTTCTGGCTGTCCAATCAATCCTTGGAAATATTCTACAACAGAATCAGGATAAGATAATTCTCTACCTTCTGTAAAGATATTCTCTGTATTCAATCCATTTTTAAACATAAAGATTGCAAAATCACCGACCACTTTGGAAGACGGGGTTACTTTTACAATATTGCCAAGCAAATGATTTGCTTCTTTATATAACTGTTTGATTTCCTCAAAGTTTTCTCCAGCACCCATTTCTTTTACCTGGGCAAGCAGATTTGAATACTGACCTCCTGGAATTTCATATTTATAGATTTCCGTATTTGGCGCATCCATACCACTTTCAAAAGATTTGTACACCTTACGGACATTTTCATAATATTGGCTTAAAACAGTTAATTCTTCTGGATCCAAACCAGTATCGCGTTTTGTTCCACGAAGTGCCTCTACCAAAGAGTTCATACATGGATTGCTGGTCATAGAACTCATGGAACCAATCGCACAATCCACAATATCTACCCCAGCTTCTGCCGCCATCAACAATGTGCTGACACCGTTACCGGTAGAGTCATGTGTATGCAAATGCACTGGAATTTTTAACTCAGATTTTAATGCTGTCATCAGTTCTTTGGCCGCATATGGTTTTAACAAAGCTGCCATATCTTTAATTGCAAAGGTATGCACACCCAAACTTTCTAATTCTTTTGCTTTCTTTACATAATAATCCAAAGTATATTTTGTCTCATTTGGATCTAAAATATCGCCTGTGTAACACAAAGTACCTTCAACAATCTTACCTGTTTTTAATGCCTCCTCAATTGGCATTTTCATATTTTCAACCCAGTTTAAACTGTCAAAAATACGGAACACGTCAATGCCATGTGATGCTGCAACTTTTATAAATTTCTGTACAACATTATCTGGATAGTTACTATAGCCAACCGCATTGGATGCACGAAGCAACATCTGGATTAAAGTATTTGGCATGCGCTCTCTAAGAATTTCCAGACGATCCCATGGGGATTCTTTCAGGAAACGATATGCGGTGTCATAAGTTGCTCCACCCCACGCTTCAACAGAAAATGCATTTTGCATATATTTGTTTGTAGCTGCTGCTGCTCCTACTAAATCTCTGGTTCTCATACGGGTTGCCATTAATGACTGCTGAGCATCACGCATCGTTGTATCTGTAATATACAATTTATCCTGTGTAAGAATCTTCTGAGTAAATCCTTCCGCACCTAATTTTAAGAACTCATCACGAGCACCATATATTTTTTCAGAAGGATCTACCATAAGATCTTTCCGTTCTTCAAAATATGGTTTTTCCACTGGATTAACGTTTACCATTTTATTTCCGATAAATTCCAGAATCTTTGTTGCACGATCGGCACTCTGCTGCAAATCAAATAGTTCTGGAGTTTCTTCTATAAAAGTAGTATAACAATTTCCAGACTGGAATGTTTCATGATTTAATACATTGATCAAAAATGGAATATTCGTTTTTACTCCACGGATACGTAATTCTTTTAATACACGAATGGACTTTTTAACCGCTGCTTTAAAATTACGATCATAAGAAATTGCCTTTACTAATAAACTATCATAATATGGAAGAATCTGAGCTCCTACATAAGCATTTCCTCCATCTAAACGAATTCCTTTTCCGGCACCAGAACGATATACTTCAATCTTTCCTGTGTCTGGCAAGAAGCCATTGGCTGGATCTTCTGTCGTAACACGTGTCTGGATTGCATATCCAACACACGGAATGCTTTCCTGAGATGGAATTGCAATTTCTTCAGAGTCAAGCGCATATCCTTCTGCTACTAAAATCTGTGACTGCACAAGATCAATGCCCGTAATTTCTTCTGATACAGTATGCTCTACCTGAATACGAGGATTCATCTCAATAAAATATGGATGATTGTCGGCGTCTACTAAGAATTCCAAAGTTCCGGCATTTTTGTATCCAACTTTTTTCGCCAGTCGCAAAGAAGCTTCAAAAATTGTCTCTCTTACATCATCCGGAATACTAAATGCAGGTGCATATTCCACCACTTTTTGATGTCTTCTCTGAACGGAACAATCTCTATCATACAAATGAACCACATTTCCATATTGGTCACCCAATATCTGAACTTCGATATGCTTTGGACTTCTCAAATATTTTTCAACAAAAATCTGTGCATCTCCAAATGCTTTTTTGGATTCATCTCTGGCCTCAGCATATTCCTTTGGCATTTCTTCTGGAGTGTTTACGATACGCATTCCGCGTCCGCCACCACCATTTGATGCTTTTAACATTACCGGGTATCCAACCGTCTCTGCAACTTTCATAACCGTTGCTTCATCGTTAACTGCATAATCAACACCTGGAATAATCGGTACATCTGCTTCAATTGCCATTTTCTTAGAAGAAATTTTATCGCCCATTGCACGCATTAAATCTGCAGATGGTCCAATAAAAGTAATTCCATTGTTTTCACAGGCCTCTACAAAATCTGGATTTTCAGATAAAAAACCATAACCTGGATGAATCGCATCAACTTTCTTTTCTTTCGCAATTCGAATAATTGTATTAATATCTAAATAAGCATCAACCGGTCCTTTTTCCGGATTTAACATATATGCCTCATCCGCTTTGGAACGGAATAAAGCGTATCGGTCCTCTTTAGAGAAAATCGCAACAGTGGTAATGCCAAGCTCGTTCAGTGCTCGAAATACACGGATTGCAATCTCTCCACGGTTTGCAACTAACACTTTTTTGAATTTTCTAATTGCCATTCTTTCTTTCGCTCCTTTAATTATTATAAATACAAACATGTTGTAAGTTCCAGTATACCCTGTTCTTGAATAATCTTCAAGTAAGTATTGCAAAACGTACAATTATATCTCTTCAAAAACAACGAAAACAGAACTGTTATGCTATTCTGCTGCATAGACAAAAAGAGGTTTACCACACGGTAAACCTCTTTTTCCAAGACTTTATGATTAGTCATTTCCTTTTGCTGATTCAATTGCTTTTATGCTTAAGCTGATTTTTCTATCATCTTTCTTAAAATCAACAACTTTTGCTGTAATTTCCTGTCCAACAGTTAATACATCAGAAGGTTTTTCAACATGTTCTTTTGCAATCTGAGAAACATGTAATAAAGCATCCATACCTGGTTCTAATTCAATAAATGCACCAAAATCTGTCATTCTTGCAACTTTACCAGTTACTACATTACCTACTGCATATTTATCTGCTGCTGTTAACCATGGGTTTTCTTCTGGGAATTTTAAGCTAAGTGCAATTTTTTCACCCTGGATATCTTTGATCAATACAGTTACCTGCTGACCATTTTTGAATAATTTTCTAGGATTGTCTACACGACCCCAAGACATTTCAGAGATATGTAATAATCCATCTGCTCCACCTAAATCAATGAATGCACCAAAGTCTGTTACATTCTTAACAGTACCTTCTACTTTCATACCAGGTTCGATTTTTGCAAATAATTCTTTTTGCTTTTCTAATTTAGCAGCAATCAATAACTGTTTTCTATCACCAATGATTCTTCTCTTACGAGGATTGAATTCACTGATAACAAACTGGATTTCCTGACCAGCATATTTCTTTAAATCTCTTTCATAAGTATCAGAAACTAAACTTGCAGGAATAAATACTCTCGCTTCTTCAACAACTACGCTTAATCCACCATCTAATACCTGTGCAACTGTAGCTGTTAAGACTTCTTTATTGTTGAACGCTTCTTCTAATCTCTTATTTCCACGTTCTGCTGCTAATCTTTTATATGTTAAAAGCACTTGACCTTCACCATCGTTTACTTTTAATACTTTTGCTTCCATAGTGTCACCAACGCTTACCTTTGTTGTAAGATCTACGTTAGATTCATTGGAGTATTCGTTACGTGTGATGATACCATCTGCTTTATATCCGATGTTTAAGATAATTTCATCTTCTTTTACATCAATAACTGTGCCTTCTACTACCTCTCCATTATGAATTGTAATTAAGCTTTCCTCTAATAACTGTTCAAAACTCTTTTCTGTCATGCGAACATGAACCTCCTTGATAATTTTCTTTGGGGTTGAAGCCCCTGCTGTAATGCCAACGCTGTCAACAGAACCTATACTATCAACATCCAAATCTTTTAGTGTCTGGATAAAAAATGTATTCGGACATTCTTTTTTACTAATCTCATATAATTTCTGTGTATTAGAACTATGTTTTCCGCCAATGACAATCATCGCATCCACCCCTGATGCGATTTTACGAGCTTCTAACTGGCGCTCTTCTGTAGCATTACAGATTGTGTTAAAAACACTTATATCATAACCTTTTTTAGAAATAATTTCAACCAATTCTTTAAATTTATTGTAATTAAATGTCGTTTGTGATACAATGCTTAAATTTTTTCCCGAAAAACTTTCCAGTTTTTCGATATCTTCTGTTTCTTCAATAATAATCGGTGGATTTTGACACCAACTCTTAATTCCTTCCACTTCTGGATGTTTGCCATTTCCAACGATTACAACCTGATTTCCTTTTTCACTCTCTTCAGTCACAATTTTATGAATTTTACGCACAAATGGACAGGTTGCATCGACTAATTCAAGGCCTTTTTTCTCAATCAAATCATAGATTTCTTTTTTCACACCATGAGAACGTATAATGATCGTACCCTCTTTTAATTGTTCCAGATCTTCTTTGGTATTCAGACAAAAGATACCCTTCTGTTCCAGATCTGCCACAACTTCTTCATTATGTATGATTGGTCCAAATGTATACACATTTTTTTTGCTCGCCTGATCATATGCAAGATTGACTGCTCTTTCTACTCCAAAACAAAAACCTGCTTTTTTTGCTAGAATTACATTCATTGTCTGTCTCCTACTTTCCACATTTTTCATAAAATGCACGCTTGATCGTTTCGACAACTTCATCAATCGTCATATCAGAAGAATCTACCAACACTGCATCTTCTGCTTTTTTTAGTGGTGCAATCGCACGATTCATATCCTGCTCATCACGGATAATAATATCTTTTTCAATCTGATCAAGATCACAGACTTCTCCCTTAGCAGTCAATTCATCATAACGGCGTTTTGCTCTAACCTTTGAAGATGCTGTCAGATAAATTTTCAAATCTGCATTTGGCAGAACGTGTGTTCCGATATCTCTTCCATCCATCAAAATATCTGCTGTTTTCGTCATATCTCTTTGCAAGTCAAGAAGTGCTGCACGAACGGCTGGAATCGATGATGTTTTAGATGCCATATTGCCAACTGCCTCATCACGAATCAGGCCATTAACATTTTCACCATTTAACAACACCTGTTGTTCACCTTCCTGATACTCGATCGTTACATGAATGTTCGGACACTCAGCCGCTATCTCATCCACAAGTGCAGGGTCTGTCCCTTTTCTTAGAAAATACAGTGCAATTGCACGGTACATTGCTCCTGTATCCACATATACAAATGATAATTCTTTTGCAATTCTTTTTGCAATCGTACTTTTTCCTGCTCCGGCAGGTCCATCAATCGCTATACTATACATTTTTTATTCCTCCATATATTTTATAACACAATTTGTTCCAGCTAGATAACCAGTCGACCAGGCAATCTGCAAATTGAAACCACCTGTAACTGCATCTAAATCTAATAATTCTCCGGCAAAATAAAGGTTTTGTACTAATTTTGATTCCATCGTACCAGGATCAACTTCTTTTACAAAAATACCACCTTGTGTAATGATTGCCTCCGAAAAACCGCGTACACCTGTTACCGTAAGAGCAAATTGTTTGATCACGGATACCAGATTCTTCCTTTCATCCTTTGTAATAATATTGACCTTTTTTTCTGGATCAATTCCACTTAAATCAATGATAATCGGAATTAATTTCTTCGGAAGCAATTCATTTAGCGCATTTTTAAATTGTTTATTACTAAATTTTTCAAAATCTTTTAAAATTCGATGATCCAATTGTTCTTTCGTCAATGCCGGTTTTAAATCAAGATTCACCTGACAGGGATGTTCTTGGAGTTTTTTCCCAACATAGGCGCTGGCACGGATCACCAGCGGACCACTAATACCAAAATGCGTAAACAATAGTTCACCAAAATCATCATATAACTTTTTTTTACCATCATAGATTGTCATTTGGCAATTTCTCAGAGAAAGTCCTTGCAATTGACTGCAAATATCTCCTTTTATTTCAAATGGCACTAAAGACGGTCTTGTCGCTGTTACTTTATGTCCGGCATCTTTTGCAAATTGATATCCATCCCCAGTAGAACCCGTCGATGCATAAGATAATCCACCAGTCGCGACAATCACAGCATCTGCCTGATAAATATCTTTACCACAGATAACCCCCTGCGCCTGTCCATCTTTGATGATCAGTTCTGTTACTGCCGTACGAAGTCGAATCTTGACTCCTAATCGATCCAATTCTCGACTCAGGGCACGAATGACATCCGATGATTTATCCGAAACCGGAAATACTCTTTTTCCCCGTTCCATTTTTAAAGGACAGCCTAATTCTTCGAAAAATTCCATCGTCTGCTCATTTGTAAAACTGTAAAAGGAACTATATAAAAAGTTTTTATTTGACACCATGTGTGGAAATAAATCTTCAACCTCACAGGCATTTGTCACATTACATCTGCCTTTTCCAGTGATATAAATCTTCTTTCCCAACTTCTCATTTTTCTCAAATAGTGTTACTTTTGCTCCCGACCTTGCAGCCCAGATTGCGGCCATCATTCCGGCAGCTCCACCTCCGATTACAGCAATCCTACAAGAGTTTTTTATCATAAATGTCATATTCCTTCCACATATCTTCTAAAATTTTAAATCTTTCTGATACCTGATCTTTCATGCGAATGGAAATCGCAACTGCCAGCGCATTAATGACACTAAGAGGTGCTGTCAAGGAATCCACAACTGCGATTACATCACTCTTTGCAATCAAATTTACTTTTGAACGAGATGTCATCGGCGACTGCATACTATCTGTAATCGCAATCGTTGTCGCACCTGCACGACTTGCAAACTGTTGTACTTGTGCAGTAATTCTTGAATATCTTGGAAAACTGATTCCAATGAAAACATCATCCGGCTGAATTCTATGAATTTGCTCAAACACACCTGCCTCACCGGTAAAATCAACAACATGCACCTCATCTAAGATCATGCGCAGATAGTATCCTAAAAATTCTGCTAAAAACCCAGAACTTCTTGCTCCAATAATATAAACTTTACGTGCTGAAACAATACTATTGACTGCTTTTTCAAACTCTTCCTCATCAATTTCAGCAATCGTTTCACGAATCCGATCAGTGTCTGTTTTTAAGATGCTTTTTAAAAGATTCTGATTGCCATATCGCTCAGCTGCACCCTCTAAACGCTGTAAAGAACTAGATTGTGTCTTTACGATTACATTCATCGCTTTTTGAAGCTGTGGATATCCATCATAATCCAATTCATATGCAAAACGCACGACTGTTGATTCACTGACTCCTGCTGCTTTCCCTAATTTAGATGCGGTCAAAAAAGCTGCTTTATCATATTCTTTTAAAATATAATCTGCCAGTTTTTTCTGACCTTTACTAAATCCATTTTCTTTTGCTTTGATTCTCTCAATTAAATCCACGTACAACCTCACTTTCTAGTGTATAAACATCGCATCCCCGAAACTGAAGAAACGATATTTCTCTTTCACGGCTTCTGCATAAGCTTCCATGATCTGTTCTCTCCCTGCCAATGCAGATACCAGCATTAACAGTGTTGATTCCGGTAGATGAAAATTCGTAATTAATCCGTCAATCACTTTAAACTGATAACCAGGATAAATGAAAATATCTGTCCAACCACTTCCGGCACGAATCCAGCCGTCATCATCTGCGACTGATTCTAAAGTACGAGTACTCGTTGTACCAACAGAAATAATTCTACCCCCATCCTTTTTCGTATCATTAATTATCTTTGCGTCTTCTTCTTCAATGCAATAAAATTCTGAATGCATATGGTGATCAAGAATATTCTCTACTTTCACTGGTCGGAATGTACCAAGTCCAACATGTAAAGTGACATTGGCAATTCTCACACCTTTTTCCTCGATCTGATTTAATAATTCTTTTGTAAAATGAAGCCCAGCAGTCGGTGCAGCTGCAGATCCATTATGTTTTGCATAGACAGTCTGATACCGCTCTTTGTCTTTTAACTGATGGGTAATATATGGTGGAAGTGGCATCTCGCCAAGTTGATCGAGCACTTCTTCAAAAATCCCTTCATATTCAAATCGTACTAAACGATTGCCTTCCTCCACAATATCAATAACTTCACCAACTAACAAATTGTCGCCAAAAACAATTCTAGCCCCTGGTCTTGCCTTTTTCCCAGGTTTTACAAGTGTCTCCCAGACATTGTCTTTTTTCCTTTTTAATAAAAGGATTTCCACTTTTGCACCTGTACCCTCTTTGGCACCAATCAGTCTTGCTGGAAGTACTCGTGTATTATTGATCACAAGACAGTCACCAGGATTTAAGTAATCTATCACATCTTTAAAAATCTTATGTTCTCTTTCCCCAGTTTTTTTATCTAATAAAAGAAGCCGAGAACTGGATCGATCAGTCAACGGATCCTGAGCAATTAATTCCTGAGGTAAATCAAAATAAAAATCATGTAAATTCATTTGTTTATGTTATCCTTCCTTACATAGACTCACATATTATGAATTATAAACTATTTTTCCTTCATTTTCAAACTTTTATTAACAGAACAAAAAAGAAGTTATCCATTTGATTTTTATAATTTTTTAGCCAATGCCATAAAAAAGATCAAATATTTCCCCCTCGATTTTGATGATCCTCTTGATTGGAATATTTGTGTTATCCTTCATGATTACCATCTGATTATATGCGTCAATTTTCTTTATAAAACTCCTTTTTGTAATATAACGTCCTCCTTCTTTATACAAATCTGGTTCAAAATAGGTAATACGGATTTCAAGCTCATCTTTAATATGTGCTTGCAAAAAATGCAATTTTACGTCTAAAATCTGTCTTTCATCATCCGCCAACTCAATCTTTTGTTTCGTCAAACGTTCCCGTTCTTTCACCGACTCATTATAGCCAGTTAAAGCCGCAAATGGTGAAAACTGAGCCGCACGCTCAGATAATGTCATCCTTGGATGTCGTTTTGATGTAGGATGGGAAAATTTGATTACATCTTCATATTTTTTTATCATGTTGCTTGCTTTTATTGTATCGTTCACCATCTTTTTCACCAAACAGTAATCATGCCTTATGGCCTCCAATCTGCCGATTTCGATCCATTGCAGTTGCCCCTTTCTCCAAGTTCATTCCCTTTAGAACAGCATTTTTCCCGTATTTCTTTTTTATCTCCAATACTGCTTCCTGAAGCTTTCGTTCACGCTTTAAATCTTTTTCTTTTTCACGTTGTTGCCTCCAAAATTTTTCATAATCTATAAATAAATCCAACTGAACGTATTGATCTTTCCTTATAATCTGACTTTCCTCTTTTACATGATTGGCAGAAATATGAATTCTCCTTATGAGCAGATTTTTATTCACAATCCTTTCGTATAATTGTATCATTGCATGAACAATCAACTTCGAAGATGATGTATATTCATCCAAATTTATTGTTCCATGAGCATGCTTAGGAACAGTTCTTCCATAATGATCTGTCTTTACCGCACCTTTATAACTCTCTTTTCCGCCTCTGCTAGAAATATTTTCAATATCATAGCTCACAGTAAGCACAAGCTGGTCAGTAACCAAACTTTTGTCAACCAAATCAAATACTAATAAATCTGCCATTTCTTTCGTAACTAATTTTGCCTTCTCATAACAATAAGGGCAATGCAAAACCTGCGCAGAACCAACACTGTGATTGGATGGCTTGTATGATTTGACCTCGGCCATGGTGCATGGTTCCCATCCCCAGGCATGATCAATCAATAATTCCGCATTGACTCCAAACAACTGATATAATAATTCTTCATTATAAAAATCTTTTGCTTCTCCAATCGAACATTTTGCAATATCTCCCATTGTATATAATCCAACCTGTGCTAGTTTCTTGGAATATCCCTTCCCCACGCGCCAAAAATCAGTAATCGGCTGATGTATCCATAATTGTTTTCGATACGACATCTCGTCAAGTTCCGCAATTCTGACACCATCTTTATCTGGTTTCGTGTGCTTGGCAACAATATCCATTGCAACTTTACAAAGATACATATTCGTCCCAATACCCGCAGTCGCAGTAATTCCTGTTGTTCGAAAAACCTCTTTGATCATCCGCATTGCCAGTTCATGTGCTGTCATTTGGTATAATTCTAAATAAGTTGTCACATCAAAAAAGACTTCATCGATCGAATATACATGCATATCTTCTGGTGCGATATAGTTTAAATAAATCCCATAGATTTTCGTACTATATTCTAAATACAATGCCATCCGAGGTGTCGCTGTAATATAATCTAAGGAAAGTGTTGCATCTTTCTGTAACTGAATGGCATCGTATGATGAATCCAAAAAACAATGATATGGTGCTTTCTCCTTGCGTGATGCATTAATCTCCGTGACTTTTTTCTCCACTTCAAACAATCTAGGACGTCCCGGAATACCATACATTTTTAATGCCGGAGATACCGCAAGACAAATGGTCTTCTTCGTTCTACTCCTATCTGCTACGACTAAATTCGTTGTCAAAGGGTCCAAGCCACGTTCTACACACTCTACAGAAGCATAAAAAGACTTTAAATCAATACAAAGATAGGTTGCATGTAAGTTCAATGGTAACACCTCCCAGAAATCGAACATTCGTTCTTTTCTTCATTATACAAACATATGTTCTATATGTCAAGATTGATTCTATCGCTCATATATACTTCCTATCTACTTTAGAAACAAAAAAGGCACATCTGCTCTTTTCTGATCAGATGTACCTCATAACACCATATTAAATTTTTTACATATAATGATTTATAAGCCTTTGAAATTAAGAACGAAGTTCTGCACCCAATTCACTTAATTTTTTCAGAATCTTATCTACCACTTTGTTGACTTCTGCTTCCTCAAGTGTACGGTCTTTTGCACGGAAAGTAAGTGAATAAGCAACGGATTTTTTGCCTTTTTCAATCTGATTTCCTTCATATACATCAAATAATTCAACCGATTCTAATAATTTGCCGCCATTTTTCTTGATGATCGCCTCAATCTGTCCAACAAAGACATCTTTTGAAACAGTCATACTTAAGTCGCGCTTCATAGCAGGGAATTTGGCAATTGATTCATACTTACGATCAAATGTTGCTTTTTCCACTAATACCGGAATATCAATCACTGCTACATACACACGCTGTTTGATGCTGTAATTATCCGCTACTTCCGGATGAACTTCCCCAAGATAAGCAACTTTTTCACCATCGATCACAACTTCTGCCTGGCGTCCTGGATGCAGGAATGGAATTTCCTGTGTTGGAATATACTCATCTTTTCCAGCTAATCCTAATGTTTCAAATAATTCTTCTACCACACCTTTTAATGTGAAGAAATCTCCATCGCCATACATACCTAATGTAAATTTCATTCTCTCCTCTGGCAATTCTGTAAGTGGAAGTGCTTTTGGCAGATAAATATTACCCATTTCATATAATCGGACATTTTTATTTCTATGGCTGGCATTAGTTGCAAGTGAAGTAAGCATTCCATCCAAAGAAAGTGTTCTCATGATACTATAATCTTCTCCAAGTGGATTTGAGATTACGATTGCTTTTCTTAAATCAGAATCTTCTGGAATCAATAATTTATCATATACTTTTGGACTTTCAAAAGAATATGTCATACCACCACTAAATCCATTTTGCTCTGCAACATCGCGGG
The DNA here is from genome assembly GCA_030523275.1 of Lachnospiraceae bacterium. Lineage (GTDB taxonomy): Bacteria > Bacillota > Clostridia > Lachnospirales > Lachnospiraceae > Fimousia. The sequence goes on from JAUNIX010000002.1 coordinate 78,344, forward strand.
CAATGCTCTCGATTCTGCCTTTAAATGATAATTTACCAGTTGTCGCCTCACCGTTTGGCAATGTAACTGGAATTTTATCATAACCATAGAAACGGGCCACTTCTTCTGCCAAATCAGCCATACAACCTAAATCCTGACGGAAAGTTGGGATAATCAATTCGTTCTTTTCTTCGTCATAAACTAAGTCTAACTTCTTGAAATATTGAAGCATCGTTTCCGGTTCAACATCCGTTCCTAATAATGCATTCATCTTATCTGGTTCAAATGGAAGTCTCTTTTCTGATACCGGACTTGGATATACGTCAACCACGCCACCAACAACTTCACCACATCCAAACTCTTCGATCAACTGACAAGCACGATTCATGGCTTCGATCGCGTTATTTGGATCTAGTCCTTTTACAAATTTTGAAGATGCATCGGTACTCAAACCTAAACGCTTAGTAGAAAGACGGATATTCGTACCATCAAAAGTTGCTGCCTCAAATAACAATGTCTGAATTTCATCTGTTACCATGGAGTTTTCTCCACCCATGATACCAGCGATACCGATTGGTTTTTCTCCATCCCAGATCATTAAAATATCTTTATCTAATTTTCTTTCTTGTCCATCTAATGTTACAAAAGTATCACCATCCTGTGCACGTTTGACAACAATTTCATTTCCTGCAATTGTATCTAAATCATAGGCATGCATAGGCTGTCCGTATTCTTCCATAACATAATTTGTAATATCAACTAAATTGTTAATTGGACGAATCCCCATTGCTGCTAATCTTCTCTGCATCCATTCTGGAGATGGTGCAAGTTTAATATTTTTTACGACTCTTGCTGTATAGCGTGGACATAATTCTTCATCTTCCACACTTACTTTTACAAAATCATTGACATCTTCATCATTTCCTGTCTCTGTCACAATCGGCGGATAAAATGGCTTGTCAAATGTTGCTGCAACTTCTCTTGCCATACCGATCATACTAAAGCAATCTACACGATTTGATGTAATTTCAAATTCAACGACACTGTCACGAAGCCCTAATGCCGCAACCGCATCTTCCCCTGGTTTTACATCTTTTTCAAAAATATAAATCCCATTTTCCGGTGCTTCTGGATACATGTCACGAGAAGATCCTAACTCTTCCACGGAACACATCATACCATTCGAAACAACACCACGGAGTTTTCCTTTTTTGATTTTAATACCTTCGGCTGGATTTGGACTTCCATCATGTCCTCCGGCAACCTTTCCTCCTGCCAAAACAACCGGTACAACTGCACCTTCAAATACATTTGGCGCACCTGTAACAATCTGAACTGGTTCTTCTTCTCCTACATCTACCTGACAAACAACTAACTTATCTGCATCAGGATGTTTTTCAATCTTTAAAATCTTACCGACAACGATTTTTTCTAAATTTTTATCTAAATCTACATAGTTTTCTACATTTGAACCGGATAATGTCATTCGGTCTACATATTCCTGCACCGTGCAGTCCAAATCAGGCACATATGCCTTAATCCAAGAAATTGGTGTATCCATAATTTTTCCTCCAAATAATATCTATTTTTTTATTTTAATCTCAGGACATCATACCCCAGAACTTATTGTTAAAATTGTTTCAAAAATCTTACATCATTTTCATATAATAAACGCATATCATCGATTTCGTATTTTAATAAGGCAACACGTTCCAGACCGATTCCAAATGCAAAACCAGAGTATACATTAGGATCAATGCCACACATTTCTAATACGTGTGGATGTACCATACCACAGCCTAGGATTTCAATCCAGCCACTTCCTTTACACATACGACAACCTTTACCACCACATTTAAAGCAAGTAATATCCACTTCTGCACTTGGCTCTGTGAATGGGAAATGGTGTGGACGGAATTTTACTTGTGTTTCTGGTCCAAAGAATTCTTTTGCAAACTGTTCTAATGTTCCTTTTAAATCTGCAAATGTAATTCCTTTGTCAATAACCAAACCCTCTACCTGATGGAAAGATGGAGAATGTGTTGCATCTACTTCATCAGAACGGAATACACGTCCTGGAGAGATAATACGAATCGGCATCTGCCCAGATTCCATGATACGTGCCTGTACTGGTGATGTCTGTGTTCGAAGTAAAATATCTTTTGTAATATAAAAAGTATCCTGTTCATCTTTTGCCGGATGATTTGCTGGAATATTTAATAATTCAAAATTATATTTGTCATATTCGATTTCCGGGCCTTCCACAACCTCATATCCCATACCAATAAATACTCGTTCAAGATCTTCTAATGCAATCTGGTTTGGATGACGATGACCTTTTTCATGTTTTTTACCTGGTAATGTAACATCGATGACTTCATGTTTCATCTGTTCTTCTCTGATTTTCTTGGCTAAAAGTGTTTTTTCTCTTTCTAAACACTCTTCAATGATAGCTCGTGTCTCATTTACCATCTGACCAACTTTTGGACGGTCTTCTTTGGCAACATCTTTCATGCCTTTTAATACTTTGGTCAATTCTCCTTTTTTACCCAGGAAGTTTACTTTGATTTCGTTTAAGTTTTCCATTTTCTGCGCCTGTTCAATTTGTTCCAGTGCAGATTTTTTAATGGCTTCTAATCTTTCCTTCATCTCTTTACTCCTTGTAATTTTATTAAAATCTTTTTGCGACTGTAAAAAGCCAAATAACAAAAGCGGACAAGTCCGCCTCGAACTCCCTAAATCCCTCAGTCCCTGAGGGACTTGCTTCGCTTTGTGCGCCAGATGCAGACGCTGTAAGCAGTCATATTACCTTATGCATCTGGTCGCATCTTCGCAGAGCTTTTTTTATTTCATAGAAATTACAACGTAATTTCCTATGAAATAAAAAAAGCCCCATCCCTAGAAGGGACGAGGTTATCGCGGTACCACCCTAATTCTAAATTATCTATCATAATTTAGCACTTCATTCTGCGTAACGAGCAGTCACGTTATTTCCTACTATATCATTCAGAAATACAACTCTGGTGTGAAATTCGTGTAACCATCTGAACATAAAAGAGCTCTCAGCCAGTGACTCTTTCTCTCTGAATGAAAATAAATACACTACTATGCACCGTCTTCGTCTTTAACTTTTCCTATTTTATAATACAATGACGCTTACTGTCAATACCTAAGATATGTATTTTTCATGCATGAATTACCAAAAACTATATTATAATGATAATAAATCACAAAGTGTCCAGACTTGTGGTTTTGAAATGATTATGGTAAAATTTTAATAATTATTTGCAAATATCAGATATTCTAGAAAGGTTATCGAAATATGATACAGATTATCGCAGCCGTACAGGCTATTATGACAAAGATGCGCCAGGATCATATCGCTGCATTTGCAGCACAGGCAGCTTTCTTTATCGTATTATCCACATTTCCATTTATTATGTTTATTTTATATATCACTCGATATATGCCATTTAATCAGGCAGATATTTTGATGGCCTGTAAAGAATATTTACCGGGACAATATAGTTCTTTAGTTATTTCAATCATCAACATGGTTTATGTACAGCAATCCACAGCATTATTGTCCTTTAATGCATTATCGTTATTATGGGCAGCCTCTAAAGGTGTAAATTCTTTAATCTATGGATTAAATTCTGTATATGAAATTGATGAAGACCGTAATTTTATCGTTATGCGTTTGTTGTCTTCTCTTTATATCGTATTATTTACCGTTGCAATTATTTTTGGACTATTGGTTCTTGTATTTGGTAATACTTTTTTCTTATATGTTTGTCAATGGTTTCCAATTTTAGAGCAGATTACAACATTAGTGACATTAACTCGTATTTTTGTCAGCTTTACGATATTTGTTCTCTCCTTTCTGCTCATTTATAAATTTTTACCAAGCCAGAAAATCCGTTTTCACGAAGTTGTTCCCGGAGCATTATTTAGTGCAGTTGGTTGGGTCTTATTTTCCTTTGGTTTCTCACTCTATTATGGAAATTTCACCACTGTACTTAACATGTATGGAAATCTGACCGGTTTATTACTCGCATTGTTGTGGCTATATATGTGTATGTATCTACTTCTGATCGGAGCAGAAATCAATTACCATTTCTATCATTCAGCACAATATTATTAAATCATATAAAAAACGGAATCTGTGCAATTTCTTTCTGCACGATTCCGTTTTTACTCATTTGGAATAAATAATTTCCACGTCGCCTTCTACAAAGCCCGCACCGATTCCCTGATAGGCTTTTAATCGGGTCGCATTTGTTCCGTACTGCAAATATTCTTTCACAGTAGAAACCACTTTTTCCAACATATCTTCCCACTCTAAATCATATTCTAAATTTAATAAAGTTCTGCTCGTGTCAAATACTTCATCATATATCCAACCAGTATCCTCTAAATCAAAATGATCCGTTCCAACTAATTCGATAAAATAATGACCCGCTGAACTTTCATAGAGATTAAAACAGATTGCAATCATATCGTCTGGAAATTGCTGTTCCATGATCCGATCTAGCCAAACTTCAAATTTTTTGTACATGTTTCCTAATCCCTATTTTAACATTCCAGAAACCATTTGATTTACCAATTTTCCATCTGCTTTGCCACGAACTTTTGGCATCAGATTTTTCATAATCACTCCACGGTCCTTCTTTGTTGGTTCTGCAATGCCAAGTTCATCTAATACTTCCTGGATTGTAGCCTTAATCTGTTCTTCATTCATTTCTTCCGGTGCAAATTCTTTATAAACAGACAAACGTAGCTGACACTCCTCGATTATATCCGTACGATCTGCTGGACAGGAATCCATTGTTTCCTTTGTTTGTTTAATTTCTTTTGCAATGACAGCATTTTCTTCTGACTCTGTCAAATCTTCCCTTTTATCGATCTGTGCATTTTTTAAAGCGGAAAGCAGCATTGATAAAGAATCTTTTCGCGCTTTGTCTTTGGCTTTCATCGCTTTCATCATTTCTTTTCTGATTTCATCAATTTTACTCATTTTCATTCCTTCTTTCAAATATTGTTATCCACTAGTATACCATTTTAAAATATGGGATTCAAGAAACCGGAGGAAACCTCTAACCAAATGAAACACGCCCTAAGAGTTTCATCGGTTCACGTGTAACAGCACACTACAAACAGGACACCATAAGGTGTCCTGTTACGTATAAGTATGTATTTAGGTTGGATATTTATAATATGGCTTTTATATATTATATTTTTGTTTACTGTTCATTTTCAAAATCTACGATTCTCTGTACTTTGTCACCGGATCTGCCATTTGGATCGAATGTGCAAGATAAGTATTCCTCAACCATCATTTTGGCAAGTTGAATTCCAATGACCTGAGAACCCATTGTAATGATATTCGCATGATTTGATAATTCTGCTCTCTGAGCTTGATAAATATCATGGATACATGCTGCATAAGCACCCTTTACTTTATTTGCTGCAATTGATACCCCAATGCCAGTACCACAGACAACAATGCCTCGATCATATTCTTTGGCAGCAACGGCCTGTGCCACTTTAATTGCTGTATTCGCATAGATTGGATCTTCGCTTCCAAAATCTGCAACTTCATGACCAAGTTCCTTTACATATTCCATCAATTCTACTTTAAAATCCTGCGCGTTTGGATCGCAGCCAAATGCTATTTTCATCGTGTTTCCTCCTTGCTTATTACTTTTTACTCATGCTACATATCTATTTATAAAACTGTTTATTCAGCTCCATAAATCCTATCGGTAATGATCTTTGCGCATTCTTCAATGCGTCCTTTGTCTACTGCTGTCTGTAAGATACTGTAACGATTTCTTACCGTATTGCCTTCCACAATACTGTTATAGAATAATTCTCTATCAATGCCAACTTCTGTTGGAAGTACTGGGGCACCTGCTGTACGAAGTAAGGCTTCTACTTCTTCTCTTGTTGGAGCAAGTTCCATTGCGCAATCTGGTACATCATCTTTCATTAATTCAAACATTTCAGCAATGATCGGTGTTGCGATACCAACTTTAATACCGTGTAATTCTGGGAATTTTCCTCTTGCGATAAAATCCATTTCCCAATAATGACTTAACATATGCTCTGCACCAGATGCCGGTCTTGATACTCCAATCAATCCCATTGCTACACCAGTCAGTGTTAACGCTTCGATTAAGTAAAGAATTGCATTTTCGTCACGTTTTGCAAGTCCTTCTGCATTATCTACAACTTTCTGAAGAGCTCTTTGAACTAATGTTACACATGTTTCACAACAATAATCTCCTGCAATTTCTCTTGCCAAATACCAATCAGCCAATGCAGTTAATTTACCTAGAACATCTCCAAATCCAGCATGAATCAGATGCATAGGTGCTTCTTTCATAATATCGGTATCGCCGACAATCGCATATGGAAGAGTTGCAATAAATGAAATTTTTCTTCCAGCCTTGATCATAGGTGCACCATCTGATGCATATCCATCCATAGATGGCGCGGTACATACAATAATATATGGAATGCCTGTTCTTGCAGACATATATTTTGCAAGGTCATTTAAAGTACCAGAACCAACAGACACAATCAACCCTGTTCCGGGATCTAATTCCATAAACAAACGTCCTAAAACTTTTTCATCAGGGATCAAAATACCATCTCCTGTATCAAAGCTAAAACTTTTCACGTCAAATCCATTGTCTTCTAAAATCTTTAATGTTCTTTCTCCAGCTGCTTCATAAGTATGATTATCACTCATCATAAATACTTGTTTATCTTTAAAAGGTTCTGCAATTTCTGCAAGAGTAGGAAGAGTTCCTTTTCCAATAGACATATATTTAATATCTAATGTGTGATGATGACCACAGCTACAGTCAAAATTTGCATTTGCCATTTCATTGATTGTCATGTTTAAAATTTCATTCATAGTATTCTCTCCTTTTTATTATTCATTGCTATGTTTACTTAAATTAGGTTTATTTCCATAAACCGCAATTTCGTACTTCGTTCTATATGCCTGTGTTGTTACTTCTACATACTCAACAATCCGCTTTTTTGTATCATATGTAATAGAGGAACGCACAGAGATTGGCTCATTTTCCTCAATTTCCAATTGTAATGCCTCGTATGCATTCGCCGGCTTCACTTCTAATACCTGTTGCATCCATTCAATCTGGATTCCGAATTCGCTCATTGCATCATATAAAGATTGATTGGTGAAATCGACTTTTGGAAGTTCCGGCATATAATCAACCGGATGATAGGAATTTGTTAAGCTATATAACTCTTTGCCGATGTAACGTAAACGCTCTAAATGAAATACCATATCTCCTTCTTGAATATCTAACTTATCTGCAATTTTTTTTGATGCCGGCTCAATCTTTTGCAGAAGAATTTTACTACTAGTAATTTTCCCTTGAAGCTTTACATCATTATAGAATCCCATAATTGAATTCATCTGGTGATCCACATGGGGACCTTCCCCAACAAAAAAAGTCCCTTTTCCTTGCAATCGAATAATTTTTCCGTCCTTTTCCAATACATCAATTGCTTTTCGAATTGTCGGTCTGCTTGTATTAAAAATCTCACATAATTCCCTCTCTCCTGGAAGTGGAGAATAATAATCAAGATTCCGATACTTATCTAATATTTGTTCGCTCAATTGGATATACAAAGGTTTGTCTCTTCTCTCTGACATCTGCATCCCTCCTTCTGGTTATAATATAGCACTTCTTTTACCACTTGTCAACTATTATTTTTACCAGTGGTAAATATTATTATTTACGCGAAGGCACAAGTCAAGCGGAAACGACCCAGGTCGTTTCCATTTGCCGCCGCACGCGAACCGATGAAACTCGCAAAGCATGTTTCATTCGGTTTTTATTGTTTTACTTGCCATTCTCCATAACTATGTCTACAATATGAGTAGAACAAAGGAGGCGATTTTAGCTTTATGAAACAAGAAATTTTACAACTACAACAAGAAATGAAAAAAAATGGAGTTGATTTTTATCTGATCCCAACCTCAGATTATCATCACTCAGAATATATTAGCAATTACTTTAAATGTCGCGAATATCTAAGCGGTTTTACCGGTTCCGCCGGTACTTTGCTCGTCACTCTGTCAGACGCTTATTTGTGGACCGATGGTCGTTATTTTTTACAGGCAGAACAGGAATTAGCAGGCAGCGGAATCACACTGATGCGCGACGGCATGGCCGATGTACCAACCATATCTGATTTTTTAAAAACTCATATTCAGGCTGGACAAACCTTAGGTTTTGATGGACGTCTTTATACGACTAGCTTTATTATCGCACTGCAAAGAAAACTGTCTGCCAAAAAAGTTCAGATAAAATATAACTTAGATCTTCCACACAAAATTTGGACGGATTGCCCTCCGCTCTCTTCGGAACCAGTTTATCATTTTCCAGAATCATATGCTGGAACTCCAGTTTCAGAGAAACTAGATGGATATCGTAATTATCTAAAAAAATATCGTGCTGATTGTCAGCTACTAAATGGACTGATGGATATAGCCTGGTTGTTTAATCTGAGAGGACATGATGTTGCCTGTACACCAGTATTTTTAGCCTATGCTTATATTTCTACCAAAGAAGCTATCCTTTTTGTGCAAGATGGCGTTTTGACAAACGAGGCAAAAGAGCACTTACTCACCAATCATGTGACGGTTCAATCTTATGAGACTTTTTATGAGTTTGTAAAAAATATCCAAAAGAAACGAATCCTCGTTGATCACTCAGATTTAAATTATTGCTGTTATCAGGCACTTTCTAATACAAATGTTTTGCTTCGCTGCGCTAAGTGGACCACAATGGAAAAAATCGTCAAATCAGAAATTGAGATTGAAAACACAAAAAATTGCCACATTCGCGATGGTGTTTATATGACAAAATTCATGTATTGGCTCAAACACACAATCAAAGAACGAACTTTATCCGAATTAGAAGTTGCCAACTATATCGATAACCTGCGTCTTTCTGATCGTCTTGCTCTGGATTTAAGTTTTGAAACCATATCTGCATACGGATCAAACGCGGCCATTGTCCATTACAGCGCCTCTGTCGAATCAAATGCAGTCGTTGAACCAAAAGGTATGCTTTTGGTTGATTCCGGAGGACAATATCTAGATGGAACGACTGATATTACTCGCACATTCATTCTCGGACCAATCACCGATGAAGAGAAATTATGTTATACCACAACCTGCCGTTCTATGCTTCATCTTGCCAATGCTAAATTTTTATCTGGATGTCGCGGAAGCAACTTGGACTGTCTGGCAAGAGAACCAATGTGGGAATTAGGCATTGATTTTCGTCATGGAACCGGTCACGGCGTCGGCCATGTTTTAAGTGTTCACGAAGGTCCTAATAATTTCCGTTATCTTGTCAACCAAAACAACCTTGATGCAGTCCTTCTCCCAGGTATGGTGACAACCGATGAACCAGGTATCTATCAGACCGGTAAATTTGGAATCCGTATTGAAAACGAACTATTATGTAAGAAATGGAAACGAAATGAATATGGACAGTTTCTTGAATTTGAGTATTTGACTTATGTACCAATCGATCTAGACGGTATTGATGTCACTCTTATGAATAAACAGGAAAAAAGCTGGCTAAATGATTATCACAAGCGTGTATATGATATCATCTCTCCTCATCTTATCTATGAAGAAAAAGAATGGTTAAAGACTTATACACGACCAATTTAACAAATTTCCCGATAAGAACAAAAACGGTTCACAGAATTTACTCGATCTGTGAACCGTTTTTCTATTATTTTTCATTTCCTTCTTTAAACCAATAATTATAAATTTCCTGATACTGACCACTTAGATCAATCTGCTTCATACCAACATTAAATTCATCCAAATACTTAAATTGTTTGTTGCACATAATTCCATAGTTAGACTGTTCTTCATACAGATCAGATTCTACGATCTCAATATTACTGTCCGGATGATTGTTTAGATAATACTCCACTCCTGTAGTATCATAGATGCTGGCATCAATTTTCCCCTTTTCTAAGGCATGAAATACTTCTGTCATCGTCTTATACGTCTTAATTTTATTATTAAATTTCTTTAAATACTGTAATAAATATTCATGTGCGGCTGTTCCCTTTTCAACCCCCAGCTTCATATGAACAATATCCTTTTTTGTCTCTGCTTCCACTTCTTTGTTTTTGATCAAGGTCATCGAGTTTTCGAAATAAGAATCCGTGTATTTGAACCTGTCCATTCTAGAATCCGTAATTGAAATTCCACTGATCGCACAATCAACTTTGCCGGCTTCCATGTCCTTTTCGATGGCATCCATCTGTTCCACAACAAGAACATATTCAAAACCAAGATATTCACTGAGTGCATCTAAATAATCAATATCAAATCCTTCCATTTCTCCGGTTTCTTCGTTTTTATACGTAAATGGGGCGAAATCAGGAGAAACACCAACTTTTAAAGTCACCCCTTTCATCGAATCTTTTGTTTTCACAGAGGTGATTTCTTCTTTCTCTTGTTCTTCATTTGTATCTGTGTTCTTTTTCCATGGAACAGTACAACCTGTCAACCCTAATACGAGACTTAATGTCAACAATAATGTCATTATTTTTTTCATTTTAATTTCTCCTATTCTTGAAATTCGTATCACAGCTTAATCATACCACATCTTGAAACGAAGAAAAAGTTTTTACCATTATTTACTTTATGAAAAAAGTATAAATTCATCTCAAAAAGCACATTCTTTTATTAAAGAATTTTCGGGAGGTAATGATTATGGCTCTAAACAAAGTAGAAATCTGCGGGGTAAATACAGCAAAACTCCCTCTCTTAAATAATCAAGAAAAAGAAGAATTATTTGAAAAAATAGAACAGGGTGACTTAGAGGCACGAGAAAAATATATTAAAGGTAACTTAAGATTAGTTTTAAGTGTCATTCAACGATTTGGCAACAGTGGTGAAAATGCAGATGACCTATTTCAAGTAGGCTGTATTGGATTAATGAAAGCAATCGATAATTTTGATCGCAGCTTAAATGTGAAATTCTCAACCTATGCCGTACCAATGATCATCGGTGAAGTACGCCGGTATTTACGTGATAATAATTCCATCCGTGTCAGCCGCTCTCTTAGAGACATTGCATACAAAGCTATTTCTGCCAAAGAAAGACTGTTAAAGACACAGTGCAAAGAACCGACAATTGACGAAATTGCCAAAGAAATTGATATGAAAAAAGAAGATATCTTATTTGCACTCGATGCGATTGCCAGCCCTATCTCTTTACATGAACCTTTATATCAGGAAGGTGGAGATACACTTTATCTGATGGATCAGGTTGGTGACAAAAAAAATACCGAAGAAACTTGGGTAGAAGATTTGTCTTTGAAAGAAGCTATGAAGCGACTTTCCGATCGCGAAAAAAGAATCATTGATCTTCGCTTTTTCCGCGGCAAAACCCAGACCGAAGTAGCAGAAGAAATCAGTATTAGTCAAGCCCAGGTTAGCCGCTTGGAGAAAAATGCACTCAAGTCCATGAGAAATTATTTATCGTAGTTTAACAAAGTTTCATCATTTCAGATTTTAATCTGCGAATAATCTTTTTTTCTAATCTGGAAATATAGGACTGCGAAATACCCAGAAGATCTGCCACTTCTTTCTGGGTCATCTCCTGTCCTTCTTTATGATTTAAGCCAAAGCGAAGTTCAATAATCGTTTTTTCTCTCTCTGTTAAAATCTCCATTGCCTTTTGTAAAAGTTTACGATCGACTTCATTTTCTAGATCACGATAAATAATATCTTCATCTGTCCCCAGAATATCGGAAAGTAATAATTCATTGCCATCCCAATCGACATTCAATGGTTCATCAATAGAAACTTCCATTCTTGTTTTATTATTTCTTCGCAAATACATAAGAATTTCATTTTCAATACAACGTGAAGCATATGTAGCTAATTTAATTTTACGTTCTGGATTAAACGTATTGATTGCTTTGATCAGTCCAATCGTACCAATAGAAATCAAATCCTCCACGCCAATCCCCGTATTATCAAATTTTTTTGCAATATAGACAACCAGTCTCAAATTCCTTTCAATCAACATCGACTTTGCAGTTCCAGCATCATCTCCACTTAATTGACGAATCATTTCTTCTTCCTGTAACGCGTCAAGTGGAGTCGGCAATATCTCAGAACCACCAATATAATGGATTTCTCCTCTTTTTCCCTGTTTCATTCTAAATTTCAGCATCATATATGATTCCCTCCTAACAAAAAATATCCCGATGGAGAATCATTTGATATTTTCCATCGTTTGACAATGGCTGATGAACAACTCCAATATATGGTCGTTTCATTGTCAGATTTTGTTCTGAAATAATAAATGCTTCAATTTGAATTGCAAAAAGTAATCCCTGTTCTTCTCCTACGGAAGAAAACGGTACAATCTGTGGTTTCTCAAGTTCATTCCAATCTAAGATTGGTTCAATACTTTTATAAGAAACCAAAGATACCGGCTTCCTGCTTTCAGGTATATATAATTGATTCCCTGTATCATACAAAGCCGTTAACTGAATTTTTTTTCCATGATTTTGGCAGTATACCGTATAAAAATTTGATTTTTGCCTATACTTTAAGTAGAGCATGGTAAGAAACAATCCTATAACCGCAAGTATTTCTCCATACCGCGGAAAAATAATCCATAGTCCACCAGCAAATATCGTTACGAGCAAACCTATTACCAAAAATTTTAAATGGCGAAATAAAAACAGGAATATGATTCCTAAAATCATCAAAAACATCATACGCCAGTTTGACCACTTAAGTGCTGCAAACGAGCAAACTGTCATAGCAAGTATAGAAACAAACCATTGGAATTTTGACAGATGATACCCGGTAATCTGTGCAGTAATGAATATGAAATATCCATTCCAGAGTAGCAAAAGAAACACAAAAATATCTCCGTAAACTACAATCGTTTGATTCATCTTTGCCCCTCCATTTATTATTTCGCTTTTCATTATAAAAAAAAATATGCATATTCTTTGTCACATTATGTGTGAAAAGAATGTGCATATTCTCCCTTTTCTTTCTATATTCGATATGTCGCGACTATCTTCTGCGATTCTTTAAAAAGTCTGGAATATCAATGACATCGTCATTGTATGTCGCATTACCAAATCTACGATTTTCTCTTTTTGGTTCCTCAACCACAGATTCCTGTGATGCGCTTCCAACAGGCTGTCCACCATAAGATGGCTCCTGTTTAGCAACAGGTTGTTCTACTTGTTTTTCTACAGGTGCAGATTTAGAATCACGAATTCCCGTTGCAATGATTGTAATACTGATCTGTTCGTCAGGAATATCACTCTCAACATTACCAAAAATAATATTGGCTCCTTCACCAGCAACTTCTGTCAGATATGAAATCGCATCATAAACTTCCTGAATTCCTACATCACCAGAGAAGTTAACGATAATATCAGTCGCGCCACTGACAGTTGTCTCAAGTAATGGACTTTCCATAGCGGTTTTGATTGCCTGAATTGCTCTATCATCTCCGTCTGAATCTGCAAGTCCAATTCCAATATGCGCAATTCCTTTATCACGCATAACTGTCTGAACATCTGCAAAGTCAAGGTTAATCAGTCCCGGTTTATAAATCAAGTCTGTAATTCCCTGAACACCCTGCTGTAATACTTCATCTGCTTTCTTTAATGCTGCTGGAATTGAAGTTTTCTTATCACAAATCTGAAGGAGTTTATCGTTTGGAATGATAATTAAAGTATCTACATTTTCCTTTAAACGTTCAATACCAGATGTAGCATTGTTCATACGAGGTCTTCCTTCAAACATAAACGGTTTTGTAACAACTCCGACTGTCAAAATCCCCATGCTTTTTGTAATCTCAGCTACTACAGGTGCTGCACCGGTTCCAGTACCGCCACCCATACCACAGGTAACAAATACCATATCGGCATCTTTTACTAATTCCATGATCTCATCACGGTTCTCTTCAATCGCCTGCTGACCGATTTCAGGTCGTGCTCCTGCACCAAGACCTTTTGTCAATTTTTCACCAATCTGAACTTTGGTTGCTGCTTTACAAGAACTAAGTGCCTGTTTATCTGTATTAATTCCAACTAATTCAACGCCTTGAATATTCTCATCAATCATACGGTTGACAGCGTTATTGCCCGCTCCGCCAACTCCAATAACTAATATTTTCGCTTGTGTTCTATCTTCATTTGGCATAATTTCAACCACAATACTTCCTCCTAGTCTGGACCAACCCATTTTTACTAAATATACTAATTACTATTTTATAATATTTCAGAAAAATCCACAACTACTTTTTCACACGAAATGTAATTATTTTGTGTTCTTCCGTATACTGCCCCATTTGCACTGTGCCCTTCTTATCTTTGACACTTTCTAATACATTTGGCAGAACAGATAGTTTTGCGTCTAATCCTGTTCCTTTTCCTAGATTTACGTCGATTTCAGCTTTTTTCAGAATGATATCTCCATCTTCTTTAAACTGAATTTCATCAATCGTTAATTCATTTTCTGTAATCAATGTTGTAATTTTAATTATTTTATCAAAATACCCCTTTTTCTTGACCGGAAGTTTCTCTGAAATCATAATATTGTCATAGGAAAGTCCGGTTACGAGTGGAACATCCGGCAATCTTTTGTCCATCACTTCCAATGCATAACCATCTTTATCAAAATAAACATATTTGCCAGCATACAAAATACAGCCTGCTCGCAAATTTTCATGTACGACTACTGTAATATTATTGCGGTTCTGTATTTTTATATCAATCCCTTCCACAAACGGCATTGTACGAATCGGATATATATAATTGCGTACTTTTAAAAATACAGAATTAGGAATATAATAGTCTTTTTTAACGGCTGACATAATTTCATTCTCTGTATAATATTTCGTACCCTCAACACGAATATTTTTAATCGGACATGCAACCCAAATACTTCCAATACCAATCACAACAATCGTAACCAGTATCAGA
Source organism: Lachnospiraceae bacterium (assembly GCA_030523275.1). Taxonomy (GTDB): domain Bacteria; phylum Bacillota; class Clostridia; order Lachnospirales; family Lachnospiraceae; genus Fimousia. Next base: position 93,374 of record JAUNIX010000002.1, read on the forward strand.
AAAATCATTTTAAATGGAAAAGGCTTCCTTTCCTTCTTTGGTTCTGTTCTCAATTTAAATTCAATTACATTATCATTTTTTTGATTTTCCGTATAACCCATATTTATCCTCGTCACTTATTATGTTCTTATCTGTCTGGATATAGAAAGTACCAATCCCATTTCAATTAACAACGCCATTAGTGAGGAACCACCATAACTAATAAATGGAAGTGGGATTCCTGTTGGTGGAAACAAATTTGTTACAACACCAATGTTGATCAAAGTCTGAATCCCCAAGTGAACCGCCACGCCAATAGCGATCAAAGAACCAAATAAATCTGGGGCATTCATTGCGACAATTAAAATCCTCCAAATCAGCACTAAGAACATTGCAATGATTGCAAAAGCTCCAAACAATCCCAATTCTTCACAAATAATAGAAAAAATCATATCATTATGAGATTCTGGTATAAATCCCATTTTTTGCATACTTTGACCAAGTCCTTTGCCAAAAATCCCTCCAGATCCAATCGCATACAACGCCTGCATTGTCTGCAGACCTTTTTCATGATTTTCCGGATGCAGCCAAATATCAATACGCTCCATTCGATAACTCGGGCCAAATTGAATATATAAGATTCCTGCTGCGAGAACTCCTGCTGCAAGCCCGATCAGTTGTTTTGAACGTGGACTAATCACAAAAATTAAAATTCCTGTAATTGCACATAATACAATTGCTGTACTCAAATTTTCTACAATAACCAGACCGATGATTGGAACACAGCACACGATCCATTTCATTATATCCCAAAACGAACGCAATTTATGAGAGTTTACAGATAACTGATATGCCAGAAATAGAATGAGGCATACCTTCGCAAATTCTGAAGGCTGTATCTGAATTCCCATAATTGAAATCCAACGTTTCGAACCTTTTGTAACAACTCCCAGTGCCAATACTAATATCAAACTACAAAATGATAAGCCATAGAAAGCATACGCACATGCTTTTCTATTTAGAATCCGGTAATCCAATCTGGTGATGAGCATCATCATGATCAAACTACCGACTGCAATGCCTGCCTGTCTAAACAACCAGTGTGTCGTAACACCATATCTTACAGAACTTGTATAGGCACTGGTACTGTAAATCATAACCAGACCAAATCCAACTAAAAATAACACCACAAATAACAACGGATAATCAAAATATCTTCTGGTTCTTTTATTTGCCAAATTGCTTCACCTCTTTATTCTTATGAAAGGCTGTGCACAAGTTCTTTAAACTGGTCCCCTCGCACTTCATAATTTTTAAACATTCCCCAACTTGCACATGCCGGCGATAATAAAACGGCATCTCCGTTCGATGCATGATCTGCAGCATACATAACCGCTTCCTCCAAAGATTCTACCATTACAATCTGTTCAAATCCATGCTCTCTAGCCGTCTGTGCAATTTTTTCTGCTGTCTGACCTAAAAGAATCAATTCTTTTACTTTGCCATCAAACGCATCAATCCATTCATCATATGTGGATTTTTTATCATATCCACCACCAATCAAATAGGTTGGTCGATTCATCGCCTGAATTCCTTTTATCGCAGCATCCGGATTTGTTCCCTTTGAATCATTATAATAAGCAACACCATTTATCTCTGCTACATATTCAATACGATGTGCCACACCTTTGAATTTACGGATACCTTCTAAAATTGCTTCCGGCTTTATGCCCATAAAATAAGAAATGCCGATTGCAGCAAGGATATTTTCATGATTGTGACCACCTAACAAGTTGATATCATCCATCGTACAGATGACTTTCGTCTCTCCATTCCAAGAAATAACAAATGCATCTCCATCGAGATAAACACCCTGATCTAATTTTTCAAGACGACTAAAGAATACTGGCGTTGCATGAATTCTATCTGCCATTGCCTTTGTGGTAACATCATCATAATTTAATACACAAAACTGTTCCTGTGTCTGATTCATGGCAATTTTCAGTTTTGTATCTGCATAACATTCTACGGTTCCATGACGATCCAAATGATCCGGTGTAATATTCAAGACAGCACTTACTTTTGGACAGAAACTTTCAATTGTCTCTAACTGAAAGCTGCTGATTTCCGCAACAATCATACTTTCTTCTTTTGTGTCAAGCGCTACATTTGTATATGGAATACCAATATTTCCAACCACAAAAATAGATTCGCACTGACAAGCGACAATCTCGCCAACTAAAGCAGTGGTCGTTGTCTTACCATTTGTACCGGTAATTGCTGCAATCTCTCCTTTTGAAAAATAGTATGCAAGCTCAATTTCACTCCAAACAGGAATTCCTGCTGTGCTAAATTTTTGTACAAATGGTGCATTGACGGATATACCAGGACTTAAGACCATCATATCAAATCCTTTTACAATGTCATCTGTCAGCTCTCCCAGAATCACTTCCACGGGATTGCCAACTCTTTCTTTAATTTCATCTTTTTCTAATTTATCATTACCATCATACAGTACTGTTTCGATTCCTGATGCTGTAAGTAGTTTTGCGGCGCCAATACCACTTATTCCTGTTCCAGCAACAAGTACTCTTTTGCCTTCTAAATTCATCGTCTTTCTCCTTTTAAGTTTCCTAATTGCTCTAAATGAACTGAAAAACCATCCTATATCGTATTTAAACAGTTACTAAATTGCAATAAAACCAACCATACATAGTACAGCAGTTGCAATTGCAAAAATTGCTACTACCTTTGTCTCAGGCCATCCGGATAATTCAAAATGATGATGGATCGGTGCCATCTTAAATACACGTTTTCCTGTCGTCTTGAATGATACAACCTGAATGATAACCGATACCACTTCTAATAAATAGATAAATGCAACAATCGGAATAAACAATGGCATCTGTAATACAATGGCTGTTGATGCTACAAATCCACCCAATGCTAAAGAACCAGTATCACCCATGAAGACTCTTGCCGGATACACATTAAACACAAGAAATCCGAGTAACGCACCAATCGCAGCCCCTGTCACAGGTTCGATTCCTGCGTTCGTTGCAATCGCAACAACCGTAAAAAAGGTCGCGATCAATACTGTAACACTAGATGCGAGACCATCCAAACCATCTGTAAAGTTTGCCCCATTTACTGTTCCCAATACAATCACAAACAATGCTGGTATATATAAAATACCAAACTCAAGATATTTTCCACCAGAGAATGGAATTAACATCGTAGTATCCATTCCTGCATAATTTAAAATATAAAATGCAAAAATTGCTGTCACGATAATCTGACCTAACATTTTTTGCCATGCACGCAGACCAAGATTTCGCTTCATAACAACTTTGATATAGTCATCAATAAATCCAATCAATCCAAAACCGACAGTGACAAATAAGATCGGAATAATGTTCGGATATTTTTTTACATAAATCAAAGAACCGACAATAATACCGAGTAAGATGATCAGTCCTCCCATCGTCGGTGTACCTGACTTTTTCAAGTGAGATTCCGGACCCTCATCACGAATAAACTGACCAAATTTTAATTTCTGTAAATATTTAATCACTGTAGGACTTAAGATTAAACATACAAAAAATGCAACTAATACTGGAATTACAATATCATTTCTTATCATTTTTACACCTCTTTTGTTTATCAATACGCGTTTTTATTTTTTCGCTGTTTACTACCTTAACTTCATAATTATATATGCTTTTATTCACAGAATCAAGAGTCAAAGCTTTGTTTCATCCCCAAATATGGCAAAATATTTTCAAACAATTCTTTTACTGCCGGAGCTGCAATACTTCCTCCATAATATGTTCCCTCTGGTTCATCGATCATAAGCAATGCCATGACAGTTGGTTTTTCTGCACTTGCAAATCCAAGAAAAGAAGAAATATACTTCCCTGTTCCACGTGGTAATTTCTCACTGGTAGCTGTTTTTCCACCAATTCGATATCCTTCAATTTTCGCTTTTTTCCCAGAACCTTCTGACACAACTGCCTCTAAAATATCCCGCATCATAGCAGAGGTTTCACTAGAAATTGCATTCTTTGTCTTTTTATACTCCAAAACCTGATCATCTGCTTTCATGCCTAAGTGTGGGGTAACTAACGTCCCGCCATTGACTACTGCACTGGCTGCCCGCAAAAGCTGTAACGGGGTAATCTGAAATGACTGCCCAAAGGACATCGTCGCAAGTTCTACGGCTCCTATATTTTTTAATTGATGCATGATTGAATTTGCCTCCCCAGGCACATCAATTCCGGTCTTTTCAAACAAACCGAGCTTTTTATAATATTCATACATTGTCTCCTTACCAACTCTTGCCGCAACATCCATAAAGACCGGGTTGCAGGAATTCATAACTCCTTCACGAAAGGTTTCCGTACCATGACCACCCGCTTTATGGCAGCGAATTCTTCGGTCCTCCACAATCCGAAAACCAGGGCAGGAAAATGTATCCGTTTCTTTTACAGCACCTGATTCCAAACCTGCGGTCGCTGTTACAATCTTAAATGTCGAACCTGGTTCATAAGTATCACTGACACACCAGTTTCTCCACATTTTATTTAGTTCCTCCTGCTTTTTTCCAGCATCCGTCACATTAGAATCCTGGATTTTGTATGGCTCATTCAAATTAAATTCCGGGACATTCACCATTGCTAAAATTTCTCCATTTTGCGGATTCATAATGACCATCGAAGTCCTATTTGCCTTTTTTGCCTCTTTTACTTTTTCACATATTTGCTGCGCATATTTTTGAATCTGCACATCAATCGTTAAATACAGATTCTTCCCGGCAATCGGTTCATCTCTTTCTTCTTCCGCATTTTCTATTTCCTTCCCCTTTCCATCTGTCATCGTTAAAATGGAACCATTTTTCCCTTTTAATACTTTTTCATATGTAACCTCTAATCCAATAATTCCCTGATTATCAGAACCAGTAAATCCTAAAACGGTAGAAGCTAATTCATTGTATGGATAATAACGTTTATAATCTTCATCGACCATCACTCCGCCCAATTTCAAATCTCGGATTTCATTTGCCAGTTCTTTGGGTACATTACTTTTAATCTTTTCTCGCGCTGATATGGTTTCAACCTTTTTGCGGATTTCATTTTCTGGTATCGATAAAATATCCGATAGCTTCTGGATGACTTTCTCTGGTTCCGTAATCTGACTATGGATGACAGAAATAGAACAGACCGCTTTATTGCCCGCTAAAACAATTCCATTGCGATCATAAACAATCCCTCTCGGTGCTTTAATTTCTCTTTCTCTCTGATGCAGATCTTTGGCAAGCTTCGTGTACTTTTCTGACTGGAAAATCATGATATACACCAATCTCCCACCAACCAAAACCACCAATAACAGGATTAAAAAGACCACAAATAACAATCTTCTTTTTTGAACAGTCCTCATAAAAACACCCTATCTTAGTTTTATTATAATGTATTATTTCTAAGATAGGGTTATGATTGTTAATTTGTTTCTTTTTCTTTGTCTTCACTATTTTGTTCTACATTTAAATGCTTTAAAGACTTCTGTAAAATATCGCGTGCCATTTGCACTGCCAAGCTTGTATTCGACTGACTGCCTTTTTGGATTTCATCAATGGTAACATAAACCATAAGTTGCGGATTATCATATGGTGCAAAACCAATAAATGAAACCAAACGTTTATTGGTACCACGAGGATATTTCTCGGCAGTTCCAGTCTTACCTGCAAGGTCATATTCTTTAATCTGTGCAATTCTAGCAGTACCAGATTCAACCGTTTCTCGCATATAAGAACGCATTTTTTCGCTTGTCTCTTCACTGATATTTTTCTTCACAAGCGTTTTTGTAATGTTCTTTTCTACATCTCCATTGCTATCTAAAACCTGCTTTACAATATGAGGCTGATAATAATTTCCGCCGTTGATCAGTGAACAAAATGCAGAGCCCAACTGTATCATCGTACACTGAAAACTTTGCCCAAAAGAACTAGTGGCCAAATCAACATCTGCCATTTTGGCATCATGAAGAACATCTGCTGCACCGGCTTCACCAGGAAGATCAATTCCTGTTTTAGAACCAAAGCCAAATGCCCGTTGATAATTTGCAAATCGCTCGCTGCCAACTTTTGCAGCAATCTGCATCATGGACACATTACAGGATTTTGCAATGGTTGTTGATAACGGAATTGTGCCATGTGTATGCGAACAACCAATACTCGTTCCATTCACTTTTAGAGAACCTCCACAGGTAAAAAATTCGTCCCCGGTCAATACTCCACTTTCTAATCCCATAGAAACGGTAAATGGTTTAAAGGTAGACCCTGGTTCATAAGTATTACTAACAATATAATTACTCCAAATGGAACTATAAGCATCTGATTTTTCCTGTGATGTCATTTTTTCAATCTTAGATGCCGAAAAATATTTTTTCAGGTTCTCTTCATTCATTGGATCATTTAAATTATATGTCTTAGAATTCGCCATTGCCAATACTTCGCCATTATTCGGATTCATGACAAGAATAGAGGTATTCAAACTTCCATAGTCTTTCATAAATTTATTCAATCTTTTTTCTGCAATCTGTTGAATATTCATATCCAAAGTGGAAACCAGACTTTTTCCATTCACTGCTTCATCAATCGATGTATCATATTCTAATTCTTCATTTAAATATGTATATCTACGGCCATTTGTACCTTTTAAAAGATTATTGTAGTACTGTTCCATACCGCCAACACCGATATCGCCATCGCTGACAAATCCAATCGCATGGCAGGCAGATGTAGCCTTTGGATAGATTCGCTGGTAAGATTCGTCCAACCAGATTCCTACAAGAGAAGAACCTTCCTCCGTCTTAAGATATTTTTTAAACTCACTAATTTCACTCTCCGTCTTACTATCACAAAGACTATCATAATAGTAAGATTCTTTGTTACTTAAAGCCCTATTGATTTCTTCATCCGTCGCATGTAAATATTTTTTTAGAGCTGCCGTAACCAACTTTTGATTTTCTGTTATGACTTCTTTTCCATCTTTTTTCTGACGGATACCAATAATATTTTTAGGCTCTAAAATTACTTTATATAATTTTCTCGAAGTTGCAAGTACATTCCCATTCGCATCTAAAATGTCACCACGCTTATAATTAATTTCTTTGTTCATATATTGCTGTTGGGCTAAAATCTGTTTTTTGTAACTACTTTCTTTAAATATGGTAAGATAAATAAGCTTTCCCATAATAATCAGCAATAGAACAAGTAATAAGGCAGCAACAAAGAAAAAACGGGCAGCCATCGTCTTTGTCAATTTACGATAAGGCTTTACTCTGACTTTTCTTTTTTTCACAATTATCACCTGTTATTAATCTGGAATCGTGCCATACTGTCTGACATAATCTTTATTTCCGCTGCCGTACTTAATAATATGATCTGCTTTTGGCTTTGCCATTCCTAATTTTTGCGTTGCAGTTTGTTTGATCACGTCATAATTTGTTTGAGAATAAATGGATGCTTCCAAATCATCATTTTCAATTTTTGAAGTATTTAATTCTGTCTTCAATACGGCAATCTCTTTACGCAATTGAGTTGTCGATGCATTCAGATTTACATATGAAATAGATAAAAATACAATTAAAACTACAGCAGCATATAAACGTTTATTCTTCCATTCAATATCAAATAGTTGTTCTTGTTTCGTCTGTGGCGTTTTCTTTCTCTGCCTCTTTGGTCGCTCCGGCTTTTTAGGATCCTGAGCTGGTTCTGCCACTCTTGCAGTATTTCCATAAATTAATTGATATCTTTCTTCCGTTGTCATACTTTGTACCCCTTACATATATTTTTCAAAAACGCGCAATTTTGCACTTTTTGCTCTTTTATTTTCTATCACTTCAGTTTCTGTAGGAATAATCGGTTTCCTCGTCACCATCTTACCCTTTGGTTTCTTTCCACAAGTACATACCGGAAACGACGGCGGGCAAATACATGGATTTTCATTTCTTTTGTATATCGACTTTACAATTCGATCTTCGAGAGAATGAAATGTAATAATACAAATTCGTCCTCCATCATTTAAAAGATCAATCATGGTATCCAAACTATCATTCAATACTTCCAATTCTCGGTTTAATTCAATCCGAATCGCTTGAAACGTCTTCTTAGCAGGATGTCCACCTTTCGCACGAACTTTTGCCGGTATAGCATGATCAATAATCTCGATCAATTGTCCGGTCGTCTCAATTGTCCGGTCTTTTCTCTCAGCTACAATATGCTTCGCAATATTTTTGGCAAATTTATCTTCACCATAATCACGAATCATATGGAACAATTCCATCTCCGAATAATCATTTACGATATCTCTGGCTGTTTTACTCTGTCTTTGATCCATACGCATATCTAATGGTACATCCTCTCGATACGTAAATCCACGCTCAGCATTATCTAATTGATAGGAAGAGACACCTAAATCAAGGACAATACCATCCACCCTATCAATTCCTAAATCTTCTAAGACATATTTCATGTTTACATAATTGCTTCTGACAATATCCACTTTATCCTTATAAGGTTCCAATCTCTTAGTCGCAGCTGCTATCGCAGCTTCGTCCTGATCAATACCTACAAATCTTCCATTCGCACCAAGTCGTTTACAGACCTCATAGGCATGTCCGGCTCCCCCAAGCGTCCCATCCACATAAATGCCATCCGGCTTAATATTCAAATATTCAATTGTTTCATCTAATAATACCGATTTATGTTTAAATTCCATCTTAAAAATTAAATCCTAATGCCTGTAAATTTCCTGCAATCTCGTCCATATTATCAAAGGAGTTCGTTTCATCCCAACGTTCTTTACTCCAGATTTCCAATTTATTTAAGCTTCCTGCAATAACCGCTTCTTTTTTTAAATCTGCAAACTCTTTTAAAGTCTGTGGAATTAAAACGCGCCCCTGCTTGTCCAACTGGCTTACGGTCGCTCCCGTTGTAAAAAAGCGGACGTACTGTCTGGCTTCTTTGTTAAATGTAACTGGTAGCTGCCGTAATTTCATCTCAAAGGCTTCCCATTCTTTTTGTGGAAATACAAACAGGCAACCATCTAATCCCCTTGTTAAAACAAAATTTTCTCCAAGTTCTTCTCGAAATTTTGCTGGAATTATAAGCCTGCCTTTTGCATCTACGGTATGTTTATATTCACTCATAAACATAACATCACCTGCTTTTGGGGAATAGTTATTTATAATCCCCCACTATTATGTAACGGTCTACCACTTTCCTCCACCAAGTTACTACTTCATTGTAATAGATATATTTATAAAATTCAAGAGAAAACTTATGCATAAATAAAAAAGAATCCCGCATTGCGAGATTCTTTGCATTTTATTTTTTTTTCTTTTTATAAAGGAACATTAAAACCCCTATTATGACAAGAATCGACGCCAAAAGTTGAGACACTCGAATTCCCGTCCCCAAAATATAAAGAGAATCTGTCCGTAATCCTTCTATCAAAAAACGTCCGATTCCATATCCGATAAAATATATTGCCATCATTTGTCCATCCCATTTTTTACGTTTCCGAAACCATAATAGAAAGAAAAGAACTCCTAAGTTCCACAAACTCTCATATAAAAAGGTTGGATGCACCTGAATATAAGTCTGCGTCCCCACTTTTATCAAGTGATCTAATACACCGGTACTTGCAAGATCAGAAATCCTGTCTCCAGAGAAAAATGATAACGGTATTTGCATCGCCAAGGGTCCATCTGTAAAACCTCCGAATGCCTCTCGATTAAAAAAATTCCCCCAACGCCCAAGGATCTGCCCGATCAAAAGACCCATCACTGCGGTATCTGCCATCAAAAGCGGAGATTGTTTTCTAATCTTACAAAAAATCAACAACGTCAAAATCCCCGCAAGCACACCTCCATAAATAGCAAGTCCTCCATTTCGAATCATAAAAATTTCATTCAAATGTTCTTTATAATAATCCCATGAAAAAATAACATAATATGCTCTTGCACCTACTATCGCGGGTATCACTGCTGATAATAAAAAATCAAGATAAATTTCCGGATCTTGCCCGGTTCGCTCTGCCTCTCTTTGAGCAATTAGTAACCCTGCTAAAAATCCAAATGCAATAATAATACCGTAAAACTTAATCTCAAATCCTAAAATTGTAATTCCTGTTCCCAGATGATTGAATACCAAGTGTAAATATGGAAACCGAATATCCATCCCGTCCATTTCATATCCCCTTTCACATAGCCGTTTTCCAACATTATAAACGACCGCTTATTTAGTAACATTGTATCGGCTCTGTTTCTACTTGTCAATTCTCATAGGGGTGTGATAAAATTAGAAATAGTATGGTTATATGCCATTCTTTGTCAAAAAAAGAAATGTGTAACTGTTCAAAGCAGTGAAAAAATAGTAATCATAGAAGGAGTGTTACCATGAAATTAGGAATTGTAGGTTTACCAAACGTTGGTAAAAGTACATTATTTAACTCATTGACAAAAGCAGGTGCAGAATCTGCCAACTATCCATTTTGTACGATTGATCCCAACGTCGGTATTGTATCGGTACCAGATGAGCGACTGAATAAATTAGATGAAATGTATCATTCAAAAAAAGTGGTTCCAGCAGTTATTGAATTTGTTGATATTGCCGGACTTGTAAAAGGTGCATCCAAAGGCGAAGGATTGGGAAACCAGTTTTTATCCAACATTCGCGAGGTAGATGCGATTGTTCATGTTGTCCGTTGTTTTGAAAACAGTAATATCGTTCACGTAGATGGCTCTGTCAATCCACTTCGTGATATTGAAACCATCAATTTTGAATTGATTTTCTCTGATATCGAATTATTAGACAGACGAATTGCTAAATCTAGTCGTGGTGCTAAAAATGATAAGGCACTTGCCCAAGAAGTTGCATTTTTACAAAAAGTCAAAGAACATCTTGAAGACGGCAAACTGGCAAAAACTTTCGAAGTAGAAGATGAAGATTTACAGGAAATTCTTGATTCCTGCAATCTGTTGACTACAAAACCAGTAATTTTTGCTGCCAATGTAGATGAGGACAACCTAGAGGACGATGGTGCCTCCAATCCATTTGTCGATGAAGTGCGTGAATACGCCAAAGAGATGGATGCAGAAGTTTTTGTTGTCTGTGCACAGATTGAACAGGAAATTGCTGAATTAGATGATGATGAAAAGAAAGAATTTTTAGATGACTTAGGATTAAAAGAATCAGGTCTCGAAAAATTAATCCGTGCAAGCTATTCTCTCCTTGGATTAATCAGTTATCTGACCGCCGGTGAACCAGAGGTACGTGCGTGGACAATCAAAAAAGGAACAAAAGCTCCTCAGGCTGCCGGAAAAATCCACAGTGATTTTGAACGAGGCTTTATCAAAGCTGAAGTTGTCGCCTATGATGATTTGATGGCATGTGGAAGTATGGTTGCTGCCAAGGAAAAAGGATTGGTAAGACAAGAAGGTAAAGACTATGTCATGCAAGATGGAGATGTAACTTTATTTAAGTTTAATGTGTAAAAATCCGAATGAAACACGCAGATCGTGTTTCATCTCATAACGTGCGGGGCAAAATCAAAACCACCAAGCACCCCCAAAATCACCGGTTGCGGTAAGAGAGGGCGACCTGGGTCGTTTCCGCTTGCCTTGTGCCTTCGTGTAAATAAAAATACTATATGTTTTTTATGGATTTATTGTGTCTTCATGGAGTACTTGTTTTGAAATACAAGACATGCGGCACCGATCAAACCACTGTCTTCCCCTAAAACAGCCGACACTACATGAACATTATCCTTTAGTGCAGTATAAACTTTTGTTTTAACCCTTTGTTCTACCTCTTCTATAAACCCAGGTATTTTTAATGCCACACTTCCGCCGAGTACAAAAATATCCGGATCAAGAACTCCATATAAAATTCCAAGAAAACTAGAAAGATATTCATACGCATCTTCCATAATTTCTGCTGCACTCGAATTTCCATCCTGTGCCATCTGCCAGACTTCTCCGGCATGGATAACCGACAGTCCTGCTTCTTTCGCTCTCTTAGTAATCGCAGTCCCACTAGAAATTGATTCAATCGAACCTTTCTTTAAATCTCCTTGCGATGGACCATCTTTCCACAATATAGCATTAGCCACTTCCTGCGCAAAGCCTTTGGCCCCACGGTATATCATTTGATTGACACAAAAACCAGCCCCAACTCCTGTTGAAATCGTCAGAAATTGTACATAATCTTTCCCTTTTCCAGCTCCAATGACAGCTTCTGCCAGACATGCCAGATTGGCATCATTTTCTAAAAATACCGCAATGCCTGTTTTTTCTGCCAGACATTTTGTCAATTCAAAATAATGCCATCCCGGAAGATTCGGTGGTGTAAGAACCACTCCCTGAATCAGATCCAGCGGTCCAGGACAGGAAATCCCAATTCCCTCTACCTGATAACCAAAAGAATCTATAACTGCCTTTATCTCGTCTAACGTTTTTTCCGGGTCTTCTGCATTTGTAGAAAACTGTTTTTGTTCTATCACTTCATAATTTTCATCGATTAAAGCAACTCTAGTATTGGTTCCTCCGACATCAATTCCCACTGCATATTTCATATGTTTTCCTCCTAATCTACGAAGATCCCATGCTTCTATAACAAAACAGGGCAACCAAAGCTGCCCCGTTTTTGTCATAGATTATTCATAGTAATATTTAACTTTATCTGCTGAATCAAATAAATTAATTTTATCACCGATCACTGCTTTGCATGCTTCGATTGGTTCTGGATAAATTTCTAATGGTTCTCTATATTCTGGGTGCGCATTTAATACTTCTCGACATTTTTCATAAAATGCAACTTTAATATCACTGGAAATATTAATTTTAGAAATTCCAATTTTTACTGCTTTTGCAATTTCTTCATCTTTATTACTAGAACCACCATGTAATACCAATGGAATATCCAAAGCATCTTTTAAGATTTGAAGAATATCCAAACGCAATTCTGGTTTCATATCACTTGGATAAATACCATGCGCCGTACCGATTGCAACCGCTAACGTATCAATGCCTGTTTTTTCTACGAAATCTTTTGCTTGATCTGGATCTGTATAAATGATTCCGGTTGTTCCACCCTCAATGGAGTTTCCAGTTGTTCCAATCGTTCCCAATTCACTTTCTACCGATACATTTGCCAAATGAGCGACTTCACAGACTTTCTGTGTAATTGCAACGTTTTCTTCATATGGAAGTTTGGAAGCATCGATCATAACGGAAGTAAATCCTGCCTGAATGGCTCTGACAACTGTTTCATATTTATCTCCGTGATCTAAATGAATTACTACTGGGACATCCGTTTTTGATGCTTCATAGATCATAGCCTGAACTAAACTATTTTCCACGAAATTAAATTCGTCTGGTGACATTTCAAGAATAACCGGACTCTTCATTTCCTTAACTTTTTGCATAACTGCTTTTAATAACTGGTCACTTCCAATATTAAATGCAGGTACTGCAAATCCTTTTTCATCTGCTACTTTTAACAGTTCTTTCATGTTCATTAACATTGCCAATCTCTCCTTTTATCTCTTATAATGATTTTCCTTCTGATTTAGATAGTTTTATGTATTTCTTTACCAGTTCCTGACTTTCAAGTTCAACCTGGTGCATCATGACCCAATAATTAATATCCGGATCTTTTTCTAAATGCTTTTTGATACTTTCCACATTGGCATTCATAAAATCGCATCCAACATTAATCTTATTAATACCATATTGTACGCATTTCTTGATATTGTCATCTCCTGACCCACTGCCTCCATGAAGCACCAATGGCATCTTTGTCTTTTCTTTAATTTCTTTTAATCTCTCAAAATCAAATTCTGGTACATAACCTTCCGGATAATTACCATGAGAACTTCCAAAAGAAATTGCTAATGCATCGACACCTGTTTGCTGCGCAAATCGCAATGCCTCATCTGGATTCGTCTTCATGTCATCATCTGTATAGTTTTCTCCCGCACTGGCACCCATACATCCAATTTCGCCTTCTACACTGGCATCAAATTGTTCTGCAAATTCTACGATTTCCCTAGTCATTTTGATATTTCCCTCCAAGTCATATCTGGAAGCATCTACCATGACACTGGAATATCCATCAACAAGTGCCTTTTTTAGTAACCCAATTTCTTCTCCATGATCGAAGTTTAAGGCAACTTCTATACTAGCTCTTTGAGCAAGTTTTTTTACAACTGGTGCAATCAAATCGCTGTCGCAATGATTTACCATATGCTCCTGAACAATATTGACAATAATCGGTGCTCGCAATGACTGTGCAGCCTCAATTACCGCTCTTGTTGTCTCAATATTAAAACAATTGATCGCCATGACTGCATAATTTCCTTCGTTTGCTCTTTTGAGCATCCCTTTCATTGATACATACATATTGAATACTACCTCGATTCAGACATTAAGAAATACTGATTCCTGATAAATCCATTTCTTCTTCTTTCTCTTCTGTAACAGGCTCATCAATGTCTGTTTTTCTCTTCTTAATCAAAACTAACAGTACACCTGTTACAGCAGTTCCAACTAACAGTGCAATTAAAGCAGCAATTGGATTTGACATTGCAGGAATAACAAATACACCACCGGATGGTACTTTACTACCTACACCGAGTGTAAAACTAATTGCACCTGTGACACCACAACCTGTTGCCGTACAAATACATGTACGAATCAGGTCATTCATAGCAATCGGAATAACACCTTCTGAGATCATACATAATCCCATTGGGAATGCAACTTTGATATTTTCTACTTCCTGAGAAGAATAAATCGGTTTATTGATTAATTTTGATAAAACTAATGAGAATGTAATTCCTAAAGGAGGAACCATTGCTGCTAATACCTTAATTGCTTCTGGTTCTGTGATACCTTCCAAAAGTAAGCCATCACAAATTAAGTTTGGTACTTTACTAATTGGACCACCAAAGTCAATACATCCCAATGCACCGATAATAAATCCATACACACCCTTAGAAGACTGATCTAATCCTGTAATGAAGTTTGTCAATGCATTTGTTGCCAATACAATCGGACCTCCAACTACAAAGAACATAATCAAACCAGCAATAATTGCAGATAACGTAGGAATAATCATCATTGGCATCAATGCTTCCGCCCATTTTGGCACTTTCAAATTCTTTTTAATAAATAATGCAATATAACCAACCAAATAACCGCCGACCATACCACCTAAGAATCCTGCACCTAAGAAGGATGCAATCTGTCCCATTAAGAAACCAGGTGCAATACCAGGACGATCTGCAATTGAATAAGAAATATATCCTGCGATGAAGGAAGGTAATAATCCCATTCCTAAGACACCAAGAGAAGTCAATGCATTTGGTATTGTCATTTGCGATAATTCTGTTACATTTTCTCCACCCATTAAGTTACCAACTGCAATTAACAAACCTGATGCTACAACCAGTGGAAGCATATAAGAAATCGCAGTCAAGGCATGCTGTTTTAATTCTGCTACTATTTTTTTCATATCCATCTTCTCCTTTGTTACTTGTTCAATTCATTCTCAATCTTTTGAATCAACTGTTTTGGTGCTTTTACACATACATTGGTAGGCACTTTGATCGTTGGTTTTCCTTCAAAACGCTCGGTACCAGTAATCGCAATATCCACAGCTAAAATGACAATATCAGCATCTTTGATTTCCTGTGCTGTTAGCTCGTCCTCAATACCAATCGTTCCCTGTGTCTCCACTTTGATTGTGTGTCCCATGCTTTCAGCAGCACGAATTAGTTTTTCTTTTGCAATGTACGTATGAGCAATTCCTGATGTACATGCGGCAACTGCAACAATTTTCATAATTATTTCTCCTTTCGTCGTTGCTTATATCTTTTTCCTTCTGTAAAAATAGTAACATGGCCGGCCTTTTTGTGTTCATCGATTCAGGGCTTTTTAATAAGGTATTTTTTTCCCGATTCAACTTTATTTTTACTTATTGGAAAGATTGAATACGGTACTTTTTAAAATACCGCTTTTAAATCCTCTACAGTTTTTGCAGAAAGTAACTTTTCTACTGCTTCATCATTTCCAAGCTTTCTTGCTACTTCTGCCAGTAATCTCAAATGAGTTTTTGCGTTTTCATTATCGTTTCCAACTGCAAAAAGAAAGATTAACTTAACACCATTTCCATCTAATGTTTCCCACTCAATTTCCTTTTCAACTTTTCCGATTGCAATCCCAACTTGTGTCACTGAATCGCTTTTTCCATGTGGAATTGCAATATAATTTCCGATTCCTGTATGTCCTTGGGATTCACGATAATAAATATCTTCAACATAGGAATCTACGTCTGCGATGTAGCCTGCTTCTTTTAATTTCCCTGCTAAATATGTAATCGCTTCTTTTTTATCAGAAGCTTTCATTTCTAAATCTATAACTTTTTCATCTAATACATCTCTTACATTCATAATCATTCCTCCTAGCTATTGAATTAAATATTTATAAAGTTCAATGTTCGTTTCCATGCTTTTAAGCATAGAAATTTTCTCATCAGTATCAATCAATGAAACATATTCTTTATAAAATAATTGAATTCTATTAATTTCATCTTTGGTAATCATCTTAAATCCAAGAAGAAAGATAACTTCTACCAACTCATTGTCCCACATGATCGGTTCCTCTAGTATTGCAATTGCAACTTTAGATTCATTGACTGCAACTGGGGATCCATGAGGAAGACTCACTCTATTTCCAATTGTGGTTGTCGTTTTATTCTCCCTTTCCATGACTGTATCAAAGAATTCTTCCGTCACAACACCCTTTTCTCTCATGGCATCGGACATAATTTTTAAAATTTCTTTTTTTGACTTCACCCTCATATGTGTAAAAATTAATTCTGGTGAAAATAACAGACAACATTCCGGTGAAAAAGGGTTCTCCCGTTCATTTATATAGGAGTTAACCGCATCAAAATGATTTCTCAAAGCCAAAATACCATTCTCACTTAAAATATTAGGGATTACCACAATTCTTTTATCCCTGACTTTTATTCGTTTTGATGAAATAATAATATCCGTATCTTTATAATCATCTAACTTAAAATCGTGGGTACTGACACATTCCAAACTTTTAATTTCCGGAACCACCTTTTTAATTCGTTCTTTCATCAACTGTGTATGTCCCATATTTGAAGTTGTGAGCAAAACCGCTTTGTATTGATGTGTTTTTCTCTCAATTGCTGCCTGTATATACAAGACAATGTATCCAATCTCGTCTTCTGTAATCTGTACATTGTAACATTCTTCAAATAAAATACTGATTGCCCAGCTCGCTCTGAATACATTTTTATATTCTTTCTTAATAAAATCAATCAAATTATTGCTTTGTGGGGTTCCATATCTTAATCGAAAAATGGTTGGTCTTAAATGCACGATTAAACTTTCTTTTACCTTTTGATCCGATACAAGATCTACGTTCATTATATTTCCAATTACTGTAAGTAATCGATCCACGAATTCCATCAATTGAATGTCATATTTTTTTACCTGCTCAAGTGTAATCTCAATCTCTGAAATGCCAATAAATTTTGAACATAGAATCTGTATAGAAAGAAACAAAACATCTTCATGAGAAAAACGTACATGGAATGTTTCTTCCAGTTTTTCAAAAATAGCCACTGTAAATGCATATTCATTATACTTTTGAAGAATTTCCAGCTCTTCTACATGATTATCCATAATTAATGGATTTTCAAATTCTTTTCTTTTATATGCCAGACAACAATAGACAAGAATTTCATAGAAGGATTCATCCGTAAATCGATAATTCCATTCATTCTCCGCCTGTATGATACATTTCCGTATTGTTGATACATCAACATTTGGAAAAAAATATTCTAAATTCAGATCAATTTCACGAGAAGAATTTTTTTCCATTATTAGATTTTTTAGCGCAATTCGGTATTCATTTTCTCTGCTTACCAGACGATAACCACGATTTCTTTCATTAATCAGTTTTATATTGTAATATCCCAGCCATTCTTCACATTCTTTTATTACTTTTAGCATAGTCGGTACACTTAAATATAATTTTTCTGATAACTTTTGTGTCGTGATTGCCTGCCACGGTCGTAGACAAAAGAGAATTTTTAACGTTTCTGTAACTCTTTCTTTCGGATTATAAGATTCTAATTGTATTTCTCCTCGCTGTTCTAAATAACCCCACAATTTTTCCTTCTGATCTTCCGATATCTCCAACCATATACCCACTCTTGGTTTTCTTTTAATAATGCCAAGATTATTTTGAGCTAAAAAATCATCCAGTTCGTTCAGCTTATTTCTTACGGATTTTTCGGAGAGTCCGATTTCTTGTGCAATTTTACCGGTCGTTTTGACTTCACCGTCTATGATGCCACTCAAAATCTGTTTCATATAAAACTTTTCTTTGGAACGTTTCATATTGTTTGATCTCCTCTCATTCATTTTGTAAGTTTAGCCTGCATTCTGCACCTCCTCTCTTTATGTTAAATAAATTATATCATGGTATATAAGTACCGGATTATTAACTTCGGGCGTTTTAATATGGTACATTTTTCTACTTTTTTCACAATTTTTCTTTTCGTCTGCATATAAAATGTGGTAATTTTTAATGAATAAGGAACTTGCTCCGCTTTGTGCGCCAGATGCAGACTGCTGTAAGCAGGCATATTACCGTATGCATCTGGTCGCATCCTCGCGGAGCGTTTTTTGTTTCATAGGAAATTACAACGTAATTTCCTATGAAACAAAAAAACACTGCTACAGGTTAAAATAATATAACCTGTAGCAGTGTTTCAATTGATGTATCAGTAACTATCAAGAATAATATTCGCAGTGTCTACCATATTCATACCACTGTCCATACTTCGTTTTTGAAGATATTCATGTGCCTGTGCTTCTGTCAGACCGCTATTTTGCATCAACAATGATTTTGCACTTTCAATAATAGCCTTTTCTTCCGGCGAACGCTCAAATAATTTTCGTCTCCGTCTTTTCTTTCGCTTTTCAATGTTTGATAAGATACTCTGAACATGATCCACTAAATCATAAATCTTTATCGGCATGGGAAGACAGACAATATTATCATTTAGAACCTCTTCCTGATGGGTTCTTGATGTAATAACGAGCATTTCGAAGTTTTCTGGAAGATAAGTATATAATTCGTGATACATCATCATATCCGCATATTTATAACCACAAACAATCAATCCATCTTCCAAATCTTCAATTCGACCAATCACCTGATTGCCAGTAGTGCAAACCGCAGTCACTTCAATTCCGCTTCGTACTAAGACATTTCGAATATTCCTAGCATCACTCGGTTTTGGAAATAGTACGATAATACCGACCACGTTTTCACCTCCATTTGGAAGAACTTAAATTTTATACAAATATTCATTAATTTCCCAATCTGTGACCTGACTCTGATACGAATGCAATTCGGCTCTCTTGGCACTGATATATTTATTGAATATGTGCTCACCAAGAACTTCTCTCATAAAGTCAGATTGACGAAATTCTCGAATTGATTCTCTCATGTCTCTTGGCAGAGATCGAATACCCATATCACGTTTTTCTTCACTTGTCATTTCATACATATTACGCACCATATGTGGAGCCGGTTCTAATTTTTCCTCAATCCCGGCAAGCCCTGCCGCTAAACATATAGCAAGCACAAGGTACGGATTTGATGCAGCATCCGGAGAACGAAATTCTAATCTGGTTCCTACTCCTCTGGCTGCTGGAATCCGAATCAGAGGACTTCTGTTACTTGTTGACCAAGTTACATCGATTGGTGCTTCATAACCAGGTACTAAACGTTTATAAGAATTGATCAATGGATTCGTGATCAATGCCATTTCTGGTGCATATTTTAAAATTCCGGCAAGGAAATGGTATCCTGTATCACTAATTCCTAAATGTCCCTTTGAATCGGCAAAAATATTTCTTCCATTTTGCCATAATGACATATTAATGTGCATACCAGAACCATCAACATCAGTTATTGGTTTTGGCATAAAGCTAGCATATAAACCATGTCGTTTTGCAATAGATTTTACAACAAATTTAAATGTCATGATGTTATCCGCTGTCTTTAATGCATTCGTATATTTAAAATCAATTTCATGTTGTGCCGGAGCTACTTCATGGTGAGAAGCTTCAATCTCAAATCCCATATCTTCTAAAGTCAATACGATATCCCGGCGAGCATTTTCACCCAAATCCAATGGTGCCACATCGAAATAGCCTGCCTTTTCATGAGTCACTGTCGTTGGTCTACCCTCTTCATCTGTATGGAACAAAAAGAATTCACACTCTGGTCCAACACAAAAATTATAGCCCATTTTCACTGCTTTTCTAAGAACACGTTTTAACACACCTCTTGGATCTCCTTCAAACGGCACACCATCTGGTCGATAAATATCACAGATTAATCGCGCAACATTTCCATGTGCTGATCTCCATGTAAATATGGTAAATGTATCTAAATCCGGATATAAATACATATCTGATTCATCTATGCGAACGAACCCGTCAACAGACGAACCATCGAACATACATTTATTATCCAAGGCTTTTTCTAATTGTCTGGCTGTAATTGCAACATTTTTGAGTGTTCCAAATACATCAGTAAACTGAAGGCGAATAAATTCAACATTATTTTCTTCTACAAGACGCATAATGTCCTGTTTTGTATAATGAGACATGACAAAACTCCTTTCTCTAATATAACAATATCGAATGAGATTTCTCCCATTCGATATTATCATACATTAATTTTTAAATTGTTGCAATATCAATCAAAGTTAACTGCTCTTTATTTGCTGTTTCTAAACTGGTCAAAAGTGCATTTGCTGTATCAAGAGATGTCAAACAAGTCACTCCAGTTTCAATTGCATTTCTTCGAATCAAGAAACCATCACGACTCTTTCCTACTCCCTGAGATGGAGTATCAATGATCAAATCGATTTCATGACTTAAAATCAAATCTAATAAGTTTGGTGATTCACCTTCAATTTTATTAATATATTTTGCTGGCACACCATGCTCATTTAAAACACGACATGTGTTCTTGGTAGAATAAATGATATATCCAAGTGCAGTAAATCGTTTTCCAACTTCAATCGCATCTAATTTATCAGAATCTTTCACCGTTAAGATCATCTTCTTATGTTTTGGTAAATCGACACCATTTCCTAAGAATGCTTTGTATAATGCTTCGTTATAGTCTTTCGAAATACCAAGACATTCTCCCGTTGATTTCATTTCCGGTCCTAAGCTGATTTCTGCTCCGCGAAGCTTTTCAAAAGAGAATACCGGCATTTTTACTGCGAAATATTCGGATTCTTTTTGTAACCCTGGTTCATATCCAAGATCACGAATTTTTGCTCCTACGATTACCTGGGAAGCCAGATCAACGATTGGAATACCCGTTACTTTACTAATATAAGGAACGGTACGGCTGGAACGAGGATTTACCTCAATAACATACACTTCCTCTTGGTATACAATAAACTGAATATTGATCAATCCAATCACATGCAATGATTTTGCTAATTTTCTTGTATAATCTTCGATTACACGTTTTAATTTTGGTGAAATATTTAATGATGGATATACAGAAATACTATCTCCAGAATGGATACCGGCTCTCTCAATATGTTCCATAATACCCGGAATCAAAATATCAGTACCATCGCATACCGCATCTACTTCCACTTCTCGTCCCATTAAATATTGGTCAACCAAAATTGGATGATCCTGGTGCTGACGATTAATGATGCCAAGATATTGGATGATATCCTCATCGGATACGGCAATCTGCATTCCCTGACCACCTAATACATAAGAAGGTCTTACTAATACCGGATAACCAAGGTCATGTGCAGCATCCAAAGCTTCTTCTACAGTAAATACTGTTGTTCCTCTTGGACGAGGGATACAACATTCTTCCAAAATTTCATCAAATAACTCTCTATCTTCTGCTGCATCAACATTTTCTGCGCTCGTTCCCAAAATCGGAACACCCATCTGTTTCAAACTTTCTGTTAATTTAATCGCTGTTTGTCCACCAAACTGTACCACTGCACCATCTGGTTTTTCCAGATTGACAATGTTTTCCACATCCTCAGCAGTCAATGGTTCAAAATATAATTTATCTGCAATATCAAAGTCTGTGGATACCGTTTCTGGATTGTTATTTACAATAATTGTCTCATAACCAGAATTCTTTAATGCCCAAACACTGTGTACGGAACAATAATCAAATTCAATTCCCTGTCCAATACGAATTGGTCCAGAACCGAGTACCATAACTTTCTTTTTATCATGAGCAGCTTCCACTTCATTTTCACCATCAAAGCAAGAATAATAATATGGTGTCATTGCCGCAAATTCTGCCGCACAGGTATCTACGATTTTATATGACGCTGTAATTCCATTTTCTTTTCTCATCGCCTTGATTTCTTCGACCGTCTTTCCAGTAAATCTTGCAATGATGTGATCTGGGAATTCCAGACGTTTTGCTTCTTTTAATAACGCAACATCTAATTCTTCTGCATCACGAAGTTTCTGTTCCATTTCAACCAAAATCGCAATTTTATCAAGGAACCATAAATCAATCTTCGTAACTTCATTGATTTTTTCTAAAGCTACCCCTCTACGAATACATTCAGCAACAACAAAAATTCTCTGATCGTCTACTTTTTCCAATTCTTTTTCTAATTCTGCATCCGTAAATGTTTTGTATGGTCCATGATCTAAACTGTCAACATTTTGTTCCAGAGAACGAATCGCTTTCATTAAGGCTCCCTCAAAGTTCGTACAGATACTCATAACTTCTCCGGTAGCCTTCATCTGTGTTGTCAATGTTCTTTGTGCCTGAATAAATTTATCGAATGGCAATCTTGGAATTTTAACGACGCAATAGTCAAGCATTGGCTCAAAACTTGCATATGTTTTTCCAGTAACTGCATTCAAAATTTCATCCAAATGATATCCAAGAGCAATCTTAGCCGTTACCTTTGCAATTGGATAACCCGTTGCCTTAGATGCTAATGCGGAAGAACGGCTTACACGAGGATTTACTTCAATAACACAATATTCAAATGAATCAGGATTTAATGCATACTGTACATTACATCCACCTTCTACATTTAGCTCAGAAATAATTTTCAATGCAGATGTACGAAGCATCTGATATTCTTTATCTCCTAATGTCTGAGATGGAGCTACTACGATACTGTCACCAGTATGAACACCAACTGGATCTAAGTTTTCCATGTTACATACAGTGATACAAGTTCCGTTTGCATCACGCATTACTTCGTACTCGATTTCCTTCCATCCGGCAATACATCTTTCAACCAATACTTCATTTACACGGCTAAGACGCAGACCATTTTCCAAAATAGAGATAAATTCTTCTTCGTTATCTGCAATTCCACCGCCACTTCCTCCTAATGTATAAGCAGGACGAAGTACAACCGGGTAACCGATAATCTCAACAAATTTTAATCCATCTTCGACATTATTTACTACCTGACTTGGAGCAATCGGTTCCCCGATTTTTTCCATTGTATCTTTAAATTCCTGTCTATCTTCTGCTTTTTTGATCGTCTTTGCAGATGTACCGATCAGGCGGACATTCTGTTCTTTCAAAAATCCACACTCTTCTAATTCCATCGCAATATTTAATGCGTTCTGACCTCCAAGAGTCGGTAACACACTGTCTGGACTTTCTTTTATGATTAATTTCTTAACAACTTCTACTGTTAATGGTTCAATATAAACCTTATCTGCAATGTTTTTATCAGTCATGATCGTTGCCGGATTGGAGTTTACGAGTACAACCTCGATTCCCTCTTCCTTTAAGGAACGACAAGCCTGTGTTCCAGCATAATCAAACTCTGCTGCCTGTCCAATAACAATCGGACCAGAACCAATTACCAATACTTTTTTAATATTATTATCTTTTGGCATTATTCAGACACCTCCATCATATCCATAAATACATCAAATAAGAAGTTTGAATCAACCGGTCCCGGACAAGCTTCCGGATGGAACTGAACCGTCAAAATATTCTTATTCAGGTAATGAAGACCTTCCACTGTTTTATCATTGACATTGATAAATGCCACCTCGGCAATGTTACGATCAATACTGCCTTCTTTCACTACATATCCATGATTTTGGGAAGAAATATAAACCTTTCCAGTTTTTAAATCTTTTACCGGATGATTTCCTCCACGATGTCCATATTTCATTTTTTCTGTATCTCCACCATTTGCCAATGCCATCAACTGATGTCCTAAACAAATTGCAAAAATTGGGACCTCACTATTGTATAATTTTTTTAATTCCTCGATCACAGCGACACATTCTTTTGGATCTCCAGGTCCATTTGATAGCATGATTCCATCTGGATTTGCAGCTAAAATCGTTTCCGCTTTTGTATCTGCAGGATACACTGTCACATCGCATCCTCTTTGCACTAAATTCTGCTCAATGTTATTTTTTGTACCTAAGTCTAACAAAGCAACTTTATACCCATTACCAACATAATGTCTTGTCTCTTTACAAGTCACTGTTTTTACCGCATCTGTCACTCGGTATTCTCTAATTTTCTTTTGGGCTTCCTCGATATCAAAATTCTCGTTTGTGGTAAGCATACCATTCATCGTACCTTTTTCACGAAGAATTTTCGTAAGGGCACGGGTATCAATTCCATAAATACCAGGAACATCTTGATCTTTTAAGAAGGAATCAAGACTTCCTTCTTTACGGAAATTGCTCGCCAGTCTGGAAACCTCTCGAACAATAAATGCTGTCGGCCATGCTCGAGTTGATTCCATATCCTCATAGCAAATGCCATAATTACCAATTAATGGATATGTCATAACAACTCCCTGTCCCTGATAAGATGGGTCTGTCAGCACCTCCAAATAACCTGTCATAGAAGTATTAAATACAACTTCACACACTACCTCTTTGACAGCACCAAAGCTCTGGCCCTCAAAAATCTGACCGTCTTCCAGAATCAAAAACGCCTTCATTGTGTCACCTGTCCTTTCTATATGAAAAAGCTCAAAAAAAAAGAAGCATCAATATTTAGGAAATTAGGAAATAGTAACCTAAGCGTTATCACTATTTTGCAAAAAATACATAATAACACAATTGTCCTAATGAGCTCTTTTTTTACCTTCTAGCTAAATTGTAAAGATAATAACACATCAGTTAAAAAATTGCAACCTATTTTTAATATTTTTTTACGAATCCTGTGATTTCTTTGCACTCTTTTGTCGCTCACGTTCTTTTTTCGAATACACACATCCGCAGTAATCCTGCCGATATAAATCATATTCTTTCGACAATTCAATTGATCTTTTATATCCATTTCTTTTTTTGAAATCAGAGGGCAAATGCTTGATATGAAATTCCTGTGATAAACGTTCTCCAATTTCATTAATCCATTGCGCATTTTTCATCGGACTAATGGAAAGGGTAGTGGTAAAATAATCTGCTCCTGCCTCTACTGCTTTTATCGCCGCTTCCCGCATACGCTGTTCATAGCAATGATAGCAACGCTCTCCTCTTTCTGGCAATTCTTCCATCCCTTTTGCCATCTGATAAAAAACTTCCGGCTGATAATCGCCTTCTACAAAAGTAATTGGATACTTGTAGTTATCTTTGCTTTCTCTGATCAATCTCTGAATCTCATTGACCCGATATCGATATTCAGACTCTGGTGAAATATTAGGATTGTAAAAAAACACTGTAATTTCAAAATATTGCGCCAAATATTCTAGTACATAACTACTACATGGGGCGCAACAACTATGCAAAAATAATTTCTGTGGTCTGTCCATCGTATCTAATATCTGATCTAATTCTTTTTGATAATTACGCTTCATCATTTCTCTGACGCCAATGGGAGTGTCTCCCATAAATCCTCCTCTATTTTCATGCGGTATTCATCTTTATATTTCTCTTCATAATATTTTTCAAATATCTCTCGCTTTTGTTTTTCAACAGCCTGTTCCTTTGCAGCTTGCATTTTCTCCGTATCCACTTTATGAACCATTCGAATAATTACATATCCTTGATCCATCGTAAGAACCTCGCTTGTTTCTCCATCTTTAAGGGCTTTGACTGGTTCCCATTGTTTCCCATTCAAATTTGAGGAAAGAAATGTCTGCTCCCCTGCATAATCCAATTTATATTCTTTAGCGACTTCCTCTATTGAAACACCTGTCTGTATTTCTTTCAATGCTGCATATGCATTTTTCTGTATTTTTTTCTTTGTTGATGTATCGACTTGGATCTGATTCCCCTGTCCATCATTTTCATAAGCCGGAAATAAAACCCCTTCTATCGTTGTCATCTTAATATTTTTCGTAATAACGAATTCTACTTCTGGCATTTGTTTTGAACAGAGCTTTTCCACTAGCTGCATTTCTTCACAATAGGCTGTTACCTTTTCTTCCGTGATTGCATAAGTAATCAAATCTTCATTCGAAAATCTACGCATCAACGACTCTGCTTTTGTCTGACACGCTTCTTTTTCTTGATCCGTTAATGTTAAATTCTTTTTTTGAGCAATCTGATAGAGTGTTTTTTCGACTTTTATCTCTTGGGCAATATCATCCTTAATATTTTCTTCATACGTAATCGGAGTTCCATCTGTATTCGTTCCTGTCTGAGCGTTCCACATATTGCTTCCCCATCTTGATTCAATTTCACTTCTCCAATTCAAAAAATGGATCATTACTTCTGATACAGTCAAATCGCAATCTCCAACACGCGCTACAATCGTATCTGCATCAAAAGAAACCTCGTGTCCTCCCATAAACGAGTGTGCCCACAAGGCGGCTGATAGGAAAATACTTAATCCGATAGCTGCATATTTACGCATAAAATCCTCCCATTTTAGATGAAAAACGACTCTTTACTATGTAACTATATCACAATTCCTGCAAAAATTGCCGAAGTTTATAAATAGTTTATAACTATTTTCTAATTTTTACATATTCTAAATACAAAAGCACTGACAGGAATCAACTATGCCAACAAATCAAAATAATCTGGTTGATCACGGAGAGCTACAGATTCGTGTTAATTCCAGTATTGGAGCTCTACCCGTTGAAAATGCAACCATTGAAATTTCTTATACCGGTGATCCAAATTCTACGATTGAATCTGTCAAAACAGATCGAAATGGAGTCACGGATACAATTACCCTTGATACGCCTCCACTTGAGTACTCCATGTCTCCAAGTGAGAATCAGCCATACGCTGAATACACATTCCGTGTTTCCGCCCCAGATTTTGAGACAATTACAATTACCGGCGCTGAGCTAATGTCTGGTGTCAAAGCACTACAGGATGTCAGCATCGCACCTACATTAGCGCAATCAAATCCAATTGATGTATTAACAATAGGACCACACACCCTGTTTGGAGACTATCCGCCTAAAATTGCAGAATCAGAAATCAAACCTTTGGATGAATCAGGCGAAATCGTATTGAGTCGTGTCGTAATTCCCGAATATATTATTGTACATGACGGTTCGATCAACGATTCAACTGCTTCAAATTATTATGTAAAATATAAGGATTATATTAAAAATGTAGCTTCCTGTGAAATCTATGCAACTTGGCCAAGATCAACCATCGAAGCCAATGTTCTTGCCATCATGTCATTTACCTTAAACCGTGTATACACGGAATGGTATCGCAATAAAGGCTATGATTTTACAATCACATCCTCTACTGCCTATGATCATAAATGGATCAAAGGTAAAAATTCTTTTGATACAATCAATGAAGTGGTAGACCAGATTTTTGCTAATTATCTATCCAGACCAAATGTGACACAGCCAATTTTAACGCAATATTGTGATGGTAAAAGGGTGACTTGTAATGGTTGGATGACACAATGGGGCTCGAAATACCTCGGTGATCAGGGCTATGCTCCCATTGAGATATTACGTTATTACTATGGAAATGATATGTATATTAATACAGCTGAGCAAATATCCGGCATTCCTGCTTCATGGCCTGGAAGTAATCTAACGATTGGTTCTTCCGGAGAAAAAGTTCGTCAAATGCAAACACAATTAAACCGTATTGCGGAAGCCTATCCTTCCATGCCTACCATTGCAGTTGACGGTAGATATGGAGAAGCAACCGCAGCTTCTGTCAGACAATTTCAAAGTATTTTCGGTCTTCCAACTACGGGTGTCGTGGATTATCCTACTTGGTATAAAATCAGCGAAATCTATGTTGCAGTCAGCCGCATTGCAGAATTACGGTAATCTATATACACAAAAAAATCATCATACTCCAACAACATATCGGAAAAAAAGAAGGGAACTTTTTGCACTTAAGTTCCCTTCTTTTTACTATCTCCGTTTATAAACACGAAATGTATATTCCAGATCGAAATATGTTTGTTCCTCGCTTTCCTTGACAAGTTCCCACTCATCCATCTGATCTAAATTCGGAAAGTAAGTGTCTGCATCATATGCATAATTTAATTTAGTCACATAAGCGGTATCGCAATATGGAAGCATCATGCGGTAAACGCTCTCTCCTCCAACGATATACACTTCTTCTTGATCATATTCTTCTAATTCTTCTAATAATTCTTCTTTACTGCCAACAACGAGAGCACCCTTCCCATTATAATCTTTATCTGTTGTAAGTACGATATTTTTCCGTTTTGGCAGAGGCATTTGATTTGGAAAACTTTCTAATGTTTTCCTGCCCATTACAATCACATGACCGGTTGTCGTTTCACGAAAAAACTTCATATCATTTGGTATATGGACCAAAAGCTGATTGCCCTTTCCAATTCCCCAATTTTGATCTGCATTTACAATTAAATTCATTTTTCCTCCTATATGGTTAAATTGCAATCGGAATATTCTTTATCTGAGGACCAGCCTCATAATTTTCAATTTTAAAATCGTCCAATGTAAATTTATAAAAATCCTTAATATCTGGATTCATCCAAAAAGTTGGTGCCGCATATGTCGGACGGGAAATTAATTCCTTTATGATCGGAATATGGCGGTCATAAATATGTGCATCGGCAATGACATGTAACAATTCTCCTGCTTCCATATCGCATACCTGAGCAATCATCATCAATAAGACAGAATATTGAACCACATTCCAGTTGTTAGCTGCTAAAATATCCTGTGAACGTTGATTTAAAACTGCGTTTAACGTCAATTTATCATGGCCTTTCTTTTGTGTCACATTAAAGGTCATACTATAAGCACATGGATATAAATTCATCTCATGTAAATCCTGATGGACATATATGTTAGTCATGATACGACGACTATAAGGTGTATGTTTCAAATCATAAATCACTCGATCAACTTGATCCATCATTCCCTCTTTAT
Organism: Lachnospiraceae bacterium; assembly: GCA_030523275.1. GTDB lineage: Bacteria > Bacillota > Clostridia > Lachnospirales > Lachnospiraceae > Fimousia. Next base: position 122,850 of record JAUNIX010000002.1, read on the forward strand.
ACTGATGTTTGACTCCAAGCTGATAACCATATGCCTTCCCGATGGAACCGTCTTTATCTGCCCATTCATCCCAAATATGGCTTTTTAGATCGTGAATATTATTAGATTTTCTCTGCCAAATCCATAAAATTTCATCAATCGCGGATTTTACATAAGTCTTTCGTAATGTTAATGCTGGAAATTCTTTGCTCAAATCATAACGATTTACAACTCCAAATTGCTTGATCGTATAAGCAGAAGTTCCATCCTCCCATTTGGGCCGAACTTTTTCGCCCTCCGTGCTATATCCATTTTCCATAATATCTTTGCACATATGAATAAATAATGTATCTGCGTAACTCATCGTTGTCCTCACTTATTTTCTTTATCTAAATTATGCAGTAATGTCATCCGGTATTTAAACCGATTGATCGTCGAATCAAAAGCTCCTCGTTTGTACAAGTTCGTAAAAAAGATTCCAAAAATCAATGCAAAAATTAAACCAGTGACTCCTTTTAATTTTAATCCTGTATACATCAAAATTAATGTAACCAATGCATTTAATTCCATACGATCGCCCATCATCTTAGGTTGCAATGCCTGTTTTAACACCAGACAAATAACATATAAAATCAAAAATCCTACACAAGTAGCAACCCTTCCCGTAATCGCCATATAAATTGCCCAAGGTATTAAAGCAGTTCCCGTTCCCAAAAATGGAAGCACGTCTAAAAGCGAAATCAAAAAGGCAAACAAAAAGGAATACTCGATTCTTAAAATAAGAAATCCAACCCATAAAATGGCCCAAATAACAATCATAAGTTTTAGTTGTACCATGCAATAACTAACTAAAACACCTAGCGTATTATTGCAAAAAATACTAACTTTCTCTTTGACATAATCCGGCATGATTTTTTCATACCCCTGAATAATCTCATCCCGATCACAAATCAATAGATAAGAGGAAAGTAACATTACAATCGTACCAATCAAACCATTTGTAAGCCCTTTTACCATTGTTCCTGCATGTTTTACTCCATAAGACCCAATATTGCTAACAAGCGATGACAGACCACTACTTGCGGAATCTATCATCTTATGAATCACTTCATCTAATTTAGGAATTGCAGAAATATGGGATTGCAATACTTTTCCGTTAAATTCATTCAAACGTTCCAATGCTCCTTGATAAAGATGAGGCAAATTAACTGCCCAGTCCATTGCCTGGCTACCAATCAAATATCCTAGTGAAATAATGATTCCTGCCACAAAACAAATAGAAAGAACAACCACTAATACAGATCCCCATTTTCTGGAAATTTTTAATTTCTTTTCAATAAAATTACATAGCGGTCTTGCCAATAAAGTCACGATCCAACTGACTACAAACGGCCAAAAAAATCCCAATAGCTTAGGCAGTCCATAAATTAATAAAGAAATACCCACAATCCATGAAATTACTTCTACTATCATTTCTAAATAAATTTCCCAACGCCTCATAATTATCATCTACTTTCTATCTTGGTACAATCCTTATTTTTTGCTTTGTGCTATCATAATAAAAAACCTGATTGGAAAGAAATTCCCTCTCCGAGACGACTGTATGGTTCGCTTCCCAAACCATATCATATAAATCAATGGTATGACTTACATCCGTTTTACCAATTAATAAAACTTCATGTATGCTCGAAGGTAAAATATAAAAATCTTGTCCTATTTCTCTGTAAAAAGACTGTAATGCATCTTTATAAAAGATGACTGATGCACCATTAATACCAATACGGTTTGTCATCACATACAACGGCAAATCTGGCCCTCCAATATCCGTCCATCCCTGAATCATATCCAAAATTTTATTCTTTCGAATTGGAAATATCTTTTCCGTATTCATAATTGCAGCTTCTATTATGTCTTTTTCCTCTATCCCCCAAACATCGACGTGAGATTTCTCAATCAATGCCGAGGAAATTCCTAATTCGCTTTCATGAAACAGCCATCGAAAGGTAATTGCCATATCATAAAACGAAATATGCGGACATCGTCTCAGCAAATCTTCATTACCATTCGCTGAAATCACCCGATAAAAAATCTTTGACCGTATTTTTTCATAATTTAGTATGCCCTCATCCTTATCGCATTTATTCTCATAATTACCGCCTGCTTCAATCGGAACAGTCTTAACCAACTGTTCAAACTCTTCATACTTCATTGTGCCTGTCCTCCTACTTAATCATAAAATAGGATTACATAGAACAAGCCCTATCCCCTTATCATTGCTCTACCTGCCCCTTCTTTGTAAGCCTTATGTGTTCCTAGTTTACCTCTAAATGGACAAAAATGCAATGGATATGTAAATTTTTTACATTTATTTATAGATATTTTATAATTACGCTCGCTTTATAAAAATTTTTTCAAGAATGCTAAGAAACTTTTCATTTCTTCCTCTGTACCAATTGTAATACGTAAATAATTATCAATTCTAGGTTTATCAAAATATCTGACAAAAATATCATTTTCTTTTGCCGCCTCAAAAATTGCTTTTGCCGGAACCGTTTTATGGGTTACAAATAAAAAATTCGATTTCGAATCTGCAAAGGAAAATCCTAACTCTCTCATTTCTGATTTAAACCACTCTCTTGTCTCCACGATTTTTTTTATTGTCTCCTGAAAATAATCTTCATCTTCTAAAACAGCAGCACCAATCGCAATGGATGGTTGATTCATGGTATATGAATTAAAAGAATATTTTACATCATTTAATGCTTTGATCAATTCTGGATTTCCCATTGCATAACCAATTCGTAATCCTGCCAAGGCACGAGATTTTGAATAAGTCTGAACAACTAACAGATTTTCATATTTCTTCAATAATGATTTTGCAGAAACACCTCCAAAATCAATATACGCCTCATCGACGATTACGATCACATCCTGATTGGCTTGTATAATATCCTCAATAAAATCTAAGTCAACCAATACTCCGGTTGGCGCATTTGGATTTGGGAAAATAACACCACCATTTGGTTGCATATAATCTTCTTTACGAATATTAAATTCTTGATCCAATGCTTTTGTTTCATATGGAATTCGAAACAAATCTGCCCAAACATCATAAAAAGAATATGTAATATCAGGAAAGAAAATTGGTTTTTCTGAATTGAAAAAAGTCATAAATGACATCGCTAAAACATCATCTGAACCCACACCGACAAAAACCTGATCATCGCCAAGTCCGTGATATTCAGCCAATGCATGTACTAATTTCCCTGCTGCAGGATCTGGATACAATCTCCAGTTATCAATCTGATTGATGATTTCCTGTACCTTTTTTGATGGTGGATAAGGATTTTCATTTGTATTTAGTTTAATTAAATTTGTTCGCTTTGGTTGTTCCCCTGGTGTATATGGAACAACCTGACGAATATTTTTTCTCCAGTCACCCATATTAATTTTCTCCTTTGTATTCATCAATTAATTTTTTAAATAAAGGTAATGCACGTTCAATCCGTTTCGGATCCACACAATAACTGATACGCACATGACCTGGACAGCCAAAGCTATCACTTGGCACTAATAGAAGATCATATTTTTTTGCTCTTTCACAAAAAGCTGTCGCATCACCACCTAACGCTTTTGGGAACAAATAAAAAGCGCCTCCTGGCTCTACACATTCATAGCCCATATCAATTAATGCGTGATAAAATAACTCTTTATTTTTTGCATATATAGAAATATCTGCCGTATCATCCACACATTTTGCTACAATTCTTTGAAACATAGATGGTACACAGACATAAGATAATAATCTCGCTGATTGCACGAGTGCTCCTAAAATAATATCTGCATCTGCAATTTTATTTGAATATGCTATATAACCGATTCGTTCACCTGGTAAGGATAATGATTTAGAATATGAATAACATACAAATGTATTATCATAAAAATGAGGTACATAAGATATTTCAAATCCATCATATACAATTTCACGATACGGTTCATCAGAAATGATATAAATTGGATGTCCATATTCTTTTTGTTTTTCTTCTAATAAAGTGGCTAATTTCTGAATCGTCTCTTTTGAATAGACAACACCAGAAGGATTATTCGGTGAATTGATCAAAATAGCCTTTGTATGCTCATTTAGCTTCTCTTTTAATACTTCAAAATTAATCTGAAATGAAGTTACATCCGCTGGAATTACCTCTAAGTGAATGCCGGCAGAAACTGCGTAGGCCTGATATTCCGGAAAATATGGTGCAAATGTAATAATTTGATCATTCTCATCATTTTGTAATAATTGAAATAGAATTCCAAGGGATGCTGCTGCACCATTTGTCATAAAAATATTATCTGCAGTATACTCCATATCAAACCTTTTATTTAAAGATTGAGCAATCGTTTCTCGAACCGCTGGAATACCGGCATTTGGCGCATACCCATGACGTTCTACTGGATCTAATTCTTTCATAATTTCATAAATAGCATCATCCACTGATTGAGGAGCTGGCACACTTGGATTTCCAATGCTGAAATCAAATACATTTTCCGGTCCAACCACTTTTGCTCGTTCCATTCCATATTCAAAAATTTCACGAATAATCGATTTTTGCCTTGTCATTGCAAGCACTTTTTCTGATAGCATAATTTTTCCTCCTGATTTTTCATAACAAAAGCGGTGATTCCATGGAATCACCGCTACGATATCTTTATTATATTAGCCGATTACATGGCTCATATTATATAATCCTGCTGGTTTTCCTGCAAGGAATAATGCTGCACTAACAGCCCCTTTTCCAAAGATTGCTCGAGAATAAGCTGTATGCTTAAACTCAATTACTTCATCCTGTCCGGCAAAAATAACTTCATGTTCGCCCACAATCGTACCTCCACGAACTGCTGAAATTCCGATTTCCTTTTCAGGGCGCTGCATTCTACGCTCACTTCTATCATATACATACTCATACTCATTATTTAATGCTTCATTGACAGCATCTGCAAGTGCAAGCGCTGTTCCTGATGGTGCATCTAGTTTTCTTCGATGATGCTTTTCAACTATATCAATATCAAAACCAGCCTGCGCTAATACTTTTGCAGCTGTATTGACTAATTTTAATAATGTATTTACACCTAATGACATATTCGCAGAACGTAAAATAGCAACTTTTTTACTTGCTTCCTCTAATTTTGCAAGCTGTTCATCTGTGAGACCAGTTGTACATACAACTACCGGAATCTGTTTTTCAACAGCATACTCTAACAGTCCATCTACTGCTGGTGCAGCAGAAAAATCGATAATCGCATCTGCCTCTACATCACAATCTTTGAGATCTGTAAAAACAGGATAATCATTTTTCCCTTCATCCACGCGATCAACGCCTGCTACCATAACGGCATCTTCGGTCTCTTCCACAATCTTTGAGATTGTCTGACCCATTACACCATTACAACCGTGCATTATTAATTTTATCATCATTTGTACCTCTTAAAGAATATTTAATTTTTTCATTTCTGCAATCATCTTATCTGCATTTGCTGGTTCCATTTCTGTCAATGGTCCACGAACAGTTCCTGTACAAAATCCTAGTTCTGCCATTGCTCTTTTTACTGGAATTGGATTTACTTCACAGAATAATGCATTGATCAAATCCATATATTTTAATTGAAGTTTACAACTTTTCTTAACATCACCAGCAAGATAGCTTGCCACAATTTCATGAGTTTCGGCTGGTACTACATTCGATAATACAGAAATAACACCTTTACCACCTAAAGATAATACCGGAACAATCTGATCATCATTTCCAGAATATAAATCAATATCTCCCTGTGTTAAACTCATTAGTTTTGCAACTTGAGAAATATTACCACTTGCCTCTTTGATACCAACAATTGTATCGACATCTTTCACTAATTTTGCTGCTGTCTCTGGCGCAATATTACATCCGGTACGACCTGGAACATTATACATAATGACTGGTGTATCAGAAGCCTTTGCAATCTCAGTGTAGTATTTTACCAATCCACCCTGTGTTGCTTTATTATAATATGGAGTTACCACGAGTAATCCATCCACTCCAATCTGTGCTGATTTTTCAGCAAGATAAATGGCTTCTTCTGTACAATTAGAACCTGCACCTGCAATAACCGGAATACGCTTATTCACATGGTCAACACATGCTTTTACAACCTCTAACTGTTCATCATGAGACATTGTCGATGCCTCTCCTGTTGTACCGCAGATAATGATGCTGTCTGTGCCATTTTCAATCTGATAATCGATTGTTTTCTCTAAATTTGCATAGTCTACAGATCCATCTGTATGAAATGGTGTGATCAAAGCCACGCCTGCCCCTTCAAAAATTGCCATACTTCAACAACCTCCTTCTATTCTTACTCTTACGTATTTTAATTTTCTTTTTCTGTGTTGACACAATAAATATTATCCACCCACGGTTCGAGCTTCTGCGGAAGTTTTCTTCCGGTAAAGATCATCTGCATATCATCATCTTTTTTCTGAATAAATGAGATTAATTCTTCTACCTCGATCAGTCCTAACTCAACTAATCCCAGTGCTTCATCTAAAACAAGCAAATCACACTGACAGGCATCAATAACCTTATTTGTATAATTTACAGAATTACGGATATTATTGTATGTCTCTTCTTTCTCCGCCTCGGTTAGATCTTCATAACATTTGTTCTGCTTTTCAAATGTAAAAAGCTGAATTTCCGGTTCCAGTTTTTTTAGATATTCAAGCTGTGCTGAATCTTTTCCCTTTAAAAAGCGAACGATGATCGCCTGTTTCCCATGACTGGCTGCTCGAATACAGATTCCCAAAGCAGCAGCAGTCTTTCCTCTTCCTGAGCCACAGAAGACTTCTACTTGTCCTTCCATACTTTCACCTCAACGTGTATAATCATCATATTATCGATTTATTGTATCACAATTACTGCAAAAATCCAACTATTCTTCTTTAATTTCTAATTTATTAACAGATATTTCATATGCTGTTCTCGAAATCATTTCATTCTCTCCAACCTTTTTCTGATACTTTCTGCTTTGTATTCTACCAAGTATCTGAATATGAGAACCAATCTCTAAATTACCTGCAAAACGTGCATTTCTTCCCCAGCAAATACATGGAATATAATCAGATTTGCCATAGGCACGATTTACTGCTAAAAGAATATCACAAATTTCCCTCCCAAGTGGTGTCATACGATAAACAGGTTCTTTACAGATATATCCATCCAGCATAATATAATTCGGTTTTCGATTTTCATAGCTGTCAATCCATTCTAATTCCCTTACAAATAATGATAAAATCAAATGATTTTTATCATTTTCATGTTTATTATAAGAACGGAACTGTCCCCTTGCTTCCAATTTTTTTCCTATGTAATTTTGTGTTACATCTACCAAACGATCAGAAATCAATAATGGAATTTCGTCTGATGCCTCGCTTAGCCTCTGTACCTTTACCTTTAAAGTATAAAATCCTTCTCCAAAAATTTCGTGACTAAACTGAAATCCTGTAATTACCTCACCTGCTACAATTGCCTGATTTGTCATTCTTATTTCTCCCTTCTTGTATAAAATGTACGATATAATCTATGTGGCAACTGGCAAATTTAGACTTTCTATTTTTGTCTAGTTTCTGCCTTTTTTCTTCGAAGTATGCAGGTTAAGGTATTCTTTTTTCGATCAATTTCTTACATTATTGACGATGAATCCAATTGAATGGATTTATAACAATAAACACTAGAGTGAATCAGCCATAAAACAGAAATGATAACAGTAGAAAAAATTCCTACATCAAAAAACAGATTAGCAAGAAACGTTATCATCCAGGCAAAGATATATACATGACTCATCACCCGGTACGATGCCCAACTCGATTGATATATTTGCAGTTTTTCCGCTTCATCGCAACTTTCAAGCCATTTTGATTGAAACTTGACATCATAAATACTGCCCTTTTTCTCCGGATTCATTTCTTTTAATAAATCCACCAACTTTTGCTGTAAAAAAATGGTCAAGAATAAATCTAATATAAAAATTATGACTGCCACCGTGAATATTCCGGCCACAAAATAGTTCATAAAACCATAAGTAATAGAAACAGAAAAACTTAGAAAGGCAATAATAATATTCACTGTGATTCCCCACATCAGATATCCGATAGAAAGATTAATCTGTCTCGGTGTTGCATCCTCCTCGCCATCCCATAATTCTAATTTCTTACGGCAATGCATATAGATCGGCCAGCCTAATGCTTGTGTACCAAATGCAAACAGCAACATAATACCAAAAATAATCATTGGCAAATAATCAACTAAATATTGAATTCCGATATTTAAACTATCCTCAAAATAAGTTCCAAAAAATCCGATCAGGCCGCCAACAATCCCACCAATGACAATAAGTACCAAAAATAATGGAATTGATCTTCTATTTTCTTTTCTAATCTCATTCTTTCTATTTGTCATCTTCTTTATCCTCCTCATACCAAAAAATATCTTCTACCTGTACCTCAAAGACTCCTGCAATCTTTAGTGCTAAAGTGACAGACGGTGAATAATCTCCCCGTTCAATCTGACTAATAGTCTGCCTGGACACCCCTGCCAGCTTGCCCATCTGCTGTTGATTTACACCAATCCTTGCACGGTATTCCTTTAACCGGTTATACAATGGCATGCAATCACCTCCATATTTCTTAATAAAGCCCCATTTCCAACAATTCTTGTCATTTTGACAACTTTTCTTGTCAAATATAGTGTATCATTGACAAGGATAGTTGTCAACCATTTTGTTATTTTTCTTTCATTCTGTTGAATAAAATTAACCCATATTATATAATTTTCGTAACACAAAATAGAACGAGAAGCTATACAAGGAGGATTTGATCATGGTCGACACATCCATCGAATATCATAGTATCATTATGCGCTGTGACTGTATTCAACATGATGCATTTCGTGAATTACCAGAAAATGTTATAATAGAATATTATAAAGACGGTATGGAAGAAATATGGAAAGATATTCAAAAAGAAGCCGGTGAATTTTCTACTAAAACAGATCAGGAAACCATCGATTATTTTATCGATCGTTTCGGAGATCACAAAGAATCATTAAAGGAACACTGTCTATTTTTAAAAAATAAAAATACACAACAGTATATCGGAACATGTATGGCATGGCAATCTTATAAATCGGCCATGTCCATTCCTATTCTACATTGGCTTGCCGTTTCCGATACTTTTGCTGGACAAGGATTTGCTCGCATTCTTATTACACTGATCTTACAACTCTTTGAAAATCAGAATCCGAATGAACCCATCTACCTTCATACGCAACCAAGTTCATATCAAGCGATTAAACTATATCATGATTTTGGCTTTCAGCTTTGCCGTACCGATACATACGGCACTGCCATAAATGAATATGAACAGGCAATCAAAGTACTCAAACAAGTTATGACAAAAGAATCTTATGAAAATCTGATCAAAGATAGTATCTTATAAATTTGCTATGTTAAACACATATTCTTTACTATACATCTGGCCGCATCCTCGCGGAGCGTTTTTTGTTTCATAGGAAATTATAACGTAATTTCCTATAAAATAAAAAAACTGACAATTGAATTTGCCGACAGTAAGATAACATATCCAACCGTCGAACATCGTCCCATCGTCAGTTTTGTTTTTGATTTTTTAAATAAAAGAGTCAATCAAATCCTGCTTTTTATGTATCCATTTATCATATTGCGAATTTTTTCCATATCACTGGCCGTTTTAGAATTTCCATATGGAATCCGGTCGATAATGCGATCAACATAGTGATGTTCATCGATAATTTCCAAAGTTTCTTTAAAGTTAATATCAAAAAAGTAGGCAACATAAGAGACCCAATAATCCATTTTAGTCTTTCGCATTGGATGAAAAATTGCTTTCTTCTGTGATACTTGATTTAAAATTTCCGAAGATACTGTCTGCATTCCAACTTCATCAGCACTTAAATCGAGCATCGTCTCAATTTTATCTTCTAATTTTACCCTGCAATTGTCTAATTTATCAGCATCTCGAATTAATTTTGCATGCAGAAGTGTTCTTTTGTCATCAATCCCACTCAATTCATAATCACTGTGTTTGGCAATCGCTAATTTAATGATCTCATCATAGAAATCTTCTTTGATAAATTGCCGAATCATTCCCTCTTCAAATAAAATTTGCACTCCATAAGCTGCATGATCCATCACATCGGCTTCAAAACTGTCAAATCGTTTTAACTGTTCAAAACGACCAATATCATGGAGTAAAGCAATCAAACGTGCCAAATCTCTTTCTTCATCCGGAAGTTCCATACGCCTTGTAATTTCATCCATACAATTTACCACACCGTACGTATGTACAATCTTTAATTTTATTTTATCATTTTCATGATCATATTGCGTTAAATAATCTTTAAATGCCTGTTTTGCAAATAAAATATCCATTCCATTTCCTTTCAGCGTTTAATTCCACAAAGGTTTGATTTCCTTTCGGTATACATGAATCAAAAAACTAGTACATAAAATAACCGATGCCACTTCTGCAATTGGAAATGACCACCAGATGGCATCTAAGCCATTAATTTTTGAAAGAATATAAGCTGCTGGCAATAAAACTGCAAGCTGACGAATCAAAGATACTAAAAGGCTCAATACTCCATGTCCAAAAGCCTGATATACCGAAGAACATACGATACAAAAGCCGGCAAAAATAAAACTGAAACTGATTGTTTTCAATGCTGGAACCCCAATGCTAAGCATCGAATCAGATGCACTAAACAGCTTTAATAAAGCTACCGGACACATCTGCATGATTACAAGTCCAACCAGCATGATTGATACTGCATAAATAATACTTAATTGAATTGTTTTTGTGATACGATCTGGCTTTTTGGCACCATAATTATAAGCAACAATTGGAACCATACCATTATTCAATCCAAAAACTGGCATAAATACAAAGCTTTGCAATTTATAATATACACCAAAAACTGCGGTAGCTGTCGCTGTAAAACTCATCAAGATCTTATTCATACCAAATGTCATAACGGAACTAACAGATGCCATAATAATCGATGGCACACCGATACTATAAATATGTCCCACAACATGACTGGAAAGTTTATATTTCTTTAAATTAATTTCGATTTCTTGATTATATTTCATATTGAATAATAAAGCTACAATTCCAGCAAGGATTTGTCCGGCTACCGTTGCAACTGCTGCTCCGGCAACTTCCAATCTTGGAAAACCAAATAACCCAAAAATCAAAATCGGATCAAGAATAATATTCGTAATTGCACCTATTAATTGTGTAATCATCGTATAAATTGTTTTTCCAGTCGACTGCAACAATTTCTCACTCATCATCTGCAAAAACATCCCAAAGGACATCACGCCAACAATATGAATATAACTGATACCATAATTCAGAATCGCTTGATTATTCGTCTGCACCCGGAAATAAAAACCGCCCAAAACTCCAGTCAAAATTGCAAATGCCGCATACGTAAAGATGGAAAGTTTCAAACCATTATTCGCAATCTTATTTGCATATTCGGTATCTTTCGCTCCCAGGGAACGAGATAACAAAGCATTGACACCAACTCCGGTTCCTGTTCCAAAAGCAATCATCAAATTTTGAATCGGAAATGCAAGTGATACCGCTGTCAGAGCGTCTTCATTTAGTTTTGCAACAAAGATACTATCAACTATATTATAAAGAGCCATCACCAACATAGAGATCATCATCGGTATCGACATACTGATCAAAAGCTTATTAATCGGCATAACTCCCATTTTGTTTTCTTCTAACCTTACCTGCTCTTCCATCATTTTTCCCTACTCTCTTCTGTAAAATGTTTGTGTATTTTTTATCATAGCATATTCAGAATATTGTAGCAAGAATGAAAGTCTAACCGCTTTGCTTTAATCAAAATTTCAATGTAAAGTCTCCGTGAAGTTTATAGATTGGAGAGGCTTGTAAAGTCAACTCCTCATTTTTTTCTATCTCCTCGTTGATTGGTATCACAATTTCACAGGCAGAATCATTTCCTTTAAACGACGGAATGATAGGAGCATACGAATTTGCAGGACTAAATAAACTCAAATTGTAAAGGGACAACTCTTTCATATTTCCTTGCAATTCCATTTCAATTACCAATGCCTCTGTTTTTTGTCCTCCTAAATTTTCTACTCTTTTTCTTTGAATGTTTTTCATTTTGGCATTCCCTTTTTTAAAAGTAAGTTCCTGATCTAGTTTGACTTTTTGGGCACCAATATTTGTTGGAATTTTGAATTCCTGTATATCGTCTTCATTTTTCACTAACAAATACGGGATTTTTAATTGAAATCTACTCAAATCTATATTCTCAGGCAAATCAAATTCATAAGTTGCATGAATGTCAGCACTAACATAATTTGTATTTTTATATTTTTTGCTTCCATCACTTAGTATTGCGTGAGAATCTTCCGGTTCCTGAAAATCTTTTGCCGAAAAACCATACAACACAGAAGGAAGCATTACCGGATCATCATCCGAATTGGCTACATATACATCAATCGATGTTTTTTTCTTCGTTTGTTTTGGCACAGCAATGACAGAATATCCAGATGAAGTCTGATAATATCCAATATCTGATAAATTTTCAAATTTCGGTGTTGTTTTTGTTTGAAATTCTAATAACTTCGATTGATTCTCTGTCTGGATATAGATACCTTCTGCCCGTTTCGTCGAAAGTATTTCTTCGTCTTGTTTTGTAAAATATTCTAATGTCACTTTTACAGATGTGGTTAAATAATTTTTCTTGCATTCCACATCATACATTTCTGTCTCCATACCATGGGCACTTATACGCATTCCATCTGATTGAAGTTGATCTGTGATTTCCATCGATTTTGTGTTCAGGGAATAGGATAAAGCATGTTCTCCATCTTTTTCAATTCCTGGAATCTTCTCAAACTCTTTTTGAGTCATTGTAGAGGTATCTTTTGGGGTTTCATATTTATAAATCAAATCAAGATATAACATACCATTTAAATAAAAACCCTGCTTTATCGAAACATCCCATCCATTATTCAAATGCATCGCTTCTTTTGACGGTTCAATCTGCCAAGAAGAAACTTGCTTTTCATAAATTCCAACGCCTGGAATAAATGAAAATAGACTTTGGATCTTAGCAATGACAGTCGCTCTATTTGGAAATAGAATCAGCAAAATCAAAATACAAGCGGCTGCAATATATGGCAATTTTCTTTTTCTATTCGTATTTATATTTACTTTTTTTCGAATTCTTTGTTTCATTTGAGAATCCATCGTTTTGGGCATGACAATCTCTTCTAACAGACAATCCAAAGTTTGAAGGTCACAATCTTTATCTAAATCAAATAATTCCCGCTCTAAATATTTATCAGTCATTGCTTTTCCCTCCTTCCAATATCAGACGAAGTTTTTTTAGTCCACGCGAAATTTTTTTATCCACGGTATTCGGCTTCATTTCCAGTTTTGTTCCAATTTCTTTCGAAGTATAACCAAAAAAATATTTCCAGATAAAAATAGTATAATCCGGTTCACCCAGTGTTTTTAAAGCATCAATCAATACCTTTTTATCCACCGTCTGATTACTTATATCAGCAACACTATTCCCCCTTTTTTGATTCAGTTCCGATTCATAACTTTGTTGCCTGGCAATTTTTTTATAATAATCTGCTGCTTTATTGAGTGTTATTTTTGCCAGATATGCTTTTAACGTACCTTTTGTCAGATCAATCTGATCTCGATTACGATAAAGAGTTGTGAATACATCACTGATGCATTCCTCGATATCTTCTTTTGATGCACAGGAAGCCAATCTCCCATAAATAAGGGAATAACACAAATTTCCATATGCATCCATCGCCAATTGAATCCCTTTATTCGGACGATGGTATAACAAATATACAATTCTCTCATCCATCAAACATCACCTGCCTTAACTATCTTTATTATATAATTCTTTTTTTCTGATGAAAACCTGACAAAAAAGAATCCTGCTCCGCAGGATTCTCCGCCTGCGGTGGGTCGCATTAGCGACATACTTCCTTTCCACCGCAGTGCGATCCTTCGCGGAGCGTTTTTTGTTTCATAGGAAATTACAACGTAATTTCCTATGAAACAAAAAAACATCCACTATAGATTTCTCCATAGTGGATGTCAAACGAAATAAGTATTTTAAAGTAAGATGAGATATATAATATTTAAAAGGTATCTATCCATTAATCCGCTAACGCATCATATCCTTCTGCACCCGAGCTGATACGAATTGCATTTTCAACATTGTATACGAAAATCTTACCATCTCCAACGTGACCAGTATAAAGAGCTCTCTTTGCTGCATCAATCACGATTCTTGGAGAGATTTTACTAACAACGATATCTACCTGAATCTTAGGTAATAAATTGAGATCCATTGTAACACCACGGTACTGGCTGACTCTACCGTGCTGAGCACCACAACCAAGTACATTTGTCACTGTCATACCCTTAATACCAATCTTAGCCATTTCTTCATTCAACGCATCGAAACGACTCTGTTTTGCATAAATTGTAATTTTTGTAATACTTACATCACTTGCAGTCGCAATGGATGGATCAGGAGTACGAACCTGTACAGGAACCGCCTCATCAATCGGAACTGCATCTGCAGGAATTTCAATATTTGCCTGAGAAGAGAAGTTGTTAATGCTTGATGTTAAAGCAAAGTCCGCATATGCACTTGCAAGACCATGTTCTACCGCATCCAAACCTGTAATTTCTTCTTCAGCATCGACACGAAGACCAAAAATCGCCTTAATCACTAAAAAAGTAATTGTAATCGTCACAACTGCCCATGCCATAACAGAAATCAGACCAACTAACTGGATTCCTAATAATTTAAATCCACCACCATAGAATAAACCAACCAATTCACTTTCTGGTGCAGATTTTGTTGCAAATAAACCAACGGCAATCGTTCCCCAAATACCATTCATAAAATGAACAGCAACAGCACCAACCGGGTCATCAATATGTAATTTATAATCTAACAGCCATACACCGAATACAACTAATACACCGGCAACAGCACCAATGATTGCAGCACCAAAACAATCTGTAACATCACATGGAGCAGTGACTGCTACCAAACCTGCTAAAGAAGCATTTAAGCACATAGATACATCTGGATAACCGTATTTTACCCATGTGAAAATCATACATACAACGGTTGCCACTGCTGGAGCTACGGTTGTTGTTAAGAAAATAGAACCAAGCTGTGGAATGGTAACGGCAGCAGCACCATTAAATCCATACCAACCAAGCCATAAGATGAAGCATCCAAGGGCACCGAGTGCTAAGTTGTGTCCTGGAATCGCATTTACTTTTGTCACTTTGCCATCTTTGTCAGTTGTAAACTTACCAATACGAGGTCCAAGTATTTTCGCACCGATCAAAGCACAAGTACCACCTACCATATGAATCGCACAAGAACCAGCAAAATCATGGAATCCCATCTGAGCTAACCAGCCACCGCCCCAAATCCAGTGCGCTTCGATTGGATAAATTAACGCAGAAATAACAGCCGAATAAACGCAGTAAGATAAGAATTTTGTTCTCTCTGCCATTGCTCCGGAAACAATCGTTGCTGTTGTCGCACAGAATACAAGGTTAAATACAAAACTTGAAAAATCAAAATTTGCATAAGAGGTAAAGATATCAAATCCAGGTTTTCCAATAAAACCAAGGAAATCTTCACCAAGTAAAAATGAAAAACCAATCAAAATGAACATCACTGTACCGATACAGAAATCCATTAAGTTTTTCATCAAGATATTACCAGTATTTTTTGCTCTGGTAAATCCGGCTTCCACCATTGCAAATCCTGCCTGCATCCAAAATACCAATGCAGCACCAATCAAAAACCAGACACCAAACACATTGTCTGAAACTAATTGCATTACTTCGTTTGTCATAATATTTTCCTCCTTTAAAAAAGAAAGGGCGCCGATGAGAACTTTCATTTTGGGTTCTCTCGACGCCGTTGTCTTTACTAGTTGGTATCATACAAAATGAATTTTAAAATGTCAATCAAATTTCAAAACTGTTTGTATAATTAACCTTCTAAGTAAATTATATTTAATATTTACGTTTTTTATGTATATTTTTTTAATTTTTTTATTCCCTATAATCACCACGACAAAAATCCAAGTGATACCCGATCAATTCTACTCTCCTGCTAAGGCAATGAAAACATTCTGCCGCCTCCTCACCGGTGCATATTTTGTTATCATATAATTCATAATCCTTGCGCACAACCACTGGAGACAGATTCGGCATCATGACATTTCCTCCTGCCAAAATACCTGCTTCTCTTCCTTTTGGATCAATCGTTCCCAATGCAGTTGTTGCTGGAATCAATAAATTTGGCTTCATAATTCGCAGAATACTGATCAAAAAAGTGGTCAGTTCAACACTTCCTGCCGGTTCATCTTTAAACTTTGTATCATGATGTGGAATGAATGGTCCAATCCCTGCCATATGTGGATCCAATTCTTTGATAAACAATAAATCTTCTGCAATGTTTTCCAGTGTCTGATAAGGAGCTCCAACCATAAAACCAGTTCCAACCCAATATCCAATTTCTTTTAAATCATATAAACATTGTTTTCGATATGTTAATGACATACTACCTGGATGAAGCTTTTTGTAATGTTCTTCATTCGCTGTCTCATGTCGCAGTAAATAACGTTCTGCACCTGCATCAAACAACCGCTGATATCGTTCACGGTCTAATTCTCCAATGGATAACGTAATCGCACATTCAGGATATTTCTCTCGCACGGTAGCTACAATATCTTCCATACGATCTATATTATAGTAGGGATCTTCTCCACTCTGAAAGACAAAACTGCGGTAACCAAGTTGGTAACCATTTTCACAAGCTGACATAATTTCTTCTTTCGTCAAACGATAACGCTTGACATTAGCATTCGCTGCTCGAATTCCACAGTAATAACAATTATTTTTACAATAATTTGAAAATTCCACCAGTCCACGAGGATAGACAGATTTGCCATACCATTCATCTCCAAGTTTTCTTGCCAATTTGGTTGCTTCTTCGCGCACTTCTTCTCTATGTTCTAATAAAAAAATGAATTCTTCCTTTGTTAAGATTTTTTCTTTCTTTAATTTTTGTAATAAATCCATTGCGTTCACATAATCACCCCACATATCATTTTAAATTCAAGACTCGCGAGTCTTGGCGCGGGATTCGGGTCAGTTTTCACTGACATAATACATATCCGAATCCCTGCGCATCCTCGCGGAGCATATATCAGATGGGAGATTGAACTCCCACTGATAAAATCTTGTTACTCACCACCTGTAGAGGTGGGAGTCATCTCACATCTGATATATTGAAGATAGTATACCATAATAGTAGGATTTCGTGAATAGTAGAAACATAAAAATAGGAGATTCTGAATCTATGTTCAAAGTTTAGAACATTGCAATCTCTGTTTTTTCTTGTAATGCCTTATTTTTTGTGCTAGAATGTCAACCAGGCAAAATGCGTTTTTTCCTATTTTTTATAGAAGAAACCCAAACAACGTTTTTAAGAAGGAGTGTATTTAAGTGATTACATCCAGAGAAGATATAAGAAATGTGGCGATTATCGCCCATGTTGACCATGGTAAAACTACCTTGGTCGATGAAATGCTAAAACAGAGCGGTATTTTCCGTGAAAATCAAGAAGTTGCGGAACGTGTCATGGACTCCAATGACATTGAACGTGAGCGTGGCATTACTATTTTATCAAAAAATACTGCCATTACTTATAATGATGTAAAAATCAATATTGTAGATACCCCAGGACATGCCGATTTCGGAGGCGAAGTAGAACGTGTCTTGAAAATGGTAGACGGCGTTATTCTTGTCGTTGATGCTTTTGAAGGTCCAATGCCACAGACAAAATTTGTTACCAAAAAAGCCTTGGAATTAGAATTACCAGTCATTGTCTGCATTAATAAAATTGACCGTCCTGAAGCCCGTTCTGAAGAAGTCGAAGATGAAGTACTTGAGTTATTATTAGAATTAGATGCGGATGATGAACAATTAGATTGTCCGTTTGTCTATGCATCAGCAAAATCCGGAATTGCCGGACTTAGTCTCGACGATGAGATGACAGATATGAAACCATTGTTACAGACGATCATCGACCATATTCCAGCGCCAACCGGAGATCCGGAAGCTGAAACTCAGGTATTGATCAGTACAATCGACTATAACGAATATGTTGGTCGTATTGGTGTTGGTAAAGTTGACAATGGTTCTATTAAAGTAAATCAGGACTGCGTAATCGTTAATGCCCATGAACCTGATAAATGCCAAAAAGTAAAAATCAGCAAACTGTACGAATTTGATGGTTTAAATAAAGTGGATGTCAAAGAAGCTGGTATTGGTTCTATCGTAGCAATATCTGGTATTTCTGATATCCATATTGGTGATACCTTATGCGCGCCAGAAAATCCAGTTGCGATTCCATTCCAAAAAATCTCTGAACCTACAATCTCTATGAACTTTATCGTAAACGACTCACCACTCGCTGGTCGTGAGGGAAAATATATCACCTCCCGTCATTTGCGTGATCGTCTGATGCGTGAATTAAACACGGATGTCAGTCTTCGTGTGGAAGAAACTGACGATATGGATACTTTTAAGGTTTCTGGTCGTGGTGAATTGCATTTATCCGTTTTGATTGAAAATATGCGCCGTGAAGGCTATGAATTTGCGGTCAGCAAAGCGGAAGTTTTATATAAACGCGATGAAAAAGGAAAATTATTGGAACCAATGGAAACAGCAATCATCGATGTGCCAGAAGAATTTTCCGGTACAGTCATTGAAAAATTAAGTCAGAGAAAAGGCGAATTACAAAATATGACCGTCAATAATACCGGACAGTCCCGTTTAGAATTTTCCATTCCATCCCGTGGTCTGATCGGTTATCGTGGAGATTTCCTAACCGATACCAAAGGAACCGGTGTCATCAATACATTATTTGATGGCTATGCGCCATATAAAGGAGATATCCAGTACCGCAAGCAAGGCTCCTTAATTGCTTATGAATCTGGAGAATCAATCACTTATGGATTATTTATTGCTCAAGAACGTGGAACTTTATTCATTGGTCCCGGTGAAAAGGTATACGGTGGCATGGTTGTTGGTCAGAATGGTAAAACAGATGATATAGAAATCAATGTATGTAAAACAAAACATCTGACAAATACTCGTTCCTCCGGTGCAGATGAGGCCTTAAAATTAACCCCGCCAAAAATTCTTAGTTTAGAGCAGGCACTTGAATTTATTGATACCGATGAATTATTGGAAATCACACCGGAAAATATCCGTATCCGAAAGAAAATTTTAGATACAACCATGCGTATGCGAGCAAAACGAAATGCCGGAAGCAATACGTCTAAATAATTTCGAATATAGAAAAACAGTCAGGGCATCCTTTTTCCAGAGGATGCCCTAATACTTTTCTTATTATCGAATTTCCAAAAAGACTTCAAATAAATCAGCTTTTCCATATCCCCATTCCTGATTGGGATACGTGCGGTTAGAATCTTTTCTTGCACCACGAATAAAATAATTTTTAACTCCAATCGTAGAGATCAAAGGATCATTCCCTTCTATGATTGCCCATTGAAGAAAATCCGCAGCCATGCCTGCAACTAGTGCCGCCGATACACTCGTACCACTTTTTGTTCCGAATTGATTACGCAATAAAATACCTGTTATATTCACACCCGGAGCCGCTAATTCCGGTTTGATCAATTTATTTCTTGTATATCCACGGCTGCTCTCTGCATAAAAAGCACCGTCTGATTGTCGATAAGAGGCTACTGTGATAAGATTTGCTGTATTCCCTGGTGCTGTGATTGTCGTAAATGGATCTGGACGTAAAAAATACGTATCCTTTCCCACAAAATCCTGAATAGGCAACCACATGTCATATTCTTTCTCCCCGGACTGTGGTTCAGCAACCATAATTTTCCAAACTCCCTCCGCAGGAGAATCAAAACGGAATAAAATTCCCTGATCGCCGCTATATGGGTCCACAACCTGATAATCAATGTATACTAGCGAACGTTCCAGCAAAAATGTAAATTCTCTTCTGCCACGAATTCCGGCATCCAACCATTCTGTTGTCTGCCCTGTCGGAGATTCCAGACGGATACGAAAACGGTAAGGAGCCTTCCCCCATAACTCCAATGCGAACCCACGCTCCATATGACCAACTTTTAGCTCAACGGTCTCCTGAGAATTGGTAAATAATCCATGATAATGATGATCGGTATTCCCTTCATTTCCTGCACTCACAACAACCACATATCCGTTTCTAATCGAAATTCGATTTAAATGTTCACTTAAGAAACCATTCCCGGTATGTCCACCCTGACTGCTTCCAAGACCTAGAAAAATAACCATCGGTCGTTTCAATTCTTCGGCTCTGGTAACCAAATAACTAAGTCCCATCATAATATCTACTTCCGAATATGCATGTGCGTTATCTGAAATAAAATAATAATCCCGCAAATTTTGCTTCGCCTCTTTTAATTTTACCACGATCAGATCGGCATCTGGTGCTGCACCACTAAATCCTTGTTCTTGATTTCTTCTTCCCGCTGCTGTACCTGCCATAAAAGTGCCATGCCCAATATCATCTGTCGATGGAACAATTTCTAACGGCGAATCACTATTTAAGGCCTGTTCAATCTGCTCTTTCGTATATTCACTTCCATAAAGAAATCCTCTCGGTAATGTACCCGTGCGGTCTGTTTGATCCCAAATAGAGTAAATTTTACTACTATTATCTTCATAGCGGAAGGCTGGATTCTGATAATCGATACCAGTATCAACAATTCCGACTAAAACACCCGCACCGGTTAAATTTAGCGCACTTCGCTGTACCTGCAAAACACCCATTTCATCTAGTGCTTCGACATCCATCAAGCCAAAACATTGTGGAATGTAAGTGAATGGTACAACCTCATAAGGAATACGTTCCCGTTCTCCTCTTGTTAAGTAGACAGAGGCAATCCAATAGCTGATTGGAAAAGAACAGACGGCACCATATTCCTTTTGAAAGTCATAATAGGTACCGCCATATTCTGCTAAAAAATCATAATATTCTTCACCATAAAAAACATCACTGTCGCAAGTACTACTCATGATAAAAACCCGTTTTTTATCATTCTATGAAACACCCGCTTTTATTGTGTCAATCTTGGCACATCTGTTCCGCGCATTGTGATCACTGGTGCTCCCTTACCCTCAATATACTCGCGCGTAATCATCACGGAGCCAATGGCATCATCTTTCGGAATCTCATACATAATATCAAGCATAAATTCCTCAATGATTGCTCGCAAAGCTCTGGCTCCGGTTTTCTTCTCTAAAGCCTTTTCTGCAATTGCCTCTAATGCAGCATCTTCAAATTCCAATTTTACTTCATCTAATTCTAATAATTTTTTGTACTGCTCCAGAATTGCATTTTTGGGTTCTTTTAAAATCTGAACAAGCATTTCTTTGGTTAAACCCTGCAGCGTAAATACCACTGGCAAACGTCCTAAAAATTCTGGGATCATTCCGTATTCACGCAGATCATCTACTGTAACTTTGCTCAGAATATTGCTATCTCTGTCATATTTATCTTTTAAATCAGCATTAAATCCGATGGAAGATTGCTTTGTTAAACGCTTTTTGATAATTCCTTCCAAATCTGGGAATGCCCCTCCACAGATAAATAAAATATTTCTCGTGTTAATGGTTGTCATCGGAACCATTGCGTTTTTATTTGTCGCTCCAACTGGTACTTCTACATCTGCACCTTCTAGCAGTTTTAATAATCCTTGCTGAACAGCTTCTCCACTGACATCACGGCTGTGGGCATTTTGTTTCTTTGCAATTTTATCAATTTCATCAATAAAAATAATACCGCGTTCTGCTTTTTCGACATCATTATCTGCATTTTGTAATAATTTAGACAACACACTTTCCACATCATCTCCAATATATCCGGCTTCTGTAAGCGATGTCGCATCTGTAATTGCCAAAGGCACATTTAACAATCGTGCCAATGTCTTTACGAGATAGGTTTTACCACTTCCGGTTGGCCCGATCATCATCATATTGGATTTATCAATTTCAATTTCATCCATCGTGTTTGTTACCACACGCTTATAATGATTATACACAGCAACAGAAATCACCTTTTTGGCATATTCCTGACCAATCACATAGTCATCTAACTGACCTTTGATCTGATGTGGAGCAGGAATCTTCTTTAAATCCAGTGGTTCTGGCTCTTCTTTTGGCTCTTCTTTCTTTTTCTTCTTCACTTCTGGCTGCGGACGCATACCTTTCATCATATCGTTAATCTGATTAAAATCCATCTGATCAAAATCAAAATTACCAAAATATCCATTGTTCATCATGTCCATACTTCTTTGCATACAATCTGGACAAACATAAATGTCATTTGGCAGTTTAATTAACTTTCCGGTTTGTTTTTCACTTCGTTTACATACATAACAGAATCGTTCTGTATCATATGTATGATCTTTCTCTGACATATCGTTTACTCTTCCTTTCGTATTCTGATTTTATCATAAAGATTTTTTATAATTAAAATTCCCTCTTCTATCTGAATTTCTCTTAAACGGGCAAACCCCAAAACATAACATTCCTTTTTCGGTTTTCCATCAATATAATAATTGGAAATCGGCTGTAACCTGACTCCCTGCTCCAATAAACGATTTTGGAACTCTTGATGATCCTTGATTCCTTTAAACTCTACTAAAACATGCAGTCCCGCACTCGAACCGCGAATGACGATGTCATCGCCAAACAGTTTCAACTGTTGCAGTAAAAAATGATTTTTTCCTTTGTATAATGCTCTCATGCGGTTTAAATGACGTTCAAAATATCCTTCACGAATAAACCCGCTTAAAATTGCCTGGTCAATGCGGGAAACCGTACAGGAATAAAAAGAAACCGTTTCCTGATATACCGAAAGCAATGATTTGGGCAATACCATATAGCCAACTCGAATTGCTGGTGCAATCGCTTTCGAAAAAGTTCCCATGTAAATAACTTTTCCTTTTTTATCATTTCCTTGCAGAGAAGGAATCGGTTTTCCCTGATAGCGAAATTCACTATCGTAGTCATCTTCTATGATATATCGCGATTCATCCTCATATGCCCAATTTAACAGCGCGTTTCTTCGGTTGATTGGCATGACAATTCCTGTCGGATATTGATGAGAAGGCGTTACATAGGCAATTTCTGCCTTAGATTCATGCAAATCCTGAATCATCATCCCCGCCTCATCCATCCCAATCGCCCGCACATCAAATCCAAGTTGTGAAAAAACACGATACGCCTGCATATAAGTTGGATTTTCCATCGCTACAACGGGCATTTTATCAAAAATCTGGGATAATAACAATAACAAATATTCCATTCCTGATCCAAGTATGATCTGATGACTGCTGCAGATAACACCTCTAGACTGATGCAAATAGGATTTGATTGCCTCGCGAAGTTCTAAATCGCCACTTGAATGACCAGTCTGAAAAATCTCTGAATTATCATCCATCAGAATTTCCCTCATTAGCTTTCTCCATGTATTATATGGAAAATGCATCATATCTACTCCAGAAGGTGCAAAATCGTACGGATAAATTTTCTTTTTTTCCGTAATCTCTTCTTCTTCTGAAATTTCAACAGTGAAATCAAGAATTTCATCTAGTGCAGATACATAATATCCCCGTTTGGGTTTTGATTCAATATATCCCTCAGAAAGAAGCTGTCCATAGGCTAAATCAACAGTATTACGGCTCACATCCAAATGCTCTGCCAATTTCCTTGATGACGGAAGTCTGGTTCCACATTCTAATACACCGTGCTTAATCTCATCACGGATATATTTGTAAATCTGCTCATAGATTGGTTCTTTTTTCTTTGTATCAATTCCTATGGTCAGCATTCCTTACTCCGCTTCTGTAATTGTGATATTTTCAATCACAACATCTTCCAATGGTGCATCATTACTATCTGTTTTTGTCTCTGCAATTGCATCCAAAACGTCAAAACCATCATATAACTGACCAAAAACGGTATAATCATCCATCAAATATGGAAAACCACCATATTGTTCAAACATCTTTTTTTGTTTTTCTGTCGCTGTTTTCCCACCATAGGTATCGGTTGTCACCTCTTTATTTTGAACAATAAAAAACTGACTGCCATTGGTATCTCTTCCTGCATTTGCCATACATAAAGCCCCTCGAAGTGGCAAAAGGGTATCTGATGTCTCATTAGCAAACTCTTTTCCCCACATACTTTGACCACCTTCACCAGTTCCGGTCGGATCGCCACCCTGAATCATAAAATCATTAATCACACGATGAAAGATGATACCATCATAATAATCATTAAACGCCAATGTAACGAAATTTTCAACGGCCAATGGAGAATCCTGCTGAAAGAATTTAAATTTCATTTCTCCATAATCTTTCACCTTGACAATGGCAATCGTCTCACCTTTTTCCGGTTTCGACATTTGGTTTACCTTTGAAGCCGCCTTAATATCCACTTTTTTGTACTCTGCTTCTGTTGTCGCTTCATCTGTGGTCTTTTCCTCAGCTGTCGTCTCCTTGGTAGCTGTTTCTTTTTGTCCGTCCCCATTTCCACAAGCAGTCAGACCAAACAGCAAGCATCCTGCCAGTACAAATGCTAAGAATCTTTTTTTCATCACTTTATACCTCCATTATTTTATCAGCTGGAAATCGAATTTCCATCTGACTTCTTGCTTCATCCATGACTTTTAATTCCATCCATGTATATTTATTATGTGAGTGTTCTGTCTCATGCTCTATGATCAAACGCTGAAATTCCAAAGTTTCATAAATCAAATTGTTACGTGAACTCTCTGAACTAAGACGCTCCGTCCTAAATACCTTCTCTGTGCCATCACGACCAAACAGCTGTATCTTTCTCGGATGAGAAAGATCTGGAATAATCAAACAGCCATTTTCTCCCTGAATTTGGCTCGGCACCTTTGTATCCGCTATTTTAGAATATAATATCTCCGCTTGCATGCCATCATAATGTGCAAGAATGGTTCCAGCTCCATCAGCTCCGTTAGAAAGCTTGATTGCATCTGCCTGTATCCGATCCGGCATGCCAAATAATCGTACAAGAATATGCACCGGATAACATCCAATATCCATCAACGCTCCATTTGATAACTTTAACTCAAATACATGTTCTGGATTTCCTGCCTTAAAACTGTCGTAACTAGAAGAATATCTGCATCGTTGCAAAGTGAGTCTGCGAATTGGGGCAATCTTGGGTATCTGCTCTTTGATTATCCGAAATCCTGGTGTAAATACAGGTTTCATCGCTTCTAATAAAATCACATCATTGTCTTTCGCCGCCTGCATCATCAACTCAAATTCCTTCGCATTTGATGCTGCTGGCTTTTCACACAATACATGTTTCCCATAATTTAGCATCATCATGGTCTGGCTGAAATGACAACTTGGAGGACTTGCAATATAAACGGCATCAATGGATTCATCCATAGCCAATTCCTCAAGGTTATCAAAAACCTTTAAAACCCCATATCGTTTTGCAAATGCCTTTCCTCGTTCCAAGCTCCTTGAATAGACA
The DNA here is from genome assembly GCA_030523275.1 of Lachnospiraceae bacterium. Lineage (GTDB taxonomy): Bacteria > Bacillota > Clostridia > Lachnospirales > Lachnospiraceae > Fimousia. The sequence continues at coordinate 148,633 of JAUNIX010000002.1, forward strand.
GCCGCATATTCCATTTGGGAACACAGCGGAATCCCTTCTAAAAACCATTCCGTAATCTTATTTGTGCCAATCGTCGCAAATCGAATCATCTTCTTCTCCTAATCTTATAATTGAATATATGATACCATAATTCAAAAAAGTTGGAAACCTCCGCTTCCAACTTTTTCGTTATTGTTAAAATATTACATGCTTATCCAATTATTTACGTCCACAGCATTTTTTATATTTCTTACCACTACCGCATGGACATGGATCATTACGTCCAATTTTTTTGCCTTTTACAATTGTAGTAGATCTCTTCTGCTGTTTATATAACTCTTTTTGATGTTCTGGTGTAAAAATATCATTCCATTGCTCTAAAGTATACAGCCACTCTGCTTTGCAAGCAACCATGTTTTTGTAAAGCTTTTCATGATCAATATCAAGGGTTACCACCGTATCTTCTTCCATGGTATCAATTGGATTTTCCGTTTTTAAACTATCATTGATTCCATCTAAAAATCCAGTAAAAGTCTGCACATCGGTATCAAACTTTTCAGCCAGTTCCTTTACAGTACCTGACTCTGTCACCTCTTTATTGGCTAATAACTTTTCATAAATTCCTTTTTCAATTGCAAAATAATTTAACCAGAACTGTTGTCCTGCCTGCGTATTATCATCGTGTGCATATGCGTAATCGCGCCATTCCTGTAATAAAGCCATTTTCTCTACCATCCTTACCTATATAAATTATAAACTACTTCAGCCTATCTAATATAGCAAACAATGATAAACTTTGCAAGCTTTTCCGTTTGTCTCATATCAGTTTAGAAACTATTTTTTAAAATATTGAATATAATATTTCCATTTGGTTAGAATATCACTATCACCAAAGAAAAAATTAATACTTATCCTCCCCTTAGAGCCCGCAAAAGCGCTGAAAATCAGTGTTTTTGCGGGTACTTTTTTATTTCATAGGAAATTACAAGGTAATATGACTGCTTACAGCAGTCTGCATCTGGCGCACAAAGCGGAGCAAGTCCCTAAGGGACTGAGGGATTATAGAGAGTTCGAGGCGGACTTGTCCGCTTTTGTTCTATATAAGTCATTTACACACTCTTCTATCTATGCTAGACTGTTCATAAAAATGGAGGTACATCAAATGAAACAAAAAATCCGTCAAATTCTTGCTATATTGGCAATTGTCGTTATCTTAGGACTAATTCTAACTGCTTTTATCTTTTCCATTACCGGAAATCCTGATTTTTGGGGTGTCTTTGGATTATGTCTGACTTTGCCGGTATTCATCTTCGTGATTCTCATTTTCATCCGCATATTCCGCTAAGAATTGCAAATGGTCTTTTATCTGTTTTTCATAGCCATTTTCTGTTGGCTTATAAAATTGTGTTCCAACGAGCGTATCAGGCAAATATTGTTGTTTTACATAATGATTTGGATAATTATGTGCATACTGATACCCAAGTCCATGTCCTAACTTCGCCGCACCTTTGTAATGAGAATCTTTGAGGTGATTTGGCACTCCCGAAACTCTTTTCGTGCGTACTATATTTAAGGCTTCATCTACTGCCATGTAAGACGCATTGCTTTTCGGTGCAGACGCAACATAAATAGCTGCCTGAGCAAGAATAATTCTTGCCTCCGGCATTCCAATCCGCTCAACTGCCTGTGAAGCCGCAACTGCTACCTGAATTGCCTGTGGATCGGCATTGCCAACATCCTCAGATGCGCAAATCATGATTCTTCGTGCAATAAAGGTCACACTCTCACCGGCATCGATCATTTTTGCTAAATAATAAACAGCTGCATCTGGATCTGAGCCACGCATACTTTTAATAAATGCAGAAATCGTATCATAATGATTATCACCTGATTTATCATAGCGAAAAGCTCGTCGCTGGATACATTGTTCGGCTACCTCTAACGTGATATGGATTTTTCCATCGTTTGCGGGTTCTGTCGTTAAAATGCCAAGTTCAATCGCATTTAATGCCGTTCGTGCATCGCCTTCTGCCATATCCGCTAAAAATTCTAAAGCATCGTTATCAATCTCAGCTCCATACGTTCCCATGCCTTTTTCTGTATCGTAAACAGCTCGTTTTAAAATTGTCTGTATTCCTTCATTAGAAAGTGGATACAATTCAAAAATATTGGAACGAGAAATTAACGCTCCATTTACTTCAAAATATGGATTTTCAGTAGTAGCACCAATCAAAATAACCGTTCCGTCCTCTACAAATGGCAATAAATAATCCTGCTGCGCCTTGTTAAAACGATGAATTTCATCAATAAACAAAATTGTTTTTTTCTGAAACATTCCCAAATTGTCTTTTGCATTTTGCACCGCTTGCTGCATCTCTTTTTTCCCAGAAGTTGTTGCATTCATCTGAATAAATTCTGCCTGTGTCGAATTTGCAATTACTTTTGCCAATGTTGTTTTACCAGTTCCCGGTGGTCCATAGAAAATGATCGAGCTTAATTTATCTGCTTTGATTGCACGATATAAAAGCTTATCTTTTCCAATGATATGTTCCTGACCAACCACTTCCTCTATTGTCGAAGGTCGCAGCCGTTGTGCGAGTGGCGATTCCTGCTCCATTGTCTGCTGTCTCATATAATCAAATAAATCCATAACATTTCCTCACATTTCCTGATTGAGTGCTGTCAAAACAGCATTTCCATAGGTAATACTGATTTTTGAATAACAACCTTGTTCTAATGTAAATTTCCAAAAACTTTCTTTCGGAAGTTCTAATAACGCTGTGATCAATTGGATGATTGTCCCTTTATGCGATACAATTAATACTTTATCATATTCTTTTTGAGAAAGTTCTTTTGCAAATTGATTGATACGCATTTGCACATCATAAAAACTTTCCCCCTCTGGAATCTGATAGTACATCCAATCTTGTTCCCATTTTTTTGATTCCTCTGGATACATTTCCACAATCTGTTGATACGTTTTATTCTCAAAAATCCCAAAATTTCGTTCTTCTAATCGTGATTCCAATCGATATGTTTTCCCTGGAAGCAACAGCTCTACTGTCTCAACAGCTCTTAATAGTGGACTAACATACACGTCATCAAAATCTTGCTCTAAAGCCCATTCTTTTTGCTTCATCACCTGTCTTTTCCCCTCTGAACAAAGGCCAGTATCCGTTTTTCCATAATATAAATGCCGTTGATTCTCTTTTGTCATTCCATGCCGAACCAAATATATTTCCATTTTTTACTCCCTATTTAAAATCATCATCACTGTTCTATCTATTGTACCGTTATTTTTTTCCGCTTGCTACTACTTTCTAAATTTTTTCGTAATTTTCCATGAATTTTAAGACAAACGAATTTTATTGTGATATGATAGATGTAGTAAGAAAGGATGAGATTTTTATGAACGCTTATGATTATCCAGTTGACCCAGTTATGCTTCTCAGTGTTCTCAATACTCACTTAAGAGATTATTTTCCATCTTTGGATGCTCTTTGTGAAGATGTTGGACTTGATAAAGAAGAAGTCATAGAAAAACTGGCAGCAATTGACTATTACTATGATCCAAAATTAAATCAATTTGTATAACCACGAGAACAACGCGGAGCGTTTTTGTTGCACAGGCAATTTCAGAAGAATTTCCTATACTACAAAATACATATTCATAAACCTGTGTTATGCAAATTTATTTAGTGGGAAGCCATAACTTGAAAATGCAAAACATTTTCAAGTTTGGCAGTATCTCTTCATAGTTACTAATTTATGTAATTAAAAGAAAGTCTGTTATATTATTATACAGATAGGAGGTTACTCAATGAGTAAAATTATGTACACAGAAGTACTTCGTACAACGAACATCACTGAATATAATAAAAAAGAACAAGAATTCATTGAATTAGATGATAAAACAAAAAGTATGTTAACTACATATATCCGCAAGGTTACATTCCACAGTCAAACTGCCGAATTCCCTGCTGATTATTCTATCGTCATGGAAGATATGGAAGATGTTTTTATTGAAAAGAAAGAAAAAGAAATTAATGTTGTTACCAAAGAATTAATCCCAATTACAAAGGAACAGGCCAATGCAATTTTAGATGGAGATTATGAGTTTCTAAAAGAAAGTTCTGATAAAAATTTACGAGATTTCTATGATTGTATTATAAATCAACAATTGGTTCCTGCGTATCGAAAAGAATTCACAAGAAAGACATTTCATCAAAACAAATTTCTCGATATTATTTTTGATTTAGCCATGAGTAGAAAACCTTACAAAACAAATGATTTCTTTGCTCCAAAAGGCTTTACTTTTAACACAAATTATACCAATTTACGAATGAGTATTCGTCATAATCTTAGTGTTTCTAAGCCAATGGAACAATTATTGGCATTTGAAAAAGAATTATCAGCAAATTCTGAATTGTAATCTAAAATGAGCCATATGTTGCAATAACGTATGGCTTTATTTACGCGAAGGCAAATGGAAAGTGCTCAAACGACGCTTGCAAAGCATATATTTTCTCTTTTTTGCATAAGCTGTAACAAGTTTATTGGAGCAGCAACGATATGAGAGATTATATTGTAGAACGTATTTTAACTGTCGCTGACTACACGATTACGTATAAAGCAACCGTCCGTGCAACGGCAAAACAGTTCGGAATTTCAAAATCTACCGTTCACAAAGACCTGCGAGACCGCCTCCCAGAAATCAATCCGGCTCTCTCTAAGCAGGTAAACCAGATTCTGGATTTTAATAAGGCAGAGCGCCATCTTCGTGGCGGCCTCGCCACCAAACGAAAATACCAGGAACACCATTAAGGTGTCCCTGGTATTTATGTTATCATAGAACATTTATGTGTACTTGTCCTTTGGTCCTAATCATTCCAGTCCAAGTTCTTCTTTTAATTCCTCTAATTCCTGGATCCAAAGGTTAACACTGGCATCTGTTGGCATACGTAAGTCTCCTCTTGGAGATACAGCAACAGAACCAACTTTTGGTCCGTCTGGCAGACAAGTACGTTTGAAATGCTGGGCAAAAAAACGCCAAATGAAAGTTCGAAGCCATTTATAGATCGTCGCAATATCATATTCATCCTCAAATGTCTTTTGCGCCATACGGAATAATTTCTTCGGTGCAAAGCCAAAACGCATCATATAATATAAGAAGAAATCATGCAATTCATATGGTCCTACTAAATCTTCTGTTTTTTGCGAGATCACACCATCTACTGGTGGCAACAATTCAGGGCTTACCGGAGTATCTAAAACATCCATCAACACTTCTTTTAATGCTTGATCTTTGGTTGTTTCTGCATAATATAATACCAGATAACGTACCAAGGTCTTTGGAACCGAACTATTAACCGCATACATGGACATGTGATCCCCATTATAAGTTGCCCATCCCAATGCAAGTTCCGATAAATCTCCGGTTCCAATGACCATACCATTGTATTTATTGGCAAGATCCATCAAAATCTGTGTTCTCTCTCGTGCCTGAGAATTTTCATATACAACATTATGATTATCCGCATTATGCTCAATATCTTTAAAATGCTGTTCTACCGCGCGAATAATATTGATTTCCTTTAAATTGGCACCAAGTCGTTTCATCAACGTAATCGCATTTTGATAAGTGCGATCTGTGGTACCATAACATGGCATTGTCACACACACCATATTGCTTCTCGGAATACCAAGCATATCAAAGGCTCTCGCTGTGACCAAAACAGCCAAAGTAGAATCTAAACCACCGGAAATGCCGATGACTGCATGCTGGCATCTTGTATGCTCTAAACGTTTTTTCAGCCCCATCGCCTGAATAGTTAAAATTTCATCACATCGTTTGTCGCGTTCTTTGCGGTCTGATGGGATAAATGGTGTTTTCGGATAGTTTCTTTCCAATGGAGTTTCTTTTATATCCATATAAAAACGAATTCTGAAATATTCCTCTTCCGATTCATCTAAAAAAGTAGTCATACGACGACGCTCCGAAGAAAGTCTCTGCAAATCAATCTGTGCATAAATAGTCTCATTGGTAAATCTTTTTGCTTCTGCCAAAACAGTACCATTTTCACAGATCAGATTGTGACCACTGTACACAACATCCTGTGTAGATTCGCCCTCACCCGCATTTGCATAGATATACCCGGATACCAATCTTGCAGACTGGTTAGAAACCAGATTTCGACGATAATTTTCTTTTGTCGTCGTCTCATCACTCGCAGATGTATTACAGATAATCGTTGCTCCTGCCATTGCATGTTTCGTACTTGGTGGTAATGGAACCCATAAATCTTCACAAATTTCACATGCAATGACCAACTCTGGTATATCTTCGCATTCAAACAATATATTTGTTCCAAACGGTACCATTTGATCACCAATCATAATAATTTCCACTTTTTTCTTACCACGTGCAAAATGACGAGCCTCGTAAAATTCATTATAATTTGGCAAATGTGTTTTTGGAATCAATCCCATAATATTTCCATCTTGAATCACTGCAGCACAGTTATACAGTTTTTGATGAACAATGTAAGGAACGCCCACAACGACGATCATCGAATTTCCCTTTGTTGCTTTCGTTATTTCTAACAGACCCTTTTTTGCATCGCGAAGCAATGGTCCCTGTAAGAATAAATCACCACAAGTATAACTGCTGATCGTCAACTCGGAAAATACAAGTATTTGTACCCCTTTGCCTTTCGCATCTTCCATTTCACCAATTATTAATTTTGTATTATATGGACAATCCGCAACTCGTACCTTTGGTGTTGCGGCTGCTACTTTAATATATCCGTCTTTCATCTTACTGTTCCTGCATTTTTGCTAATTTTGCTGTCTGGTCAGCTGCGATCAGACTGTCAATGACTTCATCTAAATCTCCATTTAAAATGCTGTCTAATTTATGGAGTGTCAACTTAATTCTATGATCTGTCACACGACCCTGTGGGAAGTTATAAGTACGGATCTTTTCTGCACGGTCTCCCGTACCAATCTGACTACGACGTGCCTCTGCTTCCGCATCATGTGCTTTTTGCAATTCCAGATCGTATAATCTTGCACGCAGTACTTTCAACGCTTTATCTTTATTCTTAAGCTGAGACTTCTCATCCTGACAGGAAATTACGATTCCCGTTGGAATATGAGTCAGACGAACAGCCGAATCGGTCGTATTTACACACTGTCCACCATTTCCAGAAGCACGGAATACATCAAAACGACAATCATTCATATCAATTTCAACATCGACTTCTTCTGCCTCCGGCATGATTGCAACCGTAACCGTTGAGGTATGGATTCGTCCACCTGATTCTGTCACTGGGATACGCTGTACGCGATGCACACCACTTTCGTATTTTAATCGCGAATATGCACCCTGTCCGGTAATCATAAAAGATGCTTCTTTAAATCCACCAATTCCATTTTCATTGGCACTGATCAGTTCTGTACGCCATCTACGACTATCAGAATAGCTGCGATACATACGGAATAGTTCTGCTGCAAATAAAGCCGCTTCGTCTCCTCCGGCTCCGGCACGAATCTCAACAATAACGTTTTTATCATCATTAGGATCTTTGGGAATCAAAAGAATCTTGATTTCCTCTTCTAAGCGTTCCACCTCTGCTTTCGATTCCGCCATCTCTTCTTTGGCCAGTTCACGCATTTCCTCATCGGATTCTTCTTCCAAAATCTCTAAGCTCTCCTCAATATTTTGTTTAGCCTCTCGGTATTCATTATATTTTTCCACAATTGGAGTCAATTCATTCTGTTCTTTCATCAAAGAACGAAATCTTTTCTGGTCGCTAACAACGTCTGGATCATTCAATTCTTCTAACACAGCCGCTAGACGATCCGCCAAATCTTCTAACTTATCAAACATCATTTTCCTCCTTCATATTTTCCATAAACAACCCGGTCAAGACCAGCTAAATCTTGTTTTAGCACAATCTCAGAAAATCCCGCCTCTTGCATGAACGCAGGAACACTTTTTCCCTGATCATACCCAATTTCAAAAAATAACATTCCTCCCGGATTTAAATAATTTTTTGCATCTTTGATGATACGACGATAAAAATACAAACCATCCTCATGTCCATCAAGTGCAAGCATTGGTTCAAAATCTTTTACCTCACTCATCAAATTCTGACACTCATTTGTCTTAATATATGGTGGATTGGATACGATCACATCATATTTTCCTTCTACTCCGGCAAATAAGTCGCTATTTATAAATTCTACCATAGGTGCCAAAGATTTTCCATTCTCTTTCGCAATCTTTAATGCTCCTTCTGATAAATCAACACCCACACATCGTTCAAAATTTCCATAATGTGCCAAACTAATCACAATACAGCCTGAACCGGTACACATATCAAGTACTGTTTTCTTCTCTTTTGCTTTTTCTAATACTTCTTCTACCAAAACTTCCGTATCTTGTCTAGGAATCAACACATCTGGAGTGACTTTAAATGTCAGTCCCATAAAATCTTGTGCTCCAAGCAAATATTGCATTGGAATATGTTTTTCACTACGACGTTTCACATAAGTTTCGAATAGCTCTATTTGATTCATTTTCTCGCAGACACGATTTTGCTCTAAAAGATAATCCATCCGCTCCATGGAAAATGCATCTTCAAAAAAATACCATGCCTCTCCACATGCATTTTCAACTCCAGCTAACAGTAGTCTTTGTTCCCCTTCTTTTAATATCTCTCGGTAGGTTTTCATCAATCTTCAATCTCTCCATTTCGAACGGCCTGCACATATGTCTTCCAATCCATAACTCCTTCTACGGACTTGATGGCAACCTCGATCATTTCTGCATCCGGTTCTCTGGTCGTCAATTTCTGTAACATCATCCCCGGTTTACTAAGGATATTTACAATGCGCATATTACTCCGTCCAGCAAACCGGATAAATTCATAGGAAACACCGGCGATAACTGGAATTAACAACAATCGACTGACAATACGCATCCAAACAGTATCTGTTTTAATAAAAAAGAAGAAAAAGATACTGATAAACATGACGATAAACAAAAAACTTGTTCCACATCTTTTATGCAAACGCGAATACTTTTTCACATTTTCCGGAGTCAAATCTTCCCCATGCTCTAAACAATTAATCGTTTTATGCTCTGCTCCATGATACATAAATACACGCTGGATATCTTCCATGCGAGATATCAAAATAATATATCCTAAGAATATCAAAATTCTTAAAATTCCTTCTAAAATCAATACAACGGTATGACTGGCCACTCTACCCTCTAAAAATCCTGTCATCAAATACGGCAGAACCATAAAAATTCCAATCGACATAAACAAAGCAACAATCACGGTAAATCCCATCAATATAGTCTCTGCTTTATCTTTAAACGTATTTTCAAACCATCGATCAAATTTACTCTCTTCTACTTCCTCTTCTTCATAAAAACTTGCTGAATAAGTCAAAGTCTGAATCCCGACCACCATTGATTCAATAAAGTTCACAACTCCTCGTAAAATAGGCAATCGCAAAAACGGGTATTTTTCAGTCACACTTGTCTGGATCATTTTTTTCATTTCTATTGTATGATCTGGTTTGCGAACAGCAATCGCACATTTTTTACCATTGCGCATCATTACTCCCTCGATGACAGCCTGACCCCCAACTGTTGTTCTTTTCATAATATCACCTTCATTCTATTAATAAACAAAACGGATAAATCTTGTGCATCTGGTCGCATCCTCGCGGAGCGTTTTTTGTTTCATAGAAATTGTAACGTAATTTCCTATGAAATAAAAAATAGGTTGAGACACGCATCCCAACCTACTCTTATTCTTTCCTAAATTAAAGCTTTCCGTATTTACGATTGAATTTTTCAATACGTCCACGAGCCTGATTTGCTTTTTGTTGTCCTGTATAGAATGAGTGACACTTTGAACAAATTTCTACATGGATATCTTCTTTTGTAGAACCTGTTACAAATTCAT
>JAUNIX010000056.1 GCA_030523275.1 Lachnospiraceae bacterium
CATAGAAAGGAGACATAGAAATGAGTTAAGATGATATTTTTGTCTTTGTAGATAAATGGTATTCGTATGGAATTTTAAAATTACATAAATGTTATTGTACAAGAGTAAGCAGAATCTAAAAATTGGGTTCTGCTTGTTTTGTTATTTAGGAAAATAGTTTAATGCTTTCTTTCACGCGTCTTCCTTGATATTCTATATTATGATAAAATATAACAAATTATCTTATGTACTAAGGGGGGAAAATTATGGAGAGTATTTTATTGTCAATTGGAGAATATGCCTATAATAAAAATGAATACAATTTAGATGAAGCCTGGAAAAAAGTGGAGGAGAGCTATAAAACAGATAACAGTATTATCTGTAAAGTCATAAAAAAGTGTGAAAATACGTCGTTGCAGGTGGATTTTCATGGTATTAAAGGAGAGATTGAAAAAGGATATATTACACAGAATCGGTATTTCCATAATGAAGAATTAATTGGAAAAACAACAAAAATAAATATTATGAAATTGAATAAAAAAGCTAAAACATTTGTTGCCACAAGGATAAAAGTTGAGGAACAGGCAAAGAAGCAATTGGATGTCCTTCATACTGGAGATGAAATTGAAGGAATTGTAAAAGCTTTTGGAAATGATGAATCTTGTGCATTTCTTGACATCAAAGAAGGAATCTGCGCATTTTTGTCAGTAAAAAATGTTACAAGACTACCTATTCGGTGCAGTAGAATTGGCAAATATATTAGTATTGGTCAAAAAATAAAAGGGCGTATAAATTATATTGAGCCAAAGGACAATCCACAACACAACACGTTTTGTGCGATTAGTCTTCTAGATTGTGGAAGATCTTGGGAGGAAGAAGTTTCCGGTCTTAGTGTTGGCAGTGTTATTTTTGGATATCCTCAAAAGGATTTCTTATATCCGAATAAATATTTCATAGAGTATTCTAGACAGCTTTGTATTACGATAGATACGGAACTTGAACTTGATGAGGAAAGCATTATAACGGCAGAAATAATCAGTATAAAAGCTGTTAATAAAAAAATATATGCTAAACCCCAAATAAAGTCGGATGCAGAGTATGCAAACAAAAGAAATATTTCGATTGAATCAAAGCAAATTGGTTCGGAGAAGGAAAACCATAATTTATCGGTTAATAATGAAAATAATTCTAAAAGGGAGCAGAACGGATCATTATTTGCTAAAAAAATTAAAGCAGATATTAGCCCATTCCGATTACGAATCAATGAGCATAAATCTTTTGATTCGACCCCTAATATAAATATTTCAATGCGTAGTATTGAGAAAAAAATTAAAATGGGTCAAATAAATGAAGTACATTTTATTATATTAAAAGTAATAAATCAATTAATATACTGTACATCAAAACAAATATGGGCATATTTATATATATACCATCCAACAATAAAAATTACTCAGAATAAGTTGAATAGTAAATTAGAAACTATGACAAAAAATGCATTAATAGATCGCATTAAATTTGAAAGCGATGAAGGAGAAGGGATATTTCGTGTTTATTTTCTCAACAAAAATGGAGATCTTTTATTACAAAGCTTGATGAATATTAAAAGGACCAACTATTTTTCAGGGTTGATGATTAGGCCTGTCGCGGAAATTAAAAGACAGCTCGCAGCTAATCAAATATTGCTTGCATATAAAGAAAAGTTAGGAATTGTACAGAATTTTTATGTACATCGGACTTTAAAAGGTGAAGAAGAGTGCCCAGTTCGTCCTTCGGCTATTTTGGTATGCTCGAACAGTACTATTTTGCTTGAAGCAACTAGACGCTATGAAGGTTGGAAAGAAAAGTTGTATAGTAAAATGAAACGTTATCAAATGTTATTTCGGAAGTATAGTATACAGAAAGGTTCAGAGATTCCAATGGATGTGGGATTTTTGGATATGCCGCTGTATCTAATTTTGGTATGTGAAGATCTTGAACATGCTTACGAGATTAGAGAGCTTTTGTTCGGCCTTGAAATTTATCCACAATTGTTATTTACATATGATTTATTGGTTTTTAAGAAAGAAGTTTCGGTTTCCGCGTTTCGATTTGGCGGTGGTGTTAGAGATATTATTTATTATGATATTAGAAAGATGTTTAGAGATAATATTGTTTGTGAAGTTGTTGAGAAAGAAAATGAAAAGGAAGTTACTGATTTAAAGAATGAATTTTACAATATTTTTTTGCGAAATTATAACTTGGGATTGAATTACTTGCAAGAAAATGACTGTCAGGAATTACGTGAATTAGTACAGACTAAATTAAGTTGTCTATATATCATCGGGGATGATGGATGTTATCAATCTGCTTTTCCAGAGGATGTGCAGTATTATATCTACCTTCTTTTTCTCATTGACAACAATTTACTTCGAAATGAGAAAACTAGCTTTAATGAGGGCCCCGTTGTTTCTGAACAGAATATAGTAGTTAGAAATGAAGAAATAATAAATCCTATTACTATTCAGGAGCATTCTTCAAAACCAGAGGATTTGGAATGGGCTGTAGAACGAGTTTTGCATGAAATTGAATTGTGGATGGTTAAGAAATTTGAGTCTACATCGTTGAAGATTATTAAACATTCATCAAAGCAAACCAGCGGAAGACAGAATGGTTATGATGTAGGAATAGATTTTGTATACCAGACAGAAGAGTACCATCTAGGCTTTGAATGTAAAAATTATCAGACATTGCAGGCTAAATCAAAATTAGGAAGTTCGGCGCCACTCACCATTAGCAGGTATGCGTATAATTTACTGCAATTTTTCATGTCATGTAGGCATGAAGAGAAAGTACATAATCATTGGATATTAATCTGTCCATTTGGGGATTTACAAAATGATTTTTATCAAAAATTATTTCGAAAATGGAACGAAGAAATCCCTTTTTTGCAAATAGATGTATTTAGTCAGAAACAAACAGCAATTACTTGTGAAGAGTTGTTGGCTTTAGACGATGATGCCTACGAGAAAATGTATGGTATAGCACCACCTACTCAAAGTGAAGAAGAAAAAAATTCATTGAAAAAACTTTTTTTCTCGTCAATTATAGGAAATGATTTAAAAAAGACAGAGGTTCAAAAAAATTGTCCCAATATCCATTTATGGATGATTATGATGTGAGACAACAGTTAATGCCTGTAAAAACTATCGAGGGAGAGAATGCAATAGAACAAATTTTCTGCAAGTTGAACAATCATACGCATGGTGGAGTATTTATTGTTGGGGAATATGGGTCAGGAAAAACTTATTTAACATATCTGCTTATTAAATTGATATTGGAAAATCCGAATCAGTATGCCTTTTATCCATTGTGGTTTAAATTGATTGATCGAGAAATTGATTTAAAATGCGGGAATATCGAGGTAGAAGCAGAAAGATTTATAAACTTAGGTTTGAAAAAATATTCAAATCTTCCAGATGACATCTCCTTTGGAGGACGAAAGAAACTTTTGATTATTCTAGATGGATTTGATGAAATTGTAGCAGGATTGGGAGAAAGTGGAAAGAAAGTACAGTTTTTACAAAAAGTGTGTGAAGGCTTTTCAATGAAATATAGTTATTGTAATATTCGTTTTCTCGTAACAACACGAGAAATGGATTATAGCGCTTGCAAAAAAAACAGGGATTTTCCAGACTATTTACGGAGATTCGGAAAGGTTATATTGGGAGAATGCAATGAAGATGATGTCAGAAAGGGAATCCTTGATATAAAACAACCGTTTTATGATGAGGATCATTTAGATAAATTAAAAAACATTTCTCAAAATGAGTGTCTGGTTAATATAGCCAGAAAACCACTTTACTTTGGCTTTTTGCGGGATCTTATTATATCCAGTGATTATTCGGAATATAAGGATGAGCTAGAAATTTTAGATGCAATTATTCTCAAGTCGGTACATAGGTATGTAGATAGTGGTCAAAATGAAGATGAGATACTGAATATGTTGTATATCTATGCCATAGATATATCCAAACAATTGGCAAGGGGTCAAAGTGACAGTATTGAAATAATCAAATCTTTTGTATCACAGAATATAGGAAAAAATGTATTGCAACTAAAACGGGTAAATTCAGATCATTATCAGGTCCGTTTTTACCATAATGTTATCCGAGAGTATTTGGTTGCAAAAAGATTGTTTCAGGAGTCATTAAATTGCTTTATATATGAAAATAAATTGGTAAGTGATAATTTGTTTAACTGGATGGAAGAATTGGACATGACGCCAGAAACAATGGATTTCTTTTGTGCTTTTGTAAAGAAGAAGGATGACAAATATTTTCGAATTAGAGAAGGGATTGTTGCTGGTTTATCTGGAATGTTAAAATCGGCCTGTGAACCGTCAAAAGAAAAACTTGGAACACACGTGTTATCAATGCTACTGCGATTGCAACCAGAACTTTCAAATTATAATTTTGAAAGAATTCATGCAGGAAATATGTATTTATGGAACTGCTCTCTTACCAATATCGATTTGAAAAATGCAAAACTTACTAATTGTACTTTGTTTAATATGCAGTTGAATTCTGTGGATTTTCGAGATGCAGATTTATCCGGCTTGGTCATGAATTCGGAAAATGAAATTTTGGATGTGTGCCATTATGTGAAGAACAGTGAATTAACAGTTACTGTACTGTATTCGACTGGACAATTAATTGATTATTATTTTTCTGATAAAAATAATTTGGAGCAATATATTATTAAGAACAGAGCTACAGTACCTGATCAAAATTATAAGAAATTTATATCTTTTGATGACAGTATGCTTATTTATTCGGAGAAGAAGATTTATTCCATAATAGAGAGTCAGATTGTTTATAAAATGAAGTCAGAAAATCAATTATTACACTTAGATAAGCAATACGCAATAGTGAAAATTGATGGTGCTTTATATATAGTATTGCATAATAAAAAATATCATCAGCGCCATATTAGTGGAATTTTACAAGCAGATTATAACACAGTGTGTGTTGTCGATTGGAATATGTATCTGATTGTACGCAATCGACGGTTAATTTTGATTGGTAATGATGAGATTATACCAATTATGGATCTGAATGCTAGTTATGAATGTTTTACGGCTCGCAAAAAAATAGGAAAGGATATTCTGTGCATTTATGTGAAATATAAAGATATCATACAGATAATTCTTTATGATATCAAACGGCGAAAAATAAAATCTTCACCACTTAAATTGGCAAAAATGTTTTCATGTAAAAAGTTGGTGTCAGTTTCCGAAAGTGTATTGTATGGTATTGCGGATGATATTATATATATTTTTAATCCGTTGGTGGAAAACAGTGATTTAACAAAACTTCAGACAAGGGTAATATGTAAAAATCTTATTCTAGAAAATGAGGATGGATCTCAGCGGGTAATGGGGGAGGAAGAATATATAACTTTAAAAGAAGCGTGTGATTCAGCAAGGCAATCTGAAAATATTAAGGTTATATAGAAAGTGATCTCAAAGTCGTGCCAGAGAATTAAGATGGTTATGATTGTTAGATAAAATATAGCGGATATAATACTGGAAGATATTCACAGAAATATGAAAAAAGTCTGTAAATAAAGATCTTCTATGATAATGATAAGCGAAAAGCTTAATTGTAAGCTTTTCGCTTATATTATATATTCGGCATGAAATTGTATGTTAAAAGTAGGCAAAGTTTTCGACTGTTTTTTTGATTCTTCTTTGGAAAAAGTTACGATAAGCACAGTGTGTATCGTATGGAAACGTTTATACGGCAATGTTTTTTGAATTATAGTAAATATATTTGTTGTATTGATTGGTCTGGTTATTATTTTTCAGACACAAATTGAAAAAATAGTCAACAATATTTTCAAAACAATTACTTCAAAAACAGGAAAAGTGAAATGAGAAAAGCAGAATGTGGACAAATGACGGTTTTTTTAAGCTTATTGTTGATTAGTTTCCTTTTAATCCTAAGTGTCTGTGTGGAAGGTATTTATATTCAGATGAAATCAGCTGATTTTGCAGAACAGCAAATGGTATCAGGAGAATATGCGCAGGCAAATTATCACAGAGAATTGTTGGAACAATTTCATTTATTTGCGATTGATGGAAGATATTATGCAAAGATGGAATCCTCTTTAAAAAGAAATTGGGAGCAAAATATGGGTATCCAACCAGAGATATTAAAGGTTTCAAATATTATAGCGATTACAGAGAATGAGGCAATTATAAAGCATCAGATCCGAGAATATATGAAGTATAAAGAGACGACGGATATTTTAAATTCGCTGAAAAAATCTTTTCAGGGCGTTGGCGATGATACACAGACAAAGGATTTGAAAAATAAATTAGAGACAATAGAAGATGAGACTACGCAATTAAAAAAAGATGATCTACAAAATGAAAAAATTGATGTAAAAGAAGATCCGAGAAAAGGATTAAGTGAATTACTTTCGGGAGGAATTTTAAATCTGGTGATGTCCAATCGTGAAATATCAACAAAAACGATTTCAATTGTATATGGAAAAGAAAATTCTAAAAAGGATAAAACGGTTGATTTTTTTCATAAAAAATCGGTTGCAGCATTTTTGGAAGATATGAATAAGGATTTCGCGATTAACCAAATAGCATCAGAAGGATTAACCGTATCTTATGCAGGATTAGTCTGTCGTAATGCTACAAATAAAAATGTAAAAGAAGGTATGCAATATGAAAT
>JAUNIX010000011.1 GCA_030523275.1 Lachnospiraceae bacterium
AAAAATAATATAAAATAATAAATAACAATAATAACAGCACTAGGAAAGGAGTAATACATGGAACAGTTATTTCAAACAGACCGTATCACCTATTTAAAAAATAAAATGTTAGCAGAACCGAGATATGCATCCATTGAGCAGGCACTGATTATTACTAACACATATAAACAGAATGAAGCGAAACCAAGAATTATCCAGAGAGCACTGGCGTTGAAAGCGGCCTTAGAACAAATAAAGATCGCAGTAGAGCCAGAAGAATTAATTGTTGGTAACCGTACTGCTGGTGTGCGCTATGGAGTCGTATTTCCAGAGAGTGGAAGTACATGGGTAGACCGTGAATTTGAGACACTTCCAACAAGACCACAAGATCGTTTCAATGTTCATGAAGAAGACATTAATACTTTTCGTGAAGTAATTAAACCATATTGGGAAGGAAAATCGTTAGAAGATGTTTTGAATCAGAGATATGGAAAAGAAATCAATGAGATTGGCAAGGTTGTTAAGATTAATCAGAAGGACCATGCACAGGGGCATATCTGTCCAAATTGTGTGGAATGGTTAGAGCTTGGACCAGCGGGCTATCGTAAAATGGCAGAAGAAAAAATTCAGACAGCAACAGAAGAATCACAAAAATTATTCTATCAGTCAGTTTCTCTGGTTATGGAAGGTGCACAAAACTTTATGATGCGCTATCATGATTTGATGATGGAAAAGGCAGATTCTGAGACAAATTCAGACAAAAAGGCTTCTATGATCAAAGTAGCAAAAAACTGTAAAAATTTAAGTAAGCGTCCGGCAAAATCATTTCACGAAGCAGTTCAGGCAACGTGGTTTTTATTCGTAATCTTACAGATGGAATCCAATGCATCTTCTTTTTCACCGGGACGTTTGGATCGTCATCTGATTTCTTATTATGAAAAAGACATTGCTGATGGAACATTAACAAAACAGGATGCATTGGAAATCATTGAGAATATGTGGTTGAAATTCAATGAGATTGTCTATATGAGAAATTCCGGCGGAGCAAAGTATTTTGCAGGATTTCCAATCGGATTTAACATCGCTGTCGGAGGACAGGATGAGGCGGGAAATGATTACGCGAATGATTTATCTTTTTTATTCTTAAAAGCACAGCAGCATATCGGTCTTCCGCAACCAAACCTATCTGTACGCTTGCATGAAGGCACAGGGGAAGAACTATTAGCAGAAGCAGTACGTACGGTCTCGCTTGGAAGTGGTATGCCGCAGTTTTTCAATGATAAAGCGGTCATTCCATCCATTATGGAGCTTGGAATTGAAGAAGCAGATGCTCGAGATTATGCAATCGTTGGTTGTGTGGAACTGACAACACAGGGTAATAATCTTGGTTGGAGTGATTCGGCGATGTTTAACTTAAACAAAGCGTTAGAAGTTACGTTAACGGGCGGAACCTGTTTGCTAAATGGGGATAAAATTGCACCGGATTATGGTAATCTCACGGATTATGAGACATTTGAAGAGTTAGAAGCATCATTCCAAAAGCAGATTGACTATTTTGTTGATAAAATGATCTTGGCCTGTGAACAGGTAGAACAGGCACATATTGATTTACTGCCATCTCCGTTCTTATCGGCAACGATTGATGATTGCATGGAAAAGGGTATGGATGTGACTGCTGGAGGAGCAAAATATAATCTGTCTGGTATCCAGATGATCCAGGTGGCTAACCTTGCGGATAGTCTGGCAGCAATCAAACAACTTGTATATGAAGAAAAAAGATTTACACAGGAAGAAGTGTTAAATGCCTTAAAGAATAATTTTGAAGGCTATGAATATATGAGACAGGTTATGTTAAACAAGGTTCCGAAATACGGAAATGACATTAGTTATGTCGATGAACTTGGAACCAAATGGGCAACGTACTTTAAAGATAAACTACGGACTTATACGAATTATCGAGGAGGTCCATATCATACGGGAATGTATACCGTATCAGCACATGTACCAATGGGTGAGAATGTCGGTGCAACACCGGATGGACGTTTTGCAAAAGATCCATTGGCAGATGGTGGAATGTCACCGGTATATGGAAGAGATGTCAAAGGACCAACAGCAGTATTAAAATCAGTTTCCAAATTGGATAAGAATCTGACAACCAATGGTGGACTTTTAAATATGAAATTTTTACCAGAATTTTTCAACAATGAGGTTGGAATTCAGAAATTTGCAAATTTCCTAAGAAGTTTTGTTGATTTGGAAATTCCTCATATCCAGTTTAATGTAGTTAGAAAAGAAGATTTGATTGCGGCGAAAAAACATCCAGAACAATATCGTGGATTGACAGTGCGTGTCGCTGGTTATACGGCATATTTTACAGAACTTGCGGATGAACTTCAAAATGAGATTATTGCCAGAACAAGCTATGGAGACATCTAAAATGGAAGGAACTATTTTTGATATTCGTCGCTTTTCTACTCACGATGGAGATGGAATACGAACAACTGTATTTTTAAAGGGGTGTCCGCTTTCTTGTGTATGGTGTCAAAATCCAGAAGGAATTTCGACAAGACGAAGACCGTTGTACTTTGAAAATCGTTGTATTCATTGTGGAACTTGTCTAAAAATCTGCAAAAATGGTGGCTTCAAAATAGAAAATGGACAGATTGTATTAAATCCTAATGTAAAAGAAGACTGGGAACAATTAATCTACAATTGTCCGACCGGAGCCATTGAGATGGATTCCAAAACGGTGAGCGTAGAAGAAATTATGCAGGAAATCCGCAAAGATAAAGTCTTTTACAAGCATGGCGGAGGCATGACCTTATCTGGAGGCGAACCTTTACTGCAATGGCAGTTTGCAAGGGAAATTTTAAAACAGTGTCAAAGAGAGGAAATTCATACAGCGATTGAGACAGCACTTTATGTGCAAACAAAAGCATTAGAATCTGTAATACCTTATCTGAACATGGCATTTGCAGACTTAAAATTGATTGATGAAAATTTACACCCCAAATATGTCGGTGTATCCAATGAATTGATAAAAAAGAATATTGAGTTTCTCCTAACTTCTAGAATCAAAGATCAGGTCATTATTAGAACCCCAATGATTCCGGGAATTACGACAACAAAAGAAAATATTCAGGGAATTGCAGCATTTATTCATTCTATTTATGCAGATGTTTCTTATGAAATTTTAAACTATAACCCGCTTGCCGAAGCAAAATATCATCTGATTGGTAGAGAGTATTGTTTTAAGGAAAATCCCAAACTATATTCAAAAGAACAGATGCAGGAATTTGGTGACTGGGCAAGACAGGCGGGTGTTAAGAATGTGATTATTGAATCATAAATAAAAAGGGTACATAAATGATTTTGTGTACCCTTTTGTTAACTTTTTGAGAGAAAGAAATAATGATAATTCATTACGAAGAAGGGTATAATATGCTTTCAAAACATGCGGAAGACATTATGAGAATTCTGGTTCATCAGAATGAATCATTTATAACAAATAAGAAAATAGCAAAAATGCTGGGTATATCAGAACGAAGTGTGAACAATTATATGAAGGAAGTGTCAGACTATTGCAAAGAACAGGGATATATATTGCTACGTAAACGAGGGAAAGGAATTTGTCTGGAACTAGGTTTGTATGAAGAAGAATTGAAAAAAATTTTTTCACAGGAACAGATGTCCTATGAGAATCGTAATACCAGAATTAACTATATTGTGCGCACTCTAATTGAAAGTGGGGAGCCTTATACATCGGCTTTGTTTGCAGATGAACTTTTTGTATCGCGTGCGATGATTCGCACAGATATTGATCATGCGAATCGACAATGTAAAAGAGATCATTTAGAAATACATCAAGTTGTGGGAAAAGGAATTGAAATAAAAGGAAGTGAATTTTGGAAGAGAAAAGTTCTTGTCTGTAGAAACCAAAAAGTGTCTGTAAATGAATATAAATTACGTGATTATACAGCAGATTTAAGAATGGAAAAAGCTGTTTACTCAAGAATGGCAACGCAGTATCGGGAACGTACGTTGAACGGGGTGATAACTTGTATTCAACAATTGGAAAAGGAAATCGGATATCAGTTTAACGATTATACATTTTGTATGATTGCAGAATATACAAGCTGTCAGATCAATCGCATTAAAACAGATCGATGTTTAGAAGAATCCATGATGAATCGATTAACGCTCGTGGAAGAAATTGCCGATTGGGCAGATCGTTTTACCAGTTTATTAAATAGAAAATTTTATTTAAATATCGATCCAAGGGAGGGATTATATCTTTATATTTTGCTGTTAGGATCGGAAGTGCAGAACAGCAGCAGAATTGTAAATAAAAAGTTTTTAATTGAGAAAGAAGTTAGTATTGAAGATGCAACGGATCAGATGCTTGCATATCTCTCTGCAATCATAGGGTTAGACTTTAGCGCGGATACGTTACTTAAGATTAGTCTTCAACTTTTTTTAAACAGTTCATTGGTAAGAGTGAAATATGGATTTGAGATTAAGAATCCTTTTTTAGAAGAAGTAAAGAAAACTTATTCTGCTATTTTTTCTGCATGTATGACAGCGAGCAAAGAGTATGAAGATTTGGTGGGGGTATTACCCACAGAAGATGAAATTTCTTATATGGCAATCTTATTTGGCAGTTCTCTAATTCAGAATCAGAAGAAACTTAATGCAGCAGTTATTGGAAGTGGGGGAATTGGAATTACACAGATCATTGCCCATAAGATAGAGGCAAAGATACCAGAAATTAATGTAATTACTGTACTTCCATCAAATGCTGCTTTGTCTATTAAAGAAAATCAGTATGATTTAGTAATTACCACAATTCCTACTTTAAAAATCAAACATCCGAATATTGTTTATACTACATTGTTAGTTGGAGAACAGGATGTTTATCGCATGAGAAAAATTTGTCATGAAATACAAGCAAAGGAGTTAAACAGACCATCACAGATTACGATTCAGCATTTATTAAGGGATGATTTTATTCTATTGGAACATAAGGCAATGACAAAGGAAGCGCTGTTGAAGAAAGCCTGTAATTTGTTGTTAGAACAGGGCTATGTAAAAGAAGGCTTTTTCGAAAGTGTTATGCATCGGGAAGGTATCAGTGCATCCGTTCTTGGTGGAGGAATGGCAGTACCACATGGGATATCAAGATTTGTAAAGCGCCCGGTAGTTATGATAATCAAAACGGATGATAAAGTGGAATGGGGAGAGGGTGCTGTGGATGTTATTTTTCTTCTTGCACTCAATTTTGAAGATATCGAAACGACAAGGGCTTTTTTTGCAGTATTTTACGAAATGACAATGCAGAAAGATTCAGCAAAGCTAATTCGAAAGGCATCCACAAGGGAGGAAATTAAACAAATCGTTATATACAATTCTTAATGAATAATAGGAAAGTTTTCACTTTTCCATATTATGTCTTCTGGTTTGTTCTGATTTTGCGGTTAAACAAATGCAAGATTATTAAGTTTCAAGATTTGAAAGCATATTTTGCAGGAAGGTAACCGCAAAAACAGAACAAACCCCACCTTGCAAATCAATAATAAACAATATAAAATATAATCAATAAAAGAAAAACAATATAAAATAATAAAACAATGAAAGGAGATACTTATGGATGCGGAGTTAATTAATAACAAAATTGTATTGTTTGATGTCGAAGCGGTAAATAAAGAGGAAGTCATTCGCCTGATTGCAGAAGCGATGGATAAGGATGGACGTTTGATTGATCAGGAGGGATATATTGAGGATGTTTTAAAAAGAGAAGCAACTTCTTCAACAGCAATTGGATTTTCAACTGCGACCCCTCATGCAAAATCAGTATCGGTGAAAGAACCGTCACTGGCATTTGTACGGTTAAAAAATCCAATGAAATGGGATGATGAGGAAGTGACAATGATCTTTCAGATTGCAGTGCCGTCTCCGGGACAGGGAGATCGTCACCTAGAAATTCTGGCTCAGTTATTCCGAAATCTTGTCTATGATGAGTTCAGAGATAAATTACGTGCAGCGAAAAATCAACAGGAAGTGGTTGATTTATTAAAAGGATTCTGATGTTTTGTATCACTATACAGTTTCTATAGAAGAAAAATTAAAATTGTATAGAGAGAAAAGACTATATAGAATAAATTAACTTATTTTTAACGAAAGGAAAAGAACTTATGAAACATGAAAGCGAAGTAATCTCAATTTTGAAAAATCTGAGACAACATTTAATGGGTGGTGTATCTTACATGATTCCGGTTGTTGTAACTGGAGGTATCTTGTATGCAATTGCAACAATGCTATCAATGAATTCCGTAACAACTTCTGGATCTGTAGAAGCAAGTAATCTCTTTATTGACGTGTTAAGCCAAATTGGTGGTGTTGGTCTTGGTATGATGGTTCCAGTATTAGCAGCATTTATTGCAATGAGCATTGCTGACCGTCCAGGTATTGCACCGGGTCTGATCTGTGGACAGTTGGCGGTTAATGTTGGTTCTGGATTTATCGGTGGTGTCATTGCGGGTCTCCTGTGCGGTATCGTGGCACAGTACTTAAAAAGAGTACCGCTTCCAAAATCTATGCAGTCATTAAAATCGATTATGATTGTACCAATTTTTACATCTGTGATCGTTGGAACCATTACAATCTGTGTGGTTGGATCTCCTTGTGCATGGCTTTTAAAATCATTAACGGCATGGTTGACAAGTATGAGTGGTGCAAGTGCAATTCTAGTTGGTGCGATTACAGGAGCAATGATCGGATCAGATTTAGGTGGTCCAATTAATAAAGTAGCTTATTCTACTGGAGTTGCAGTTGTTGGCACAACGGTGTTGGCTGGTGAAAACTGTGCATTCATGGGACCTATTTCATTAGCAATTTGTGTTCCACCACTTGCATTGGGAATTGAAACATTTATTTTAAAGAAAAAATTTACTCAGGAAGAAAAAGATGCCGGTGTTGGTGCGATTGCAATGGGTATTTGTGGAATCTCAGAAGGAGCTATTTCTTATACAACTGCATCCCCAATTTTGATTCCAATTAACATGATTGCATGTGCAGTTGGTGGAGCGGTTGCCGGGGCACTTGGAACATACAGCAATGCAGGATGGGGAGGACTTGTAGTTCTTCCGGTAACCTCCGGTCTTACATATTTATTTAGTATTATAGTTGGTATAGCAGTTCATGCAGCATTAGTTATGGTTATAAAGAAAGATGCAGTAGAAGAAGTTGTAGATGACAGTGAAGATGCGGATGTTGATCTCGATATTGAATTTTAAGAGTTGCCAAGCTGTGTATGGAAATTTGAAACAGTCATGTGCAAGGATACCAACCAGCAAAATGTTTCGAATTTTCATATGTGCTTTGCAAAAGTAATCACACAGCCAGACAATCTCTGGTTATATCAGATGTGAGATGACTCCCGCCTCTACAGGTGGTGAGTAACAAGATTTTATCAGTGGGAGTTCACTCTCCCATCTGATATACGCTCCGCGAGGATGCGCAAGGATTCGGATATGTATTATGTCAGTGAAAACTGACCCGAATCCTGCGCCAAGACTCGCGAGTCTTGAATGTAGCAGAAAATAGTCATGAAGTTAAGATAAGGAGAAGAAGATTATGAAATTTTTAGCAGTTACAGCGTGTCCATCAGGAGTAGCTCATACGTATATGGCCGCAGAAGCTTTGGCAAAAGCATGTAAAGACAAAGGAATTGAGTGTAAAGTAGAGACACAGGGTTCTATTGGTATTGAAAATGAAATCACAGCCGAGGATGTTGCAAATGCAGATTGCATTATTCTTACAAAAGATATGCCGATCAAGAACGAGCAGCGTTTTACAAACATTCCGAAAGTTAGAATTGCTATCAGTGATGCAGTTAAAAAAGCGCCAGCTATTATTAACAAAGTTGAAAAAGCAATGTTAGCCAAAAAGTAATTAATAAATCCTTTAATAATACGAAGATATAATAAATTCTTTCATAAATATCTACAAAAATGCCTACTTTTCTATTGGTGAATATTTTCCGTTAATCAATTCCTCTGTAATTATAGATAAAAGTAGGCATTCATTTTGATAGATAGTACAAGAAATGGTATACTATATTTATAATCATATCGTAGAAGGAGGAAATTTCACATGGCAAAAATTTTAATTAGCCCTTCAAAATATGTGCAGGGTGCGGGAGAAATGAAAAAGTTAGGAACATATGCACAGGCATATGGCAAAAAAGCTTTGATCTTAATCAGTAAAGGTGGATATAAACGTATCGGAGAATTAATTGAGGAAAGTTTCAAAGAAACAGATTGTGAGATTATGTTTGACTATTTTAATGGCGAGTGTAGTAAGAACGAAATTAATCGTTTGAACACAATCATGCAGGAAAAAAATTGTGATTTGGTGATTGGTATCGGTGGCGGTAAGATTTTTGATACAGCAAAGGCAGTTGCTTATTATGGAAAATCACCTGTCATCATTTGTCCTACGATCGCATCGACAGATGCACCTTGTAGTGCTTTATCTGTTATCTATACAGATGAGGGTGTATTTGAAGAATATCTTTTCTTACCAGCAAATCCAAATATGGTTTTGATGGATACAGACATTATCACAAAATCACCGGTACGTCTGAGCGTAGCTGGTATGGGAGACGCGTTAGCGACTTATTTTGAAGCAAGAGCCTGTAAAAGAAGTGGTGCGATTTCCTGTGCTGGAGGCAAAACGACAGAAGCTGCGTTGGCATTGGCAAAATTATGTTTTGATACTTTAATGGAAGAGGGAATCAAGGCAAAAACGGCGCTCGAAGTTGGTGCTTGTACAGAGGCAGTAGAAAAAATCATAGAAGCCAATACCTTACTTTCTGGAATTGGTTTTGAAAGTGCTGGCCTTGCCGGAGCACATGCTATTCACAATGGTATGACTGTGCTTCCAGAATGTCATCATATGTATCACGGCGAAAAAGTAGCGTTTGGTACCATTACACAGCTTGTTTTAGAAAATGTGTCAGTAGATGATTTAGAAGAAGTGATCCTATTCTGTATTGAAGTTGGATTGCCTGTTACATGGAAAGAACTTGGTGTAGATGAAATTACAGATGAGAAAATTATGGCTGTAGCCAAAGCGGCTTGTGCTGAAGATGACACCCTTCATAATATGCCATTTGAAGTGACTGCCGAAACAGTAGCAGCAGCATTAAAAGCAGCGGATGCATATGGTCGTTATTATTTAGGTGAATAAAAGGGCAATCACATAAGATAGAGCGTTAAGAAAGGAAAGAATAATGGAAAAAGAAAGCAGACAGTTAAACTGGGCAGTATTAGGAACCGGAGTGATTGCAAATCAGATGGCTTCTGCCCTTCAAGACATGGGTAAAAAGTTATATGCTGTCGGAAACCGTACGTATGCCAAAGGAGTTGCATTTGCCGAAAAATATGGTATCGAAAAGGTATATGACCATTATGAAGATATTTTTACAGATCCAGAGGTAGATGTAATCTATCTGACAACGCCTCACAATACGCATTATGAATTTATGAAAAAGGCATTGGAAAATGGCAAGCACCTTTTTGTCGAAAAATCGATTACATTAAATAGCGATGAATTGGAAGAAATGTTGGCACTTGCTGATGAGAAGAAGTTGATCGTGGCAGAGGCAATGACAATCTGGCATATGCCATTATATAAAAAATTATGGGAAATTGTAAAAAGTGGTGAGATTGGAAAAGTTCAGATGATTACGATGAATTTTGGAAGCTATAAAGAATACGATATGAACAATAGATTTTTCAATCGTAATCTTGCCGGTGGCGCTATGCTTGATATAGGTGTTTATGCACTAAGTATTGTCAGAAGTTTTATGTCTAGTATGCCAGATCAGATTGTCAGTCAATGGCTGCCGGCACCAACTGGAGTGGATGAACAGGCAACGATTTTATTGAAAAATCCAGATGGCCAGATGGCGACCGTTGCTCTTAGTTTACATTCCAAACAGCCAAAACGTGCTATGATCAGTTGTGAGAAAGCTTACATCGAAATTATGGAATATCCACGAGCAGATAAAGCGTTTATTATAGATGCTGAAACTGGCGAAAAAACAGAGGTGACTGCTGGTGAGACAGCACGTGCTCTAGAATATGAGATGAGAGATATGGAAGCCGCCATTCTGGATGGTGAGATTGATGTGATGCGTCTGTCTGACAGTCGCGATGTAATGAGGATTATGACCCAGTTGCGACGCGAATGGGGCATGACCTATCCAGAAGAAGAATAAGAATATAAAGTGAGAAATGCCTGCTAGGCTGATTGGATAGAACAATTGGCTTGGTGGGCATTTTGTTCTCCAATTTTATACTCAGGTATGCTATAATGAAAAAGAAAATATTGAATGAAAGGATATTATGAGAATGAAAAAAATAGCAACAAACAATGCACCTGGTGCAATTGGACCATATTCACAGGCAGTTGTACATGGAGGAATTTTATATACATCTGGACAAATCTGTATTAATCCTGCAACACAGGATATTGTAGAAGGTGGTATTAAAGAGCAGACTCACAGGGTATGCCAAAACCTTGGAGCTGTTTTAGAAGCAGCAGGAACAGATTTTGATCACGTGATCAAGACAACTTGCTTTTTGACCGATATGAATGATTTTGCTACGTTTAATGAAGTGTATGGTGAGTATTTTACATCAAAACCAGCAAGATCTTGTGTGGCTGTAAAATCATTGCCAAAGGGTGTTTTATGTGAAGTTGAGGTAATCGCAGCGGTTGACTAAGAGGAGCGTGCTCATATGGAGCAGTTATTTCGATTAAAGCAAAGAAGAACAAATATAAAGACGGAAATTGCAGCTGGTGTTGCCACTTATTTTTCCTTGCTCTATATTATCAGTGTTATTGTAGCGATGATGACAGAAGCAGGTATAAAGGAGGAAGCTGCATTTTCCTCTGTTGTATTTTCATCTGGAATTGGATGTATTATTATGGGGCTGCTGGCAAACTATCCGGTAGCGTTAGCGCCAAGTCTTGGAGTGACAGCTTTATTTTCCTCCACTATTTGTGGCAGAATGGGATATAGTTGGCAGGCTGGACTGGCGGCTGTTTTTGTGGAAGGTATATTATTTTTATTAATCGCGTTGACTGGGGTTAGAAAAGAGATTATGTTGTCGATTCCTTCTCACCTGAAAAATGCCATCAGTGCGGGAATTGGATTTTTCCTCGCTTTTATTGGTTTAAAAAACTGTGGAATTATTGTAAGCGACGAGCATAATTTTGTGGCACTTGGCAAAATATTCGATGCGGAAGTTATGGTCTCAATCTTGGGAATTGTTATTTTACTGTTGTTGATCATCCGCAAAATCAAATTTCCGATTATCAAAGGAATGGCAGCGACGGCAGTCATTGGATTGATTGTCAGCTTTTTTTCTGATAGTGCACACTTGCCAAGGATTCCACACGGAAACTTTTTTCTCCAATTAACAGATGCCAATTTTGGTGCGTATACAACTGGATTTTTCGAATTGTTTTCTTCTCTGAATGTTGTTACGATCGTAATCTCGATTTTATTTGTAGATTTTTTTGATACTACTGGAACCCTGATTGCAGTCATCAGTCGATCAAAGTTGCCAACGGTAAATGGAGAACCGGAAAATCTTGATCGTGCCCTTATGTCTGATGCTCTGGGAACGATGGTAGGTGCAGTTTTAGGAGCAACTTCGGTTAGTTCTTACGTTGAATCTGAGGCAGGAATTGAAAGTGGAGGCAGGACAGGACTGACGGCAGTTACGACAGGTATATTATTTTTGTTTTCTATCTTTTTATATCCAATTTTCAGCCTGATGACAGTTTGTGTTACTTCCCCGGTGTTAGTGATCGTCGGTAGTTTGATGGTACATCAATTTGCTAAAATTGACTGGGGAAATTATACAGAGGCTGTTTCTAGTTTTGCGACTGTGATCATGATGTTGCTAACGTATTCGATTGCCGATGGCATTGCGTTTGGCTTTATTATATATGGTCTGGCATCATTGTTTCACGGACGCTATAAAGATGTATCGCCGTTGATGTGGGTGATGATCGGGTTGTTTGCAATTTATTTCCTCTTAATATAAGGTAGGAGAATTTACATGACAATAATGGTACAAAATTCCAGTGATACATCATGGGAGCGAATGCTTAAAAATACATCATCAGAATCTTTGTTGTTATTATGTCAGAGATTACAGTTGGAAGAAGAATGGAGAGATTCTATGCAGGAACCCTCTGTTTTCTTAGAAGCATATTTTTTGGAGCATCCGGAAAGTTTTCTAATTTTATTATCGAAAGAAGACTATGAATTACTGATACGAATTTGGGAAGAAAACAATTTTCTTTCGAATGAATATATAAATCAACAAAATATTGTACCATTGGAGAAACTTGGATTGATACAATACCGACATAAAAAACGAGAAATACTTGTCTGTGAAGAAGCAAAAAATAATTTTTATTTTTATTTAAAAAGTCGTTCCTCCAGACAATGGGTCGATCAATACCAGAAACTGGAATATGCAGTAAAAGGTATGTTATATCAATGTGGAATCATAGAATTAACACAATTTTATGATATAATAATAAACGAGAAAGATTCAAGTATATCGACTCTTTCTCAGTTCAGACAGTTTTTGATCGGTCGAATAGAACTTTGGAGTTTTTTAGGTGTATTAAAGAACTATAGTAATGGGGATTACTATATTATATCGCATGAAGTAAAAGACCGAGATCAGGTTTTTTGGGGATGGGTGCAACAGGAAATAGACTCTTTTCATAAATTATCGTTTGATGAGGCAATTTTTCTCGGAAAGATGAGTGGAATTGGCAATTGGCAAGGAACCAAAGCATTATTGTCATACTGTTTACAAACTATTTATGACGATATGATAGCTGCTACTGTTTTTGTAAAAACGGTCTTATTGTATATACAAAATGGCGATTCGATAGAAACCATTTTCGAAAAATTAGAGTCAAAAATAGAAATGTTCACTGAGGAAGAAACAGAAACGATACATAAATATATTGATCAGATGTATTGGAATACACCGATTTACAACTTGAAAGGTTATAGTCGTCAGGAAATGATAGAGAAAGAACGCAATTTTTCTGTAGTAAAAGGTGGCAAAAAAGATTGATGGAAGATAAAGAATTCTGTGAGTGGGAGGTAAAGATGGGCACAAAAATATTAGTTGTAGATGATGAAAAAGAGATTGCAGATTTTGTAGAATTATATTTGAGAAATGAATCTTTTGAAGTCTATAAATTTTATAGTGGAAAAGATGCCTTAAAAGCGGTCCATGAAAATCATATCGATCTGGCTCTCTTAGATGTGATGATGCCTGACATGGATGGATTTACACTTTTGAACGAAATAAGAAAATCTTATAATTTCCCAGTTGTGATGTTAACTGCTAAGACTGGTTCTATGGATAAAATCAACGGATTGACATTAGGAGCAGATGATTATATTGAAAAGCCATTTGAACCATTAGAGTTAATGGCACGAGTGAAAGCGCAACTTCGAAGATATACTCGTTATAATGATGCAGGAACAAGGGAAGAACAGGATACGTTAGAAATTGCAGGACTGGCATTAAATAAAAATACGCATCGTTGCATGTATGGAGATGAAGAAATTACATTAACACCAATTGAATTTAATATACTTTGGATTTTAATTTCCCAGAAGGGCAAGGTAATTAGTTCAGAAAATCTATTTGAACAAGTTTGGAAAGAAAAATATTTTAAGAATAATAATAACACCGTGATGGTTCACATCCGACATCTGCGTGAGAAGCTCGGTGCAGTGATGGGACATCGTGAATTGATCAAAACTGTATGGGGAGTAGGATATAAGATTGAAGAATCATAAATATCGTTCTTTAAAATTAAAAATAATGTTGCAGACGATAGGAATTACTGCTGTCGTTGCTTTAATGGGATATTGCATCTATTTTGTATTGATTGACGGGATTTTCCAGGAACCATTTGCGAATATTATGGTTTCCATTTTCCAGAGACTAAATATGGATGAAGAAAGTGCGATTTTAGTATATCGTACGATTTTCTGGAAAAATAAAACAATGATTTTAACTTTAGGTTTCATTGTTTTGTATTTATTTAGTTTTTATTTGGGAATGTCAAGATTTACAGACTATTTGGATGAAATAAGGATTGGGATCGATATGATCGTTCAGGAATCCGCAGAACTCATTGATTTGTCCGATGAACTTCAGCCGCTGGAAGTGCAAATGAATAAAATCAAAAATAATTTACGAGACAGGCAGTATCGGGCTTTACAAAGTGAGCAACGAAAAAATGATCTTGTTGTTTATTTGGCACATGACCTAAAAACACCGTTGACCTCGATTATTGCCTATTTAAGTCTGCTCGACGAGGCACCAGATATGCCGCTTGAACAGCGTGCAAAGTATACAGGCATTTCTTTGGAAAAAGCAAAACGCCTCGGGGATTTAATCAATGAATTTTTTGAGATTACACGCTATAATCTTCAAAATATTACATTGGAAAAACAAAATATTTCGCTTAATATGTTGCTTGAGCAGCTTAGCGACGAGTTTTATCCTGTTTTTCAGAAAAAGAATGTTTCCTGCCATATTAATATGGAGGATGACATTGATCTCTTTGTCGATGCAGAACGCATGGCAAGAGTATTTGACAATTTATTTAGGAATGCAATATCGTACAGTTATGAAGGAACTCCGATTGACGTAATAGTCGAAAAATTGGAAGATACTGTGCGTATTACAGTACGCAATCAAGGAAAACAGATTGCGGAACATAAATTAAATCATTTATTTGAAAAATTTTATCGTCTGGATGAAGCACGTTCTACAAACACAGGGGGCGCAGGTTTAGGTCTTGCGATTGCAAAAGAAATTGTAGAATTGCATGATGGTACCATTCGGGCGGAAAGTAATGAAAAGTATACGCAGTTCATTGTAACTTTGCCGTATACCGCATAATCTCAATGAGAATATGCTATTTGTAAACAAAAAGAAGGAGTGACAAAAAACATGAAAAGTACCTACATTGTCGGACATAAGAATCCGGATACTGATTCGATTTGTTCTGCATTAGCTTACACAAATCTGAAAAATACAATCAGTAAAGACAAACATTACAAAGCAAAACGTTTGGG
Organism: Lachnospiraceae bacterium; assembly: GCA_030523275.1. Classification (GTDB taxonomy): domain Bacteria; phylum Bacillota; class Clostridia; order Lachnospirales; family Lachnospiraceae; genus Fimousia. The sequence continues at coordinate 15,185 of JAUNIX010000011.1, forward strand.
TGATGTTAGCCCTGAAACCAGATTTGTTCTGGATTATTTTGGAGTAGAAGAACCAGAACTTTTAACTGATATCTATCCAAGAATGACGGATATTTCACTGCATACCGTGCCAGCAATTACGGGTAAGACATCCCTGAAAAAAGCATGGGATACTATGCGTCAGGAAAAAATTGTAACACTTCCTATTTTAAAGGAAGATAGAAAACTAGATGGAATCATTACTGCTAGTGATATTACGTATTCTGATATGGATGTTTATGATAATAAGGTATTATCAAAAGCAAAAACACCATATAAGAATATTGTAGAGACATTAGATGGTGAATTGCTTGTTGGTGATATGGAGAGCTGTGTAGAATCAGGTAAGGTCATTGTATCAGCAGCAAATCCAGATTTAATGGAAAAGTTCATTGATGAAGGCGATGTTGTGATCATTGGTAATCGTTATGATGCCCAGTTCTGTGCTGTAGAAGCAGGTGCAAGTTTATTGATCGTATGTATGGGTGCAGAAGTATCCAAAACTATTCAGTCATTAGCAGCAGAAAAGGGATGTGATGTTATCACAACTCCTCATGATACATTTATTGCCAGCCGTTTGATCAGTCACAGTCTTCCATGTGAATATTTCATGACTCCAGAAGAAAAGATTAGCTGTATTTATCAGTCAGAATTGATTGAAAATGTACAGGAAATCATGACTAAGAGTCGTTTCCGTTATTATCCGGTTTTAAATACAAATAACCAATTTGAAGGATTTGCTTCTCGTCGTCGTCTGTTAGACTTCAGTCGCAGAGAAATCATCCTTGTTGACCATAATGAGCCATCTCAGGCCGTTGACGGTATTGAAGAAGGAAATGTAATTGAAGTAATCGATCATCATAAGATTGGTGATCTGGAAACGATGGGACCAATCTATTTCCGTAACCAGCCAGTTGGATGTACGGCAACTATCGTTACCCAGATGTATCGTGAGCAAGGTGTAGAAATTGAAAAAACAATTGCCGGTTTATTAGTTTCTGCAATTTTATCTGACACTTTGATGTTCCGTTCTCCAACTTGTACCCCACTTGACAAGGCAACAGCAGAAGAATTGGCAAAAATTGCAGAAATCGATATTGAACAATATGCAACTGATATGTTTACAGCTGGAAGTGATTTAAAAGGAAAATCTGCTAGCGAAATTTGTTTCCAAGATTTCAAGAAATTTAATGCTGGAGATGTGAAATTTGGTGTTGGACAGCTTAATTCCATGAGTACGGATGAGTTAGAAGAAATCAAAGATACAATTCTTCCATATTTGCCAACTTTAATCGAAGAACAGGGACTTGATATGGTATTTATCATGTTGACAAATATTATCGAAGAAAGCACAAGTTTAGTGATGGCTGGAACAGATAGTGATGATGTTGTGACGACTGCATTTGCAACGGAAGTAAATGACAGTGAGGCATATTTGCCAGGTGTTGTATCACGTAAGAAACAGTTAGTTCCAAATCTTCTGACAGCATTTCAGAAATTAGCATAGTTGTTAATTTTATAGGCATAATGATGAAGTCACCTCACATTGGGGTGACTTCTATTAATGTTATTCTTTTTTAGTTGTATTTTTAATATTCTCTATATATTTTTTTGCTTTTTCAGGTTTCAAATCAAATTTATTTTCTATTTTTTGTAGAATTTTTTCTTTGCTAATACCTTCTTCTAAAGCAAATTCTATGAAAATGCGAATACATTCTTCACGTTCATCTTCTCTACCATCTTCATAGCTCCAACGTTTTTCATTTGCGATGTGTGCCTGTTCGTCATATTCGGTTAAAATCATATCTAACACCTCACCGCTGTGTTTTTTTATTCAAGACTCGTTCTCGAGTCTTGGCACGGGATTCGGGTCAGCCTTCGCTGACATAATACATATCCGAATCCCTGTGCATCCTTGCGGAGCATAATCAGATGGGAGATTGAACTCCCATCTGATATATCTGACAGAACATTTTGTTTAATACATTCATCAATTGCTTGCTTAATGGACTCTTCCAAATTATTATTTTGGGCCACGTAATATCGCACTTGATCAATAAAGATGGAATAATCATTTAATCTTTTACAACGTTGCATAATCGTTTTGTTTTGCCCATAGTTTACGTTTAACACAATGGTTTGAAATTCCAGCCCCTTTTCCTTTAGTTTTGTATTAAATGAATCAGATAATTTCAATATGCTTCTTTCTGGAAGATTCTTTTGTCCGTTATAAAAAACAATCGATTGTGGTGTCGGAAGCTTTATTTGTCGGCTTCCATAGACATCCAGATGTTGTTGAGCGACATATCCTTTTAAAAGTTCCACAGTATAGATTAGATTGCGATAAGGCATATTCGGAGACCAGGTGGATTGGTGTTCATATAGATTTAAAACACCAGAAACTAAAAAGGAAATATCATTCTTCATCGTCATATATATGACATTATCAATCGTATTAATGGTTACTTCTTCTGGATTTTTATAATTGGTTCCATTGATAGCATTGTATAAATCTAACAATTCTTTCTTATCATTGAGAATAAATCGGAATAAACGGTCTTTATAGCTGCGATTGACTCTGATTTGTTCTGTCATATTCATAGCTTGTTCCTCCTTTTATTATAATTGTTCTTTAAAGTGCTTGCAACAATTTGTAGTAATTACATAAATTTACAATTATAATAACATACAATATTATGAATAACAACCATAATTTTACAGTCATAAAAACAATAATGGCTAATTATTGCCTATTTTTTAATATGCTGTTTAATTTAGTATATAAAAGGAGGCAAAACATGAAAAAATATGGTTATATTCGAGTATCATCAAAAGACCAAAATCCAGAACGTCAATATGCAGCATTAGAATCGTATGGAATATTAAAGAAAAATATTTATATGGATCAAATTTCTGGAAAAAATTTTAAACGTCCTGCATATCGGTATTTGCTAGGCAAGATGAAGCACGGAGATGTGCTTGTTATTAAAAGTATCGACAGACTAGGTAGAAACTATCAGGAGATTTTAGAACAATGGAGAAAAATTACAAAAGAAATAGGAGTGGATATTCAAGTAATTGATATGCCATTATTAAATACGAATTCTATGAATGCAGATTTAACGGGTGTATTTATTGCAGATTTGGTACTTCAGATTTTGGCTTATGTGGCGGAAACAGAAAGAGTATTCATGAAACAAAGACAAGCAGAAGGAATAGCAGTAGCCAAACAAAAGGGTGTTCAATTTGGACCTAAAAAAATAGAAATGCCAAAAGAATTTGATTTTTATTATGAGAAATGGAAAAATGGCGAGATTTCCAGTCGCAAAGGAGCAGAATATTTAAATATAAGTCATTCCACTTTTTATCGTCGTTGTAAAGAAAAAAATAAGAAAAATTGTAACAAAAAGTAGACAATAAGAAACAACTTGAATATTACCCTTCTTTTGCCTTTCTTTTATAAAAAATATTAATTTGTTGCACTAAAACTATTATATCAAAATTGTTTCATAAAGTCTGCTTTATGAATTAAATAGAAAGGGGAGTAATTGAATGAGTCATTGGTGTAGAACATGTGGTGGTAAAGGTGTTCAAGTTTGTCCAGTGTGTAAAGGTGAGAAGTATATTAAGGATTAAAACTATTGGTCAATATATTTATTGAAGAATATGAATGTTAAGGAGGAAAATATAAGATGGCATTTAATTTAAAGAACAATTGTGGTATGATATGTGATCCTATTTCATTTAGAGATACCTCAAATCTTAATGCTGAATATATTGCTGAACTTATGAAGGCAACGGCTGATCGAATGGGAGTACCAATGAATGTTGGAATTGATACCGTAAAAGAGGGAGGTTTATTTGGAAAAACATATCCATGTGTTGTTATTACACATCCAAATCCACCTCAGCAGTACTTTACAGATGTGCTTATTATTAATGGAGCTTCAATAAATTTTTATTTTTTTGGAAATTCAAAAGCTAATTATGCAACAAACAAAGCCAATCAAAGAAAAGGTACAATTACTGGTTCAATTTTAAATGCAATTTCTGGTACAGATGAAATGGCATATCAGCAGGAAATGTTATGGCATCGACAAGTAATTGATACGTTTGAATCAAATATGAAATAATAGGTGATAAATATGGGAAGTGTGAAAATTATTATTTGTCCAAATTGTGGAAAAGAGATAGTAGTTATTTATGAAGCTCCTCAATATGAATGTCCCCACTGTGGTCAACGATTTGGACTTAGATAAAAAATCTTTAGGAGGATTTATTTATGAAAGAAATAAAAATTAGAATTGATTCTGTAGAGAAAAAAGAATACAAAAAAATTCCTATGGTGAAATTTGAAAGCGATTATTTTAAATGTAGAAGTTGTGGATATACAGTACGCATGCGCGTGTTAGGAAATACTGCTACTTGTAGCCAATGTGGTGGGACAATGGATCGTTGTTAAACACGAATATTTTTATTAGTAATAGGGCATTTTCTTTAATGATGACTGATATTAGTAGATATCCTAATGTTGAAGCAGGAGGTCTGATTTTAGGAATAAAAGAAGACAATATCTACTATGTTATTGAAGCTATTGAAGCCGGGGACGATGCGAGTAGAAGTGCTGGAACATTATTATGTGACGAGAAAAACATGATACATATGATTTCTACTTTGGTCAATATCTATGATCCCCAAATAGATGTCATTGGAGTTTGGCACAAACATAATAACTGTAATAATCCACCTTTTTCTGATACTGATATGGAACTCCATAAGAAAATTCAAGGTTGGATTAATTCTGATGTCATATCTATTTTATTCCAAAAAATAGATGATAGTGAATATAAAATGAAAGTATTTTTTATTGATAAACAGGGCAGTATCATCGAAAAAGATTTCCTTATTATGGATATTAATAATATAGTGAAATATCGATTTGGACATTATTAAAGGAAAGTGATTACATGAGTTGTTCCTACTATGAATTTAGAGAAGGTAGCTATTATTGCTTGAAAAAGCATGATTATATTAATTCGGATGTTTATGAGCGATATTGTAGATCATATAATTATGATGAATGTCCGATTTATTTAGATCATGATTCATCTGGAGGGTGTTATATAACTTCGGCTTGTATCTATGCTAAAGGTCTGCAAGATAATTGTTATGAATTAGAGACTCTTAGGGAATATAGAGATGACTGGCTATCGAAACAACCTGGCGGAAAAGATTTAATTAAAAATTATTATGCAATAGCACCTAAAATTGTATCATGTATTAACGAAAGAGAGAATAAAAATAGAATTTACAATGCGATATATGATCATATGGTTAAGCCATGTGTAGAATTGATAGAGCAGAAAAAATATACAGAAGCGAAAGAACTCTATAAAAATATGACAGAGCAATTAAAAAAACAATATATTTAACAATTGAGACACTTAGATGATTCTAGGTGTCTTTTGTTTACGCGAAGGCATAAGGCAAGCGGAAACGACCCAGGTCGCCCTCTCTTACCGCAAGCGATAATTCTCCTTGTGCTTGCATTTCCATTTGCCGCCGCACGCGAACCGATGAAACTCGCAGAGCGTGTTTTATTCGGTTTGTTACAATTTTTACTTGTCTCATCAAATATAAATGTTTCATGATTCTAAAATTAATTTACAACAACCTTCTACGGAATTCTTGAAATCTCTGACATATGAAGTATGCTTAGTGTATGGAACCTAGTCAGAGATTTCAAGAACTTCGTATTTATGATACAATAGTCCTATCAAACTAAAGGATTTTATTATGATTTTACAGTTAAAGGACAATCAGATAAAAATATCCGTCAGGCACTTAGTAGAGTTTATTTTTCGCAGTGGAGATCTGACTACTGGAGGACGTGGAAAGTCTGCATTAGACGCGATGCAGGCAGGTAGCCGGATTCACAAGAAGATTCAACGCTCTATGGGTGTGGATTATAAAGAGGAAGTGTCGCTAAAGAAGACGTTTTATCATAGAGATTATGAGGTTTTGTTAGAAGGTCGCACAGATGGTATTTTTCCGAAAAAAGATGTGACAGTGATTGATGAAATCAAAGGCACATACCAAAATTTAGCACTAATGGAACAGGCAATCTGGGTGCATCAGGCACAGGCAATGTGTTATGGATACATCTATGGGCTGGAACACCATTTAGAACAGATTGGAATTCAGATGACCTATTGCCATTTGGAGAGTGAAGAAATCAAACGTTTTTATGAACAATATTCGATGGCAGAATTGGAAGCGTGGATGGATGATTTGATGACAAGCTTTTTTGTCTGGAGTGATTACGTCTATGGGGCAAAAAAGAAACGAAATATCTCAATTCGTGAACAGAAATTTCCGTTTCGATACCGAAAAGGACAAAAAAAGCTGACTGCTTCTGTTTATCAATCTCTGAAAAATAAGGAAATATTATTTGTGCAGGCACCAACGGGAATCGGGAAGACAATCTCAACGATTTATCCGACCATCAAAAGGATGGAAGAAGCAGATGCGGATAAAATGTTTTATTTGACGGCAAAGACGATCACGAGAACTGCGGCAGAAGAAACGTTTCAGATTTTAAGAAAGCAAGGATTGCAATTTTCTACGGTGACGTTAACCGCAAAAGAAAAGATTTGTTTTCAAAAGGAGACGGATTGTGATGCAGAAAAATGCCCGTATGCTAAAGGGCATTATGATAGAGTGAATCAGGCGTTATATGAGCTGGTTACAAATGAGACTGTCTTTACGAGAACTGTGATTGAAGAATATGCGAAACGATATCAAGTTTGCCCTTATGAGCTGAGTCTTGATGTTTGCGATTTTGCGGATGGTATTATTTGTGATTATAATTATGTCTTTGATCCGAAAGTACAGTTAAAACGTTTTTTTGGTGAGGGAAAGCTACTTGACTTTTATTATCTTGTGGATGAGGCACATAATCTCGTTGATCGGGCAAGGACGATGTATAGTGCTGTATTGTGTAAAGAAGATTTTCTGGAAGTACGTCGTAGTATGCCAGAGTATGCAAAACGGCTCCGAAATGCTTTAAATCGATGCAACAAAGAAATGTTAGATTTGAAAAAGAATTGGGGAAGCAAAGCGGTGATCGCGGAGACGGATAAGTTGGTATATGCATTACTTCGCCTAGTTACAGAAGCAGATTTATTTTTGGAGGAAGAAGAAAATCCAGAAGTAAGAAATCGATTGTTAGAATTATATTTTCAAGTTCAACATTATTTAAATATGTATGACTTGATGGATGAGGGATATGAGATTTATGTCTTAGCGTCAGAAAAAAGATATTACTGTAAGTTATTTTGTATCAATCCAGCGAATCAGTTGAAAAATTGTTTTGCATATGGCAAAGCCACAATATTGTTTTCAGCGACGTTGTTGCCAGTGAATTATTATAAAAATCTACTTACAGGTAATCCAGACGAAAAAGCGGTTTATGTTCCATCGCCATTTGATGATAAAAAAAGAGTTGTTTTGATCGCAGAGGATGTCACGAGCAAATATACGAGAAGAAATCAAATGGAATACGAAAAGATATTCTGGTATTTAGAAGCCCTTTTAAATGGAAGAGAAGGAAATTATTTGATTTTTTTCCCGTCTTATGAAATGTTAGAAGCAGTTGCAGATTGTCTATATGAACACGGTATAGACATTAAGGCAGACATTTTGATACAAAAACAGGAGATGCACGAAGAAGAGAGAGAAATCTTTTTACAGGAATTTACGAGAAAACGGAAGAAATCTTTGATCGCGCTTTGTGTACTGGGAGGCATTTTTTCAGAAGGAATTGATTTGACAAAGGACGCACTCATTGGTACGATGGTTGTCGGTACAGGATTGCCGGGGGTTTCTTTTGAACAAAATCTCTTGAAAGATTATTTTGATCAGAAAATCGGCTCTGGATTTGATTACGCCTATCGATATCCGGGGATGAACAAAGTATTACAGGCTGCTGGCAGAGTGATTCGTACCAAAGAAGATGAAGGCGTAATTTTATTGTTGGATGAAAGATTATTGGGATATGAATATCAGGGGCTATTTCCTATGGAATGGCAGGATCGAAAGCGCACATCACTTATGCGAATAGCATCTGATATCAACAAATTTTGGAAAGGAAGAGAACAAATATGAGTGGAAGAAACAAAGAAGAATTAGATGGAGTTACATTGTTAGGAAATCAAAAAACAAAATATGCTGACGATTATGCGCCGGAAGTGTTAGAGACATTTCCAAATAAACATCCGGAAAATGATTATTTTGTCAAATTTAACTGTCCAGAATTTACGAGTCTTTGTCCGATGACAGGACAACCAGATTTTGCAACGATTTACATTTCTTATGTGCCAGGCGAGCGTATGGTAGAAAGTAAATCTTTAAAATTATATTTATTTAGTTTTCGTAATCATGGAGATTTTCATGAGGATTGTGTAAATATTATTATGAAAGATCTGATCAAACTGATGGACCCTAAATATATCGAAGTCTGGGGAAAATTTACACCACGTGGAGGAATCTCCATTGACCCATATTGTAATTATGGAAAAGAGGGTACGGTTTGGCAGCAGGTTGCTTTTGATCGATTGACACATCATGATATGTATCCAGAAAAAGTTGACAATCGTTAGGGATTGAAAGATGAAATTATATTTTGCACCCATGGAAGGGATTACGAGCTATATTTTTCGGAATGCTCATCAAAAATATTTTGGCGGAATTGATAAATATTTTACACCATTTATCGCACCGAATCAGGCGCATTGTTTTAGCACAAGAGAGAAAAGAGATATTTTGCCTGAACATAACGAAGGAATCACAGTTATACCGCAGATTTTAACGAATAAAGCAGAACATTTTATAAAAACTGCGAGAGAACTAAAAAAAATGGGATATGAAGAAATTAATTTAAATCTTGGCTGTCCTTCTGGAACCGTGACAGCGAAAAAAAGAGGAGCGGGATTTCTCTCAGAATTAGAGCAATTGGACTGTTTTTTAGATCAGATATTTACGGATCTTGATATGAAAATATCAGTCAAAACGCGACTAGGGGTCAATGATCCGGAAGAGTTTGAGGCATTGTTAGAGATTTATAATGATTATCCTCTGGAAGAATTGATCATTCATCCAAGAATCCAGAAAGACTTTTATAAAGGATTGCCGAGGGATGCTTGGTACCAATTGGCAGTGCAGGAGAGCAAAAATCCTCTCTGTTATAATGGAAATATATTTTCTGCACAACAATATCAAAAATGGAAACAGAAATTTCCAGATACGAAAATGCTTATGATTGGTCGCGGAGCAATCGCGAATCCGGCACTTCCGCTTTCAATTCAAAATGCGGATAAAGATGATTCTACAGGTAGATTAGATATCGATACATTTTGTTCTTTTCATCAGGAAATTTGTGATGGATATTTGCAATGGCATAATGGAGAGAAAAATGTACTCTTTAAAATGAAAGAATTATGGTTTTATTTTGGCAGTCTATATCCAGATGCGAATAAATTGTTGAAAAAAATCAAAAAAGCACAAAAATTAAATGATTATTATGCGGCTGTTGACAATCTGTTCCAATCCTATACACCAGAGGATGAAATAGGATTTGTAGATCTGTGTAAATAGGCATATTTACGTTATCATTTCATACAGAGGAATATTTCATAAAGTTTATACTTTATTTAGAAAAGTTCATTCTTTTTATATTGATTCAAAAATGGAATCTGATATACTTTAATTAAAGTTTTTCATATATATTTTTAATCCTCTCTTTTCAACAAAGGCAAGTCCTGACAGGACTTGCTTTTGCATTGTATATATAATTTCCCCTGTTTTTATGATGAACAGGGGATTTTTTTAACACATTTTTAATGTTTTTACTGCATACTAAAAGATTCATTGAGATATTTTAAAGAGAAAGCTTTTTTCTTGTTATAATAAAATGGGTGGTGATAAGATGCATATTTTAATTGCAGAAGATGAACAAGATTTAAATCGAATCTTAAAACGTAAATTAGAAGAAGAACATTATGTGGTGGATTCGTGTTTTGATGGAAAAAGTGCATTAGAATATTTATTATTGGCGGAATATGATGGTGCAATCTTAGATATTATGTTACCAGAGATGAATGGATTTGATATATTAAAGGAAATTCGAAAAAATGGTGTGCAGACACCGGTAATGTTTTTGACGGCACTGTCTGATACAAAAGATATTGTACGTGGATTGGATGAAGGGGCAGATGATTACATGGTAAAACCATTTGAATTTTCGGAATTGTTAGCCCGACTTCGAGTACTTCTTAGAAAACATAATACAATAAATGAAAATATTTATCGTTGCGGTGATCTTGAAGTAGATGTCAATAAACAATTAGTGAAGCGTGGCGGCAAAGTGATTGAAGTATCGCCGAAAGAATTTTCAGTACTATTATATTTAATACGCAACCAGAATATTGTTGTCAGCAGGCAGCAGATTGAGTCAAACGTGTGGAATATTGATCATGATATTTCGTCCAATGTGGTAGATGTTTATATTCGATTCTTAAGAAGAAAGATTGATGAGGGATTTGAAGATAAGATTATACAGACGATACGAGGGGTAGGATACGTATTAAAATGCGAAAAATAAAAAATAAGATATCGATTGTTCAATATGTAGTATTATTTTTTTCCGTCACATTTCTCTTAGTTATGATTTTTCTGTTGGTCTTTATTCAAGTTATGACAAGAAAGGCAGAATGGGAGACGGTAAAAAATGATCTAAGAACTCAGATTGTGAAATCTTCAAAATACATTGAAGAGTCTGATGGTAAAATACAATTTTCAGAGCATTTTGAAAATGATAATAAAGAGTATTTTTTTATTATATTAGATAAAGATGGTAATTATCTATGTGGACAATATCCTTCTGGATATGATATAAGCAGAAATTTAACGTTTCAAGATATGGATTGTGTCCGAATGGATGGTAAAAGTTTTTATGTTATGGATAGAAAGACGATTCTTTCTGTACGTGGTGTTGGTACAAAGGGAGAATATATTATACGTGGTATCATCAAAAAAGAGGATGTTCCAATGATTTTTCGAACCATCCAACGTTTTTCTTATGGATTGATTCTGGTTACGGTTGTAGGTTTGACAGGTTGTATCTATATTTTACATCGCAGACTTTCCAAACCGTTAATTCAAATGTGTGAAGCAGCCGATCAGATTAGTGAGGAGTTGGATTTTTCTGAAAAGATAGAGTACGATGGTTATTTTTATGAAGTGGATACTCTGCTAAAGGCATATAACCGGTTGCTTACAAGAATGGATATGGTTGTTTCCAGACAGGAACAATTTAACTCTGATATTTCACATGAATTGCGCACTCCGATTGCGGTAATCCGTGCACAGTGCCAGTTGTCGAAAGAACATGCACAAAAAAAGCAGGATTTGGAACTTTTAGAAGCAATCGAGGTGATTGAACGACAATCGGATAAAATGAACCATATGGTACAACAACTGTTAAAATTGTCGCGTTTGGAACAAAACAAGATGAAATTAGAGTTGGAGAAAGTTGATTTGATTGCAATTGTGGAATCAGTCTGTGAAGATGAAGATTATCTCTCAGGGGAGCAATATCAATTTATTTATGATTTAAAGCCTTGTGTGTCCTGGGTGGATATTAATCTGATTACAGTAGCGATAAGAAATTTAGTTTCAAATGCAGTAAAATATAGTTCACCAAGTTCTGAAATAAGGGTTTCTTGTGGGAAAGAAAAAGAATCTATATTTGTGTCAATTCAGGATTTTGGATGTGGAATCGAAAAAGAAGATCAAAAGCGAATTTTTGAATCCTTTTATCGTTCGGAAGAAGCAAGAAATTCAGAAGGAATTGGTCTTGGTTTGACGTTAGCAATGAAAATCGCAAAATGTCATGGAGGTACGATTAGAGTCGAAAGCGAAGTGGGAAAAGGGAGTATTTTTACTCTTGTTTTACCATAAAAAGAGAAATAAAAACTGTAGACAACGGATTTTAAAATTGTTGTCTACAGTTTTTTATCATATGTATAAATTTGAACCTTTTTATAAGAATTTTTTAAGTGCATGAGCAATTCCGTCATTATCGTTAGATAATGTAACGTAATCAGCAGCTTTCTTTAATTCATCACGACCATTTTCCATGCAAACGCCAAGTCCTGCAAACTGAAGCATGGACATATCGTTCATACCGTCGCCAAATGCGATTAAATCAGAATGTTCCATACCGAGATGTTTTAATAAATGGAATAAACTATGTCCTTTGTCAATTCCTTTTGGTGTAATTTCTAGGAAATAAGGGGCAGATGTAAAACATTCACAGTAATCCTCGAGTACTGGTTTAATGTAGTTTTGTATTCTTACCAGGTGATGCTCGTCCTCTAACATGATAAATTTAGGAACATCAAAAGTTTTGATTGTGTCTTCATAATTATCTGGTTGAACGGTCGTCATATCATTGATTTTTGCTTCAATATCTGCGTACATATCATATTTTTCCAGACAAAGAAGATTTTCCTCTTTATAAGTTACTAGATTTGCATAAAAAATTCTTGCCAGAGCAACGATTCTTTGAGCCACGTCTGCAGGAATTGTTTTGGAGTAAAGGATTTTACCAGTTGCACATTCGACGATCTGGCCTCCATTATATGGAAGAATGTATCCACCGTATTTTTTTAGTTCCAATTCTTTTTCTAGTTTATAGATACCCCTATTAGGACGACCAGAGGCAAGTACTACTTTTATTCCCTGTTTTTGTGCCTCCATTAATATTTCTTTTGTCTTTGGGGTAATGATTTTGTCGGAATTTGTCAGTGTTCCATCCAAATCCATTGCAATAATTTTATAATTCATTTATAAGCTCCTCTCATTTTGGTTCTAGTTTTTCCTATTATAGCATAGATATTTTCTGGTGAAAATGATAGAATGAAAACATGTTTAATATAAAAGAAGAATTAAAGAAACTTCCGGATAAACCGGGAGTTTACTTAATGCATGATGAAAAAGATGAAATTATATATGTTGGGAAGGCAATTGTCCTTAAAAATCGTGTACGCCAGTATTTTCAGAGCAGCCGTAATTTAAGTCCGAAGATTCAGCAGATGGTTTCTCATGTCCGATATTTTGAGTACATTATTACAGACTCTGAGTTAGAAGCATTGGTTTTAGAGTGTAATCTGATCAAAGAACATAATCCAAAATATAACACGATGTTAAAGGATGATAAGAGTTATCCCTATATCAAAGTGACAACGCAGGAAGCATATCCACGAGTCATGTTTGCACGAAGAATGAAACGGGACAAAAATAAATATTTTGGTCCCTATACCAGTGCTGGAGCTGTCAAAGATACAATCGATCTGTTGCAAAAAATTTATCAGATTCGTACCTGTAAACGAAGTCTGCCACGTGACATTGGAAAAGAGAGACCGTGTCTTTATTATCAGATGAAGCAGTGTAAAGCTCCATGTCAGGGATATATCTCTAAAGAAGATTATCAGAAATCCATTGAGGATGTCATGAAGTTTTTGAATGGAGATTATAAACAAGTTTTACAGTATTTAGAGAGCAAAATGCAAGAATCAGCTGCGGAGTTAGAATTTGAACAGGCAGCGTCCTATCGTGATCTGATAAAAAGTGTTGAGCACATTTCGAATAAACAAAAGATTAACAGTGCCGGACGGGAGGACCGTGACATTATTGCTCTAGCGAAAGCACAGACAGAAAGTGTTGTTGCACTGTTTTTTGTTCGAGATGGCAAATTACTTGGACGGGAACATTTTCATATGAAACATTCTCTGGAAACTTCACGTACAGAGATCATGACAGAATTTGTGAAACAGTTTTATGCGGGAACGCCGTATTTGCCAAGGGAAATTTTACTGGAATATAAGATTGATGAAAAAGAAATTGTCGAAGAATGGCTTTCTGCGAAAAAAGGTATAAAAGTAAAAATTTTGGTTCCTCAGCGTGGACAAAAGGCACAACTTGTCGATATGGCACGGAGAAATGCAGTCAATATTTTAAAACTTGATAGTGAGAAAATCCGTATGGAAGAGAAACGGACAATTGGTGCGGTTAAAGAAATTGAGCAATTGATCGGAATTTCGGGTTTAAAGCGTATGGAAGCATTTGATATTTCTAATATCAGCGGTTTTCAAACAGTTGCCTCAATGGTTGTATATGAGAACGGAAAACCGAAAAGGAGGGATTACCGTAAATTTAAAATACAATCAGTGTCGGGACCGGACGATTATAAAAGTATGGAAGAAGTGCTGACAAGGAGATTTCGTCATGGACAGCAGGAAAAAAAGCAGATGGAAGAAAAAAATTTGGATGTAGCCTTTGGAAGTTTTACGAAATTTCCGGATCTGCTTTTGATGGATGGTGGAAAAGGTCAGGTGAATGTTGCTCAGAGAGTGTTAGATGAACTTCATTTAGATATCCCAATTTGTGGTATGGTAAAAGATGATAATCATCGCACAAGAGGGTTATACTATCAAAACGAAGAGATTATTTTTCCACCAAAAAGTGAAGCCTTTCATTTGATTACGAGAATTCAGGATGAAGCACATCGTTTTGCAATTGAATATCACAGAGAGTTGCGCGGCAAAGCAAGTGTGCATTCTGTTTTAGATGATATTCCGGGAATAGGACCAAAGAGACGAAAAGTCTTAATGAAACATTTTAAGGATATCAGTAAAATAAAAGAAGCATCGCTGGAAGAATTAGAACAAGTTGAGGGAATTCCAAAACGGACAGCAGAAGAAATATACCATTTCTTTCATACGTCATAGAAAATCGACGTTTCCCTGACCGCGAATGTATGATACACTATAATAGAAAGAAAAAGCCTTCAGGCATAAGGAGGAAAGAATGAATGGAACATGGATATGAAGTAGCATTAGAAAAATTGATAGAAAAGATGGAATTAGTAAACTATACACCTGATATTGATGTTTCAGGAATATCAATCCATCAGGCCGAAATCAATCGACCGGCATTACAGCTATCAGGATTTTTTGAACGATTTGCCCAGAATCGGGTACAGATCATCGGCCGGGTAGAAGAATCCTATATACAGATTTTAGAAAAAGATCGGATTCGTATGCTGGATATTTATGAACAGTTCTTTAACTCCAGTATTCCATGCGTGGTATTTGCTCGAGGCTTAAAGCCATCCAAGGCTATTCTTTATATTGCTGATAAGTATCATGTGCCAATTTTAGGAACCAATCTTGGAACCTCCGAATTTATGGCGGAGATTATCCGTTGGTTAAATGAAGAACTTGCACCTAGAATTTCGATACATGGCGTTTTAGTTGACGTATTTGGTGAAGGTGTCCTGATCATGGGTGAAAGTGGTATTGGTAAAAGTGAGGCAGCATTAGAATTAATTAAGAGGGGGCATCGTTTGGTTTCAGATGATGTCGTGGAAATAAAGCGAATCAGTAAGGAGACGCTTGTTGGTTCAGCTCCGGAAATCACAAGGCATTTCATTGAACTTCGAGGCATCGGAATTATTGATGTGAAAACTTTATTTGGTATTGAAAGTGTTAAGATGACACAAACAATAGATATGGTCATTCAGTTGGATGAATGGGATAAAGGAACGGATTATGATCGTTTAGGGTTGGAAGAGAAATACACAGAATTTCTTGGAAATAAAGTTGTTTCCCACCAAATTCCAATTCGTCCAGGACGAAATCTGGCTATTATCGTAGAATCTGCGGCGATTAACCACAGACAAAAGAAAATGGGTTATAATGCGGCGAAAGAATTATATAACCGCGTAACAGGTCAATTTGAAAAAGAAAATTAAGGAGGAGTTTTTGATGGAGAAATATGTTGTTGGTGTTGATGTTGGTGGAACAACTGTAAAGATGGGAATCTTTACAATTGATGGTGAGCTTCTTTCTAAATGGGAAATTCCGACAAGAACAGAAGAAAACGGAAAATACATTTTGGGAGATATTGCAGATTCAGTAGAAAATGTATGTAAAGAAAAAGAGATCGCAAAAGATGAAATAAAAGGAATTGGTGTTGGTGTGCCTGGTCCGGTAAATCGAGACGGTGTTGTAACAGTATGCGTAAATCTTGGCTGGGGATACACAGAAATCGAGAAAGATTTACAGGCATTGACCGGATTAAACGTAAAGGCAGGGAATGATGCTAACGTCGCAGCACTTGGTGAAGTATGGCGTGGAGCGGCTCAGGGTGCTCAGGATGCCGTTATGGTAACACTTGGAACTGGAGTTGGCGGAGGAATTGTCATTGGTGGCAAGATTGTAGCCGGTGCGAAAGGTTTTGCTGGTGAAATTGGTCATCTAGGAGTCAATCCGCATGAAAAGGAAAGTTGTAACTGTGGTAAAAAAGGCTGTTTAGAGCAGTATGCGTCTGCGACTGGAATTGTTCGTATGACAAAACAATATTTATCAGATGACAGTATTGAATCTTCTTTGAGACAATTGGAAAATGTGACAGCAAAAGATATTTTTGATGCAGCCAAAGCAGGAGATGAAGCAGCGTCCGTAATGGTTGATAAGCTTTGTAAGATTTTAGCTTCTGCACTTGGAAAAATTGCTCTGATCGTAGATCCGGAAGTATTTATCATTGGCGGTGGTGTATCAAGAGCAGGAAAGATTTTAATCGATGGAATTGCAACCGAATTTCCAAATCATGTATTTGGTGCGGCCAAAGAAAATAATTTTGTATTGGCAACACTTGGAAATGATGCAGGAATTTATGGCGCAGCAAAATTAGTTGTATAAATATAAAATAATTAGTAATACAAATATGGAGGCAAAATGGAATCATTTTTAGATAGATTACAGGATATAGTAAGAGAAGAACAAATTCTACTAAAAGAGCCTATGAAAAAGCACACAACTTTTAAAGTAGGTGGTCCGGCAGACATTTTTGTAAAACCAGAGACAATTGGACAATTGCAAAATATTCTTTCTCTTGCAAATCAAGAACAGATGCCGGTGTATATTATCGGAAATGGAAGTAATCTTCTTGTCGGTGATCTTGGTTACCGGGGGATGATGATTCAGATTTATAAGAATATGAATCAGATTACGGTAGAAGGAAATAAGATCAAGGCACAGGCTGGAGCTTTGTTGAGTACGATTGCAAAACGTGCTCTTGAACACGGATTAGGGGGTTTTGAATTTGCCTCCGGTATTCCGGGTACCTTAGGCGGAGCTGTGACGATGAATGCTGGAGCTTATGGTGGTGAGATGAAACAGGTCATTAAAGAAGCCTTGGTTTTAACCAGAGATGGCGAATTAAAGACATTGGCGGTAGATGATTTAAAACTTGGATATAGAAAAAGTATTATTATTGACGAAGATTACATTGTACTAGAGGCTACATTAGAATTTGAGCCTGATCAACCAGAGAATATTCAGAGTAAAATGAATGAATATGCACAGGCAAGAAAGACCAAACAGCCTTTGGAATATCCGAGTGCAGGAAGTACTTTTAAACGTCCAGAAGGTTATTTTGCAGGAAAATTGATTGATGATACCGGATTGCGCGGCTATACATATGGCGGTGCACAGGTGTCAGAAAAACATTGTGGATTTGTCATTAATAAGGACAATGCGACAGCAGAAGATATCGTTTCCCTGATGCATCAGGTAAATGAAAAGGTGACGGCCAAATTTGGAGTTTCGTTAGAGCCCGAAGTTAAAATGATAGGAGAGTTTAAATAACATGAGATTTGTAATTGTAACTGGAATGTCAGGCTCTGGAAAAAGTACAGTATCGAAAATGTTAGAGGATGAGGGATATTTTTGTGTTGATAATCTACCGATTCAGCTTTTAGGTAAATTTGCCGAAATTGCACTGGACGATGAGACCGGTGTCAATAATGTTGCGGTTGGCATTGACATTCGAAATGGAGAAACTTTTCAATATCTAGAGGAAGAGTTGGTTAAGATCCGTAAAATGGGTGTTATTTATGAAATCCTGTTTTTAGATGCGGATAATGAGACATTGATCAAACGTTATAAGGAAACAAGGAGAGATCATCCCTTATCCCGTGGCGGAAGAATTGAAGATGGCATTTTAAAAGAACGCAAAATAATTGCGTTCCTTAGAGAAGATGCAACCTATATCATTGATACTAGTCATCTTTTAACCAGAGAACTGAGAAAAATAATCGTAAAACGATTTGTGGAAGAAACAGAGGCATATCCATTTAATATTATGATTTTGTCCTTTGGATTCAAATATGGTATTCCAACAGATGCAGATCTTGTTTTTGATGTTCGATTCCTTCCAAATCCTTATTATGATCTGTCATTGAGAAATTTGACAGGGAATGATGCCCCAATTCAGGACTTTGTGATGAAATATAGTCAGTCTCAGGAATTTCTTGATAAATTAGAAGATATGTTGAAATTTCTGATTCCACACTATATAGATGAGGGCAAAATGGGATTAGTAATCGGCATTGGCTGTACAGGTGGAAAACATCGTTCTGTTACGATTGCCAACAAGATTTATGAGCGGATGCAAAAGGATCTGCCATATAAAGTTCATTGTGAACATAAAGATATTACAAAATAGAAAGGGATTGTTATGTCGTTTTCAGGTGAGGTCAAAGAAGAGTTGTCAAAGAATATGAATATGGCGCGCCATTGCCGAATTGCCGAGCTTGCAGCACTGATTAGTTTCTGTGGCAATGTCAAAGTAGATGAAGATAATCACTACTTTCTTTATCTTCATACGGAAAATACGCTTGTTGCTAAGCGGTGTTTTACATTATTAAAAGCGACATTTCATGTTCAACCGGTATTGACGATCCGCCAGAACATGACTCTTAAGAAGAACCGAAATTATGAAATTGTAGTTGACAATCATAAGGATTGTGTATTAATATTACAAGCAATAAAACTTCTAGATTCTTATGGGAATTTGGAAGAAAAAAATAATATGATCAATCATATTATTTTACAAAACACTTGCTGTAAAAGAGCGTTTATTCGAGGAGCATTCTTGGCTTCTGGTTCTATCAGTGACCCAGATAAGAATTATCATTTTGAAATTGTATGTCAAGATTTTGATAAAGCGAAACAGCTCATGGGCGTTTTAAACAGCTTTGAATTGGATTCTAAAATTGTACACAGAAAGAAGTACTATGTAGTCTACATAAAGGAAGGTTCTCAGATTGTAGATGTCCTGAATATTATGGAGGCTCATGTAGCTCTGATGAAGTTGGAAAATGTCCGAATTCTTAAGGACATGAGAAATCGTGTCAACAGGCGAGTGAATTGTGAAGCAGCAAATATTCAAAAGACAGTTGTGGCTGCGGTAAGACAGCGTGAAGACATTGAATTTTTAATGGAACAGAAGGTTTTAAAGAATCTTCCGCAAAATTTACAAGATATTGCGTATCTGAGACTAGAATATCCAGAAGCATCATTAAAAAAGCTTGGGGATATGCTAGATCCACCAGTTGGGAAATCAGGTGTAAACCACCGACTGCGAAAGATAAGCAATTTAGCTCAAGATTTACGAGACAGCATGTGATGCAAAATAGGGAGGAAAAAGATGATATCTAGAAATATGACAATCAAGATTCCATCAGGATTGGAAGCAAGACCTGTTGCATTATTGGTACAGGTTGCCAGTCAGTATGAAAGTAAGATTCAGGTTGTTGCTGGTGACAAAAAAATTAATGCAAAGAGTATTATGGGCATGATGAGTTTAGGTTTAGCGGAAGGTGAGGATTTGACTGTCATTGCCGATGGTGATGATGAGCAAACAGCAATCGATCATATCGAAAGATATTTAAGTACAAAATAGAAAAAATCATACTATGTTTTATGACATGACAATGCAGTGAAATATGCTTTTCGCATATTTCCTGCTTGATTTTTTTACAAAAACATTGTAAAATGTAGCTGTTGTAATTAAGTTATATGCTTCGATGGCTCAGATGGTAGAGCAACGCATTCGTAATGCGTGGGTCGTGGGTTCGAGTCCCATTCGAAGCTTACAGAGGGAGCATACATGGTATGCTCCCTTTTATGTTACGAAAATAAAGGATATAGGTAAGAGGAAAGGGATATGGAATGAAGATACTATTTGAACTGTATTGGTCTTTTTTTCAAGTGGGCATTATGACATTTGGCGGAGGATATGCAATGTTACCAATGCTCCAAAGAGTTGTTGTCGATGATAAAAAATGGGCAACAGAAGAAGAAATTATGGACTATTATGCCATTGGACAGGTGACTCCTGGTGTTATTGCTGTCAATACAGCAACCTTTATCGGGTATAAGCAAAAGAAAATCTTAGGTGGAATTTGTGCGACTGCTGGGGTTGTATCGCCATCTTTGATTATTATTATGTTATTAGCCAGTATCATTGGTCAGTTTTCGGATATGGTCGTTGTCCAACATGCATTTAATGGAATTAGAATTGTTGTCTGTGCTCTGGTTGCTCAGGCGGTCATTAAAATGTTGAAAAAAGGTGTGAAGGATATTCTGACTTTGATTATTTGTATTGCATCGTTTATAGCAGTTGGAATCTTTCGTTTATCGCCGATTCCATTGGTTGTTATCTGTTGCTTCCTTGGAATCTTTTCGAAAGGAGGAGAGAAAAAATCATGTTAGAATACGTTATTATATTTTTTGAGTTTTTTAAGGCTGGATTGTTCGCAATCGGTGGTGGGTTAGCGACATTACCATTTTTAAAAGCAATGATTGGTAAGTATCCGTGGTTTACAGCCGCAGAACTGACAAATATGATCGCGATTTCGGAATCTACACCGGGACCAATGGGGGTAAACATGGCTACTTATGCCGGATTCCATGCAGGAGGTATTTTAGGAGCCTTAATCGCAACGGCCGGACTAGTTGCACCCTCTGTTGTGATTATCATTTTTGTATCCAAAATTCTTGACAAATTTCGCAAAAGCAAGATGGTTCAAAATGCATTTTATGGTTTGCGTCCGGCATCTGCAGGATTGATTATTGGTGCCATGTTTGATGTATTTTTGATGGCAATGTTTCGTGTGAAATACTGGAATGTTGATTTCGTTCGTTTTTTTAATATTCCGGCAATTTTGGTGTTTGTGGCAGCTTGTTTTTGTATTTGGAAATGGAATAAACTGCACCCGATTATTTTTATCATCGCTGGTGCTGTGATAGGAATTGTATTTGCGTTATAAACAGAAGAAATGTGAGTTGTCCACGTTTTAATGTGGACAACTTTTTAATTTAAGTGGATACTATGTGAATTATGTGTGCATGATATGTGGACATAATTTTTTTTACCCTTTTACATAGAACTTCTTGCAATCCTCATAGATATGACGTATAATAAGACACAAGATATTGTGGAGAAAAAGTGAGGGAAACACAATATATACAAGAAGGAAGGGCATTGAGTGAGATGAAGCAAATTCAGAAGAGGAACGGAGATACAGTGCCGTTTGATTCAGTTAAGATTTTAAATGCAATGAGCCAGGCAAACAAGGCGGTAGATGGGGAGAATATGACACCTACTGACTTGTTATTTTTAACAGAAAAGGTATGTGATTGTATTCCTGGTGATATCTGCAATGTAGAAGAAGTGCAGGATTATGTAGAGCAGACATTGATTCGTTATGGCTATGGGAAGACGGCAAAAGCCTATATCTTGTATCGCGCAGAGCATACAAAGATTCGAAATACGGAATCTGATTTGATGGATATCTATGGCCGTCTGACCTACTCTCATGCGAAAGATGAAGATATTAAGAGAGAAAATGCGAATATTGATGCAGATACAGCAATGGGGACCATGTTAAAATATGGTTCTGAAGGTTCAAAATATTTTATTGATAACTATGTGTTGCCAAAAGATATTGCTGCTGCACATATAAACGGAGAAATCCATATTCATGACAAAGATTTTTATATGCTGACAGAAACTTGTTGTCAGATTGATTTGATTAAATTATTTAAAAACGGATTTTCTACCGGTCATGGAAATTTGAGAGAGCCAAACTCGATTCAGAGTTATTCCGCATTGGCATGTATCGCAATCCAGGCAAATCAAAATGAGATGCATGGTGGACAGAGTGTTCCAAATTTTGACTACGCGATGGCAGATGGAGTCCGGAAAACATATAAAAAGAAATATCGTCATATTATGAAACAGTATTTACAGATTCGTTATGATATGAACGAGGAAGCTGCGTTAGAGACGGCACTTGCATTTGAACAGCAACTCAGTGTTCCGGTAGCGATGGGAAACGTAGGACAGATTTCAGAAGAGATAAAAGAAATCGAGTTAATTGGTTTGACAACAGAACAATTAGAAGCTTTGCATCAGTATACACAAAAAGAGGCACTGCGTATTACAAATAGAGAAACCTATCAGGCGATGGAAGCTTTTGTGCATAACTTAAATACGATGAATTCGAGAGCAGGAGCTCAGGTGCCATTTAGTTCGATCAACTATGGTACTGATACTTCACCGGAAGCAAGAATGGTCATAAAAAATCTATTAGATGCAACAGAACAGGGATTAGGCGGTGGTGAGACACCAATTTTCCCGGTACAGATTTTTAAAGTAAAGGAAGGCGTAAATTATAATCCGGGTGATCCGAATTATGATTTATTTAAACAGGCATTAAAGACATCTGCGAAACGTCTATTCCCGAATTTCAGTTTTATTGATGCGCCATTTAATTTACAATATTATAAACAAGGTGATTATAACACAGAAGTAGCCTATATGGGTTGTCGTACCCGTGTACTGGGAAATCATTATGATAAGACAAAAGAGATAACCTGTGGACGCGGAAATTTAAGTTTTACATCCATTAATCTGCCGCGTTTGGCGTTGGAAGCCAATGGGGATTTGGAGAAATTTTATAACCTATTAGACGAAAGAATGACTTTAGTGATTCGTCAATTGTTACATCGTTTTAAGGTACAGTGTACAAAGAAAGTACGCAATTATCCATTTTTAATGGGACAGGGAATCTGGATCGATTCAGAGAAACTAGATTATGATGATGATATTTCAGAGGTATTAAAAAATGGAACACTGAGTATCGGTTTTATCGGTCTTGCAGAAACATTAAAAGCTTTGATCGGAAAGCATCATGGTGAAAGTAAAGAGGCACAGAAACTTGGGTTAGAGATTATTAGTTATATGCGCCAGAGAATGGATTTAGAATCGACAAAGACCGGTCTTAATTTTACTCTTCTTGCCACACCGGCAGAGGGACTTAGTGGACGTTTTGTGAAGATTGACCAACAAAAATATGGTAAGATCGAAGGGGTCACCGATAGAGAGTACTATACGAACTCTTTTCATGTTCCGGTTTATTATTCAATTCGAGCATTTGAAAAGATTCAGATTGAGGCACCATATCATGCGTTAACAAATGCAGGACATATCAGCTATGTTGAATTAGATGGAGATACCTGTAAAAACTTGGAAGCGTTTGAGTCAGTCATTCGTTTTATGAAGGAGCAGGGAATCGGATATGGTTCGGTCAATCATCCAGTAGACCGAGATCCAATTTGCGGTTATACAGGTGTGATCGATGATGTTTGTCCACGTTGTGGAAGACGTGAAGGAGAAGGAGTCAGCATCGAAAAATTAAATGAACTTCGTAAAAAATATCCGGATGTACCAATTCCGGCATGTTGCAGATAATCAAAGGTATGTATATCAGATGTGAGATGACTCCCACCTCTACAAGTGGTGAGTAACAAGATTTTATCAGTGGGAGTTCAATCTCCCATCTGATATACGCTCCGCGAGGATGCGCAGGGATTCGGATATGTATTATGTCAGTGAAAACTGACCCAAATCCCGCGCCAAGACTCGCGAGTCTTGAACAGATAGGAGGAAATAGATATGAGTCAAAAAGAAATGAAAGTAAAAGAAGTAGGACAGGAAGTTGGATTTGATAGAATCCGCAGAATTACAGGATATTTAGTTGGAACAACAGATCGTTTCAACAATGCAAAAAGAGCAGAAGAAAGAGATCGTGTAAAACATGGCCTCTAAAATTCGTGTAAGCGGCATTGTAGAAGAGTCCATTGTTGATGGACCAGGATTTCGCTATGTTGTATTTACGCAAGGGTGTCCACATCACTGTAAAGGATGCCATAATCCACAGACGCACCCATTTGAAGGGGGACAATGGATGGACGTTAATGATATATTTCAGGCATTTTGCGAAAATCCATTGCTGTCTGGTATTACTTTCTCAGGAGGAGAACCATTTTGTCAACCCAAACCTCTGTATGAACTAGCGATGAAAGTCAAAAAATATGGAAAGACGGTGATGACATATTCCGGATATACTTTGGAAGAGTTAGAAAAAATGGATGATATCTGGGTGAAGAAATTGTTATTGGCCACAGACATTTTAGTGGATGGTCCCTATATAGAGGAACAACGCGATTTGACATTGCAATACCGAGGAAGTGCAAATCAGAGAGTTTTGTATTTGAGCTAGCAGATACTTGGTCATGCATAGACAGAATTGCAAAAAAATCAAGAAGTTTAACAGTAACATGATACTTTTTATTGATTTTTTCATCGTTGATCAAAATATTATCTCGAAAACAGGTTTATAAATTTGCTTATTTTGACCGTGTAGGATATAATATTTTATAACGAAATAAGAAAATCACGAATTAGAATTGATAGGTATTATGTTACTGTTATTTTTTATATGCTGGATTATTTTTGCGGGAGATTTTACGATTGAGATTATGCTGTTTGGAATTGGAGTATCAGCAGCTGTTTTTTGGTTTCAGTGTAAATTCCTGGATTATTCCATTGAAAAAGAAAAAAATTTATATCGAAATATCAAGTGGGGAATCGTTTACGCAGTCATTCTTATATTAGAGATATTAAAGGCTAATATTGGGGTGATGCATTTAATTCTTTCGCCCAAATATGAAGTGGAACCAAAACTGGTGCGTTTTCGTACGGATCTTAAGACAGATATTGCACGTGTGATTCTGGCTAATTCGATTACTTTGACACCAGGAACGATTACGGTCACCTTAGAAGGGGACGAGTATGTCGTTCATTGTTTGGACGCTTCCATGGCAGAGGGGATAGACGATTCTATTTTTGTGCAATTATTACATCAGCTTGAGCGGAAAGAAGGCGGGAAAGAATGAAGTCGGAATTACTAATCCAGGTTGAGGATATATTTTTTATGGTGTGTGTATTTTTTATGGCAATTTTACTTTTTTTATGCCTCATCCGTGCGATTCGGGGACCACGTCTTACCGATCGTATCATCAGTGCGAATATGATCGGAACAATGACGATCATATCGATTGCTCTATTATCAGTGCTTCTAAAAGAAAGTTATTTATTAGATGTCTGTTTGATTTATGCAATGGTTAGTTTTATTGGAGTCGTGATTTTAACAAAAGTTTATATGGGTGTGTATCGAGAACATAAAAATAAGCATCGGAAAGGGGAAAAATATGATTGAATGGATTCGTTTTTTAATTGGAGCATTTTTTATTATTGTTGGGATTGTGACTGCGGCGATTGCAACATTTGGTATGTATCGTTTCTCGTATGTTTTGAATCGAATGCATTCGGCTGCTATGTGTGATACGCTGGCACTAGCCTCTGTTATGATTGGTTTGATTGTAATTTATGGCATTTCTTTTGCATCTCTTAAGTTAGTATTGATTATTTTATTTCTTTGGTTTGCAAGTCCGGTATCTAGTCATTTAGTATCCAGATTGGAAGTAACGATCAATGAGCATTTAGAAGAAGAATGTGAGGTGCCGGAGAAATGAAGATCATAGAATTAATTTTACTGGTGTTTTTGATCGTATGTGCAATTGCAACTTGTTTATCGAAAAATTTGTTAACTTCTGTCGTAATTTTTATGTCTTATAGTCTGATCATGGCAATTATCTGGTTTTTACTGCAATCTCCGGATCTTGCGATTACGGAAGCAGCAGTTGGAGCAGGTGTTACCAGTATTTTATTTTTTGTCACTCTGAAAAAAATTGGTGTCATGAGAGGAACGGAGGAAGACGATGAGCAAGATACGAAAGGATTATGATCAGTCAAAATGGAATCTATTTGCAAAATGGTTGAATGGAGAAATGCCGGTTGAGTATAAATCTTCCCCAGAATGGCATTTGACAGATGAAGAATTAAAACAAAAATATGAAGAAGATATGAAACGGGCAGAAAATGTGCATGAAAAAGAAGCTCGTCTTTATGAACGGTATCGTTATTGGCCGGAGGAAAAAGGCATTAAGATTTATGAACGTATGTATCATTTGTTGGCAGTTATCATTTGCTTAGTCATTATTGGCAGTCTCTTGGTTACAGTGTCTTATCTTCCGAAATTTGGAAGCCCATCAAATCCAATCAATAATGAAGTTTCAAAACGTTATATTGAGAAAGGAATCCAGGAGACAGGAGCAGTCAATATTGTGACTGGTATGATTTTGGATTACCGTGCTTTTGATACGTTTGGAGAATCGCATGTATTATTTATCGCGGTCACTTGTGTTTTTATCATCTTACGTCTGGGAATCGGTAAAGAGAAAAATATTGAAGATGAAAAGGCAAAGGAAGCGGAGAATGATCGTGTATTTGAGCCTAAAAATGATAAGATTTTGCAAAAAGCAGCATTTTTCTTAGTGCCGATTATTTTTATTTTTGGTATTTATATTATTTTGTTTGGACATTTATCACCAGGTGGAGGATTTTCCGGTGGTGCCATCATAGGTGCAGGTTTAATATTATATTTGGATGCCTATGGATTTGAGAAAGCAGAACGATTTTTTACACTTCGAACATTCCGGATTATATCATTATCTGGTTTGCTCACATATGCGGTGGCAAAAAGTTATTCGTTTTTTACCGGAGCTAATCACATAAAAAGTGTGATTCCGTTAGGAATTCCTGGACATATTTTAAGCAGTGGACTTATTTTAATATTAAACATTTGTGTAGGTGCAGTCGTTGCATGTACGATGTATGCATTTTACGTTTTATTTCGAAAAGGAGATTTCTAAGGATGGGTGCAAATTTGTTTCACAATTATTTTGAGACAGTAGCCGTGATATTATTTGGAATAGGATTTACAACGCTGCTGTTACATCGAAATATGATCAAAAAAATTATCGGATTAAATATTATGGATACAGCGGTGTATTTATTTTTGGCAGCGAAAGGCTATATAGAAGGCAGAAAAGCACCAATTGTAGTTGACGGGATTCAGGATGTAAAAGCCTATATCAATCCGATTCCAAGTGGATTGGTATTGACGGGAATTGTAGTATCTGTAAGTGTTACAGCGGTTATGTTGTCGCTTACCATTCGTCTGTATCGAAGATATGGATCTTTAGATCTGGATGAAATATCGATGAGGGCCAAAAAGGAGGAATTCTAAATGGAATTTGTGAGAAACTTTCCTTTTATCGGCATCTTTCTTTGTATGTCGACCGGAGTGATCAATTCGATTCTGGTTGGTAAATGGGCAAAAAGAGTATCCTTTACTGTGATCACAGGAAATTTGTTGATGTCGATAGCGGTCCTGATCTATGTATGCCAAACGAATCAAAGCTATGTGTATGTGATGGGACACCATCCGGCACCATGGGGAAATGAGATTCGCTTGGGAATTTTAGAAGCGGCATTTGCGACGTTTTTTTGTTTGATTATGTTGCTGTCTGTTTTGGGTGGTGTCAAAAGGTTAGAAGAGGATATTTCCGAAAAGCGATCAAATTTATTTTATGTAATGGTAAATTTATTGATGGCGGCAATCTTAGCTCTGACTTATACAAATGATTTGTTTACGGCTTACGTGTTTGTAGAAATTATGACGATTGGAGCTTGCGGAATTATTGTCATTCGTGGCGAAGGGCGTTCCTTGCTGGCTTCTGTAAAATATATGATTATGAGTTTGTTGGGGTCTGGTTTGATTTTGATTGGTCTTACTTTGATCTATGATCTTACCGGGCATTTACTGATGTCGAATATTCAGCAGGCTGCAGCGGAGTTGGTAAAGAATGGACAGTATCAGGTGCCGTTTACATCCGCAATTGCTCTGATTTCTGTTGGACTTGCCATGAAAAGCGCATTATTTCCGTTTCACTCCTGGTTACCAGATGCGTATACTTATGCAACTTCTACATCAAGTGCGATTTTATCGAGTTTAGTGTCAAAAGCTTACATATTTTTATTAATTAAAATTTATTACCGAGTCATTGGATTGGAAATCATATTTCAAAATAAAATATTAAATGTTCTCTTTTTCTTTGGTATTTTGGGGATGATCATCGGATCATTAAGCGCGATCATGCAGGATGATTTAAAAAAGATGATCGCGTATTCAAGCGTGGCGCAGATTGGTTATATTTATATGGGTATCGGATTAGGAACAGAGGCTGGGATGTTGGCAGCCGTGTTTCATATCATGTCTCATGCTGCATCAAAATCAATGATGTTTATATCGGCATCTGGGTTATCTCAGGTATCGGGCCGCAGTTGCCGATTCCAGAAATTGATCGGTGCAGCACATCGAAACAAAATTGCCGGGTTTGCATTTTTATTTGGAGCGTTTTCGATGGTGGGCATTCCGATGACGGCGGGATATATTTCAAAAGTCTATTTCTCGCAGGCCGCGATTCAGACTCCTTCCCAAATGAAGATGATTGTGACGGTCGTAACCCTTGGAATCAGTACCATTTTAAATGCAGTATATTTTATCCGTGCTGTGATTGTTATTTACAGACCAACAGAGGAAACAAAGAATACGCACAGATTTCGCACAGATTTTCGAATGTCGGCAGTCTTACTCTGTTTTGTTGCTACCAATCTATTTTTGGGAATGCATTCAGACGCAGTGATCGATTTATTAAGAACTGGATTAGGTATGTTTGATTAGGAGGGAAGTACTATGAACAATTGGATAATTCTGACACCTATATTACTTCCTATACTGGCGGGAATGATAATATCAGTGATCCCGATATTTCAAAAAAGAACAATCAGGGATGCCTGTATGATGCTGGGTTTGATCATTGAATGTGTGATAGTTTTTATTTGTACAAGTAAAACAGGATACAATCTTACACTGTTTACTTTGGTAGACCAGATTCCAGTTTGTTTTCAAATTGATGAATTATCGGTACTCTTCAGTATGCTGATTGCTGTGATATGGCTATTGGCTGGTTTATTTTCATTAGAATACATGAAACATGAGGGAGATGAGCGGCGTTATGATACCTTTTATCTGATCGCAGAAGGCGTATTGGTAGGATTGAGCTATGCTGGTAATTTGCTCACATTATATCTATGTTTTGAGTGTATGACATTGTTAACAATGCCGTTAGTACTTCATTCAAAAACAAAAGAAGCGGTAAGGGCAGCAAGAAAATATATGTTTTATTCTATTTTTGGTGCTTCAGCTTCGTTAGGAGGCATTTGTATTTTAGCAGTTTATGCGCCTTCGATTACCTTTACTGCGGGAGGAGTTTTTACGGCAGAAACGTTTTACGTACATGAATCGCTGTATCTGATTGCGGCGGCAATCATGATTGTGGGATTTTGTGGAAAGGCAGGAATCTTCCCATTACACGGGTGGTTGCCAACGGCTCACCCACAGGCTCCATCACCGGCAAGTGCGGTGATGTCGGGTGTCATCACCAAAATGGGTGTTTTATCCAGTATGCGAACAGCATTTTATATTTTCGGTGCGGAGTTTTTACGAGGAACCTGGGTACAAACTTTATGGATGTCTTTGGCTTTGATCACGATATTTTTAGGTTCTATGATGGCGTACAAAGAGCCATTAATGAAGCGAAGATTTGCTTATTCAACGGTCAGTCAGGTATCTTATATTTTATTGGGATTATCGACGATGACGGTCGAAGGAATGACAGGAGGTCTGCTCCACATTGTGTTCCATGCTGTCTGTAAAACGACATTATTCCTGATGTCTGGTGCGGTGATTTATTATTCTGGAAAAACAAAGGTAATAGAATTGGAAGGGATAGGAAAGCAAATGCCGTCAGTTATGATCTGTTATACGTTAGCTTCTGTGGCGTTGGTTGGTATTCCGCCAACGAGTGCTTTTGTCAGTAAAGAGCTTTTGGCACATGGGGTGATGGAAACGGGAATGAACGTATTCTTTTGGCTAGGACCAGTTGTTTTGCTGATCAGTGCGGTTTTGACTGCAGGGTATCTGCTTACGATAGCAATTGATGGATTTTATCCGCAAAATATCAATGCACAATCATTAAAACGCTATCAGGTAAATTGGAAGATTCGTCTGCCAATGTGGATACTTGCGGCATTGTCGATATTAACTGGTGTATGGCCAAAACCATTGATCGAGCTTGCTGGTCAGATTTCCAGTATGCTACTATGAGGCCCTGCGAAGCCGGAAAGGAGAAAAAATGAATGCCTGGACATTATTAATTCCAATTTTACTTCCGATCATTGGCGGTGGATGTCTGTACTTTTTCCCAGTTAAAAATGAAAAAGTTCAAAAAACGTATATTATGAGCCTTGTGATTCTGAACTCACTGATTGTGTATACAATGTTGATTTTAGGAGTGGAGGGTACTTGTCGTGCCCTTACCATGGCACATGATCTGACCATACATTTTCATATTGATGGATTTTCAAAAGTATTTGCTGGCATCATCGCTGGATTGTGGCCCTTAGCAACTTTATATGCTTTTGAGTATATGAAACATGAAGAAAGGAACAAACTGTTTTTTTCTTTTTACACGATTACCTATGGGGTTTGTATCGGTATTGCATTTGCGGCAAACTTAATGACACTGTATATGTTTTATGAATTGTTGACATTGTCTACGCTTACTCTGGTCATCCATAAATTGGATCAGCCCTCTATTGTGGCAGCAAGGAAATATATGGTGTATTCCTTTGCGGGAGCAGCATTTGCATTTATTGGTTTTATGTTTCTTCTCCACTATGGAACAACGACAGACTTTGTTTATGGTGGAGTCCTGGATATGACAAAAGTATCTGGACAGGAAGATATATTATTGTTTATTTTTGTCATTGCAGTGCTCGGATTTGGAGTAAAAGCCGCTATTTTTCCATTTCATGGCTGGTTACCGACAGCGTCGGTGGCACCGACTCCGGTAACAGCATTGCTTCATGCAGTCGCAGTGGTAAAAGCGGGGGCTTTTGCAATTATACGAATTACGTATTATAGTTTTGGAACAGATTTTTTAAGAGGAACTTGGGCGCAAACGACGATTATGTTTTTTGCGATTGTTACGATTTTATTTGCATCTTCAAGGGCGGTAAAAGAGATTCATTTAAAACGCAGGCTTGCTTATTCGACGATCAGCAATTTATCTTATATTGTTTTTAGTGCTTCTATTATGACGCCATATGGTCTTGAAGGTAGTATGGCACATATGGTTACGCATGCAGTCATGAAGATTACATTATTTTTCTGTGCCGGGGCAATTATGCATCAGACAGGGAAAGAATATATTTATGAGTTAAAAGGAATTGGAAAATCTATGCCATTTATCATGACATGTTTTACAATCGGCTCGGCAGCCGTTATGGGTGTGCCGATGCTTTGTGGTTTTGTGAGTAAATGGACAATTATAACGGCGGCTGTAAAAAGTCAGAATCCATATGCTTTTATCGGAATTGCAGCAATTTTATTTTCTGCGTTTCTGACGGCTGTTTATTTATTCTCGATTGTGGTAAAGGCATTTTTCCGTACAGAAAAGTTACAAGATCCTGTGGAAAATCAAGATCCGAACTGGTATATGAAAGTACCTATTTGTCTGTTGACAGGTATACTTGTCGTAATCGGTGTTTATTCTGGTCCATTGATGAGATTTTTGGGAAATATTGCATTTGGAAGGATATAGGGAGGTGAGAGATATGAATGTAACATGGAGTAGCATTTGTGGCGAAGGACTTTCGTTTTCCTTTGACTTTCCGGTGATCATTTTTTCATGTGTGATTCTGGCAGCAGGTGTCTGGCACATGCTTTATGCTCAAAAAAAGACAGTGACAAAATTTGCAACAATCGGGATGATCCTTGCGAGTGTGGGTATTTACAGCGCAAAAGATTTATTTACATTTTATGTGTGTTTTGAACTGGCGGGATTTTTATCCTGGTTTTGTTTGGTGGATGAACAAGATGGCAAAGAAGCAGAAGTGGGCAAAAATTATCTTGGCTGGTTAGTCATTACAGGAATGATCATGACGCTGGGAATGTTTTTTCTTTCTCATTATGCAAATACGCTCGATTATGCAAAATTGTCATCTGGACATATTACCGAAGGAAGATGGATCTATGTTGTAGCAGGGTGCTATTTTGTCGGTTATGGATGTCGATGTGCACTTGCGCTTTTGCATCCATGGATCGATACTGTTTATGAAAAAGTATCGATTTCTTATGGATATTTCCTCTCTGTTTTGTTATTACCGGGAGGATTTTGGGGATTATATCGCTTGACCTCCTCTTTGTTTTATCATTATGAGCAGTGGGAGCAGGTTTTAATGCTTTTTGGGGGTTTGACAGTGGTACTCGGACTCGTAAAAAGTATGATGAATTCAGAGATAAAACTCGCCTTAGGATATGTTTCCATGGCAGAAATGGGCTGGCTGGTTTGGGTTTCTCTTTTCTTAGACGAGAAAATGTTAGTGATTGAAATGATGTTATATTTTCTATTCGTAGGGGCGATTTTTATTGCAATTTATCAGAAAAGTCAGAACATTCTTAAAATGTCTGTGTTCGTGATGATTGTACAAATCTTATTGGCCCTATGGGTAGGCAGATGGTTTTGGAATTTGATCATGGGAGCTGCACTGATAGGTGTTGGTCTGCAGCTTTTGTGTACATTATCTGGCAAAGAAGGATGGGGAGCGAAGCTGGATATGAGGTGGTGTTCTTTGGAACGTCTGGTTTATATACCTGTTCTATGTAAGGCATTTCCGTTTTTATTTGGTGTCATATTTCGTGTGCTCGATCAGTTTCCGGACGGAATTGTCGCCTTTTTGAGAAGGACGATTTATCAAGATTCTAAACAAAGAGTCTGGGATAAGGTTGGAACGCCATTTACGTATGTACTGGGAGTTGTATTCGATGAGATTGCCCATATGTTGAATAAGACACTTTTGCGAAGACATCCGATTCAAAAATCGTTCGTCAATGGAATTGCGGTTGCAAAAAAAGAAGGAATTTTAACGGTCAATATGATTATCAAAAGTTTGTCATTTGGTTTGATGTTATTCTGTATCGGACTTTGCATTACTTTGATTTATCTTATGTATTAACAATGCGAGGGTGTTTGGAAGCTCCCTCGCATTATCTACGCAAACCAACAAAACTAGCAAAGTATATTTTGTCGGATGCTTAATGTTGTTCTAATTTTTCAATGATCATCTTTTTGTAAGCAAGAAATTCTTTTGTCAGATTAAAATCTTTTCTCCGTGGTTTTGGCTCTTTGATAATAATTTCATCGGTAACCTGTCCCGGTGATCCGGTGAGCAGATAAATACGGTCAGAAAGTAAAATTGCTTCATCAATGTCATGAGTGATAAATAGAGTAGAAAGTTTGATTTCTTCCATGACTTCTAAATACCAACGATGGATTGCAGATTTTGTAATTGTATCCAATGCACTAAAAGGTTCGTCTAATAAGGCAATGTCATTTGAGAACATGTAAGTACGCAAAAGGGCAGCGCGCTGGCGCATACCACCAGATAATTGACTTGGATACTTTTTTTCTGTACCAGATAAGCCAAATTCCTTAAAATATGGGCGAACTTTTTCTCTTGCTTCCTTTTTCTTTGTTCCCTTGATGATCAAAGGAAGACTGACATTATCTTCTATCGTTCGATAAGGAAGCAAAAGGTCTTTTTGCAACATATAACTAATGTGTCCTGCCTGACCGGTAATATCCGTTCCATTTAATAGAATTTGTCCTTCTTCTGGTTTTAGCAGTCCGGAAATGACGTTAAACAATGTTGTTTTTCCAGAACCGCTGACACCTAAAAGGCTGACGATTTCGGTATCATGTAGCACGATAGAAATATCTTTTATGATTGTTCGCTGATCAAATTGTTTTGTAATGTGTTTTGTTCTTAATTTTGCCATTATTTTTGTTCCAGATAATCGTTTGTGAATCCTACGTTTTCTTTTAAGGTTCCATCTACTAATTTCTTTTCATTTAACCAGTTGTAAAATTTATTCCAGCGTGCAGGATCAATGTATCCCCAATTATCTGCATCTGCAATATACTGGTCTGCCATATATTTCTGACTTTCTTTCACTAATTTTTCATCCAATTCCGGTGCAGCTTTCAATAAGATGTCAGCGGCTTTATCCGGATTTTTGATTGCATATTCATAGCCTTTTTTTGTTGCTGCAAGGAATGCTTTTGTTTCGTCTGGATGATCCTTTAAGAAGTCATTATTTGCAACTAAAACAGGTGTATAATAGTCAAATGTGTCATTGATATCTCGAAAAGCAAAATAGTCATAGTCAAAATCGGCTACTTTTGCAGCAATACCAGCCCAACCTTCATAAATCCAGATGGCATCAACGGATTTTGCTTTTAATGCACTAACTTCATCGGTAACGGTACTAGGGATCATCTTGATTTTTTCAGGATTGCCACCGTCTGTTTTTACTACGTCTTTGATAATGGCTTTTTCAATATCCAAATCCCAAGTTGCATATTGTTTTCCTTCCATTCCTTTTGGACGATCGATACCATCTCCTTTGCGGGAAATAATCCCGGAAGTGTTATGTTGTAAAATGGCAGCGACAGCGGTGATTGGCAAAGAATCTTCGCTGGCAAAGGTAGGGGCTAAACTATCCTGGAAAGATACACCAAACTGAGCTTTACCAGAACCGACCAGAGCTTCAGCACCATCATCTGGCGGCTGAACAATTTCTACATTAAAACCGGCTTCTTTATAATAACCATTTTCAATAGCGGTATAAAGCCCCGTATGATTGGTGTTCGGAGTCCAGTCTAATACAACAGTGATATCTGTCAATTGTTTGTTATCTGCTTCTTTTTTGGTATCAGAAGATCCGCCACAGGCAGTCAAACTAAAGATAAGAAGCAAAGTTAATATAATTGCGGTTACATTTTTTTTCATTCTATATTCTCCCAAGGCATACATTTTTTTTGTAATACATCCACGATCCACATCAGGAATAAACTAATGGCGGAAATGAGGAAAATGACTGCAAACATTCGGTCAAAAGCAAATGCACTTTTAACCCTTGTCATGTAAACACCTAATCCGGAAAAACCTCCCAGCCATTCAGAGATAACTGCTCCGACAATAGAATAGGAAACAGAAATTCTTAGGCTTGAAAAAAACTGGTTCATCGCACCAGGTAGTTTGATATGACAAAAAATTTGGATTTTTGTTGCTCCCATTGACCGCAACAAACGAATCATATCTGGATCGGCGGAGCGAAATCCTTCTAACAGGCCAATCGTAATTGGAAAGAAAGTAACAAGAATAATTAATACAATTTTAGGTGCCATTTCATAACCAAGCCATAATACAAGTAATGGAGCAATGGCAACGGTTGGAATCGTCTGTGTAATGACAATCAATGGATACAAAGCCTTATAGATGGTTTCGAAATGATCCATAAGTACAGCACAGAAAAATCCAATGATAACACCACTTAATAAGCCTAAAAATGCTTCCAAAATTGTTACTTTCGCATGATCTGCCAGTAAAGGAGCGTCTTTGATCAGTGCTCGTCCTACGGTAAGTGGGGATGGAAGCATAAAGCTTGGTACAAGTCCGACGGTAGAAACAATCTGCCATATAATAAGAATCAGGCAGATTGTAATGACAGAAGGAAGTTTACTGATGATGTTTTGTGACTTTCTTTTCAATTGTTAATATATCTCCTTCCGGTTTATAGCTGACTTTTACATAGGCGGCAACAGAAGGTGCGCCGGCTTTGATGGCAATATGCTGG
Organism: Lachnospiraceae bacterium; assembly: GCA_030523275.1. Classification (GTDB taxonomy): domain Bacteria; phylum Bacillota; class Clostridia; order Lachnospirales; family Lachnospiraceae; genus Fimousia. The sequence continues at coordinate 51,246 of JAUNIX010000011.1, forward strand.
CATTCTTTTACGATATCCATCAGTTCGTCATAGTCTCCCTCGATGGTTGTTTCAAATGGTCCTACATAATAGTTATTTCCTGTGCTCTTAATATAAGCAATGACTTCATCAACGATACGTACTAATTCATCATCGTTTGGAGCTTCTGGTAATGTTTGAATTGCGACACTTGCGTTCATAAATAATCTCCTTTCATTTTGCATCTAATGGTATCCGGTGCTGAGCGTTTATGCTGTGAAAAAAACTTTCGTGTATTTGTATGGTGAGTTTTTTCCTATAACATAAAACCCCTGCCATAGGCAGGGGCTTGTGAAATACTTATCAATATTCCCTACGCTGGCATTATCCAGATCAGGTTTAGGGTCTAAGGAAATACCTTACTCTCAGCCAAAATGGCTCCCCGTTATTATGTTAAGCATACTATCGAAGCGATACACTGTCAAGAGTATAATGAAAAAATGCCGGACGAAAAGCTTGGGGAACCCCAAAAGTTCGTACGACATTTTTCTTTATGTGGTTTACATAAAGAGGAATACTATGGTAGTTTTTTAACATTTAAGTTTATTTAAAATGAATTGTTTGATTTCATACATGTCATGACAGATAGTATCAGCATGGTCTTGTGAATATCCAAAACGTTTTTCTTCTTTTGCAATAACAAATGTACCGGCATCTTTTCCGGCTGTAATACCTGGAGCGGAATCTTCAATGACAATGCAATCTTTAGGAGAAACTGATAAGGAATCAGCGGCCAGATAATAAATTTCTGGATTAGGTTTTGCTTCCTTAACGTCATTTCCAGTAACAACAACATCAAAATATTCGAAAATGTCTAATTCTTTTAAAACATTAAGCACACTTTTCTTTCGTCCGGAAGATGCAAGTCCTATTTTGATATTATGTTTTCTTAATGTCTGAAGTAATTCATAAATACCAGGGGCAGCAATGGATTGATAATCTAAAGGATGCTGAATGATATAATCAGAATATTCCTGCCAAAGTGTTCCGCCGTCTGGCGAATCAATTAATTCCATCATCAGGGCTTTTCCTTTGGCGAGAGATAAACCGGAAAATTTCCATGAAGTCTCTTTGGAAATTGGAAATCCTTTTTTGTGCAAAAATTGATATATTCGGTTACAATAAAAAATTTCGCTATCGATAATGACTCCGTCTAAATCAAATATAACTGCCTTGTGCATTGTTTTATTACCTCCAAAAGTTTAGTGTATATGAAAAAATTATGGTAGATCAAGCAAGATTACTTCTGTTGATTTTTGAATCTGTGCAAGAACAGATTCTGGAATCTGATTGTCTGTGATCAGATAATCAATGTCCGACCAATTTGCATATTGTACAAGTGCAGACGAAAATGCTTTAGAACTATCCGAGATGACAATATTACACTTTGAATTTGGAATGATCGAACTTTTAACCTGAGCATCTGAAAAATCAGTCACTGCAGGACCATTATGCCGTTCAAATCCGTTTGTTCCCAAAAATGAGACGGAAACTTTTAGATGATCTATAAAATTGGTAGTCTGAAATCCTTCGACTGACATATTCGAAGAATTTAATTGACCACCGGTAATGATAATCGTATTGTTGCTGTTAGCAAGTACATTGGCAACAGATAAAGAAGCAGTTACGATGGTGTAGTTTGATTTTGTTGCCAGTAACTTTGCCAGATGTGTAATCGTACTTCCGGCATCTAAAAAAATCACTTCATTTTCGGGAATGTATTCAAATGCTTTTTCGCAAAGTTTTGCTTTGATGTCTGCAGATTTATTGATACGATCTTCGGTTGGTATATTGCTGAATTCGTAGATGGAGGTCGCACCTCCATGACTTCGTTGAATCAATCCCTGTTCATTTAAAAATATTAAATCTCTGCGGATGGTTTCTCTAGAAACTTGAAAGTGTTTAGCCAGAGAATTGATTTTGACACTTCCTTGCATATCAAGAAGACGTAGTATTTCTTTTTGGCGTTCAGCTGCGATTACTTTTTCCATATCATAGACTCCCCTTTTTATCATTATAATATTGAAACAATTTGTATTATACATAAAATGCACTCATAAGTCAACAAAAAAACAAAAAAATACACACAGTATCTTGACAATCAGACGGAGGGAGACTAAAATTAAAACACAAAATACAACAAAAAAACACAAAAATACTACTATGGCAAGGAGGAAGAAGATGAAAGCATTACATTTTGGAGCTGGAAAAATTGGCAGAGGTTTTATAGGAGATCTGTTATATGAAAGTGGATATGAGACAACATTTGTGGATGTAAATCAAGTCTTAAATGATGAACTAAATCAATATCATAATTATTATTTATATGTAATCGAAGAACAATATAAAAGAAAAGAAATAAGACATGTATCGGCACTTTCTCCAGTCTCACAATCTGAAGAAGTAACAGTGGCGATGATGGAAGCCGATTTGGTTACGACAGCGGTATTGGCAGATAATTTTCCAAAGATAGCAGTGAATCTTGCAAAAGGCTTAAGAGCAAGAAGAAAAGAGGGAAAGGAAAAAATCAATTTAATTCCCTGTGAAAATGCGTTGCTATGTGGAGATTTATTAAAAACAGAAATCTTAAAAACAGGCATATTGACAGAGGAAGAGCTTGAAGAAGCAGCTTCTATTCCCAATACAGCGGTAGATCGTATGGTGTTTGGAACTACAAAAGATGGCAGAGATGGTATTGATATTGGAAAAGATTATGAGTTAGTTATCGAAAAAGATAAGTTAAGACAACCGAATGAAAAACCATTAAAAGGAGCCACTTATACGGATAATTTGCAAAAATATTTAGAACGTAAATTATATGTGATTAATGGCGGACATGCATGGTCTGGTTATATAGCTCACAATATGGGATATGAAATTATTCAGGATTATTTTGCTGATCCCAAAAACATCCAAATGACAAAAGATGTTATGACTGAGATTGCAGCATTACTCGAGAAAAAACACGGATTTTCGCACACGGAAATGGCAGACTATATCGAATTTGCAGTTAATCGATTTTTAACGCCAGGTGTTGTTGATACGGTATCACGTATTTCTAGAGCACCAATTCGTAAGTTGGGAGCAAACGATCGATTAGTAGGGCCTGCAATGCAATGTGCAAAAGCAGGATTACCAAATAATATGATGTTAAAGGGCATTGCTGCCGCCTTTTTGTTTGATGTTAAAGAAGATGAGCAGTCCGTGGAATTGCTTGCTTATGTAAGGAAACATGGAATTGAGGCAGCAATTACATACTATACAGCTATTCCATCAGATACAGATTCATTTGAGGAAATTTTAAATAATTATAGAGAGTTAAAAGAACTAAAACATTGATGAAAGAAAAAGCAGGAGGAGCATGATAAAAATAGGGGATACAAAGGCTCCTTCTGCTTTTTGTTAGCCGTTTCTTCTTGTGGCAATAATTTTGAAATTAGAAAATGCATTTGTGTCTTTGGCAAGAGAAAATTCAATTGGTTGTCCACTTGTATCATAGGTAATTGTTTTTACAAATTGGATGGCAGTATTTTCTGGTATTTGTAATAAGTGTGCATCCTCAGCGGAAGCATTAATTGCCCAAAACATTTTTTCTGCATAAGAAGTTTCAATTCCACTTTCTTTTTTCATAATATCGAATAATGAATGTTCCTCAAGATCAAAATCCTGCAAATTTGGAATTAAGACTTTAGGTATATATGTAGTGACTAATTCGGCAGATTGCTGATTAATCGTACGGAGTCTTTTAATTGAAAAAAAATCTTGTTCAGACGGTCCGAAGACTTCAGATAGAATTGAGTTATTTTGCACGATGTCAAAATGGAGTACCCTCGTAGAATAAGTGCTACAATTGGTTCTTGCCTCTTCATTAAAATTCATTAAATCATTTAAATTACGAAATTCAAAAGGTTTTCCTTTGACGAGAGTACCAATGCCTCGTTTTTTTTCTAGATAATTTTCCTGACATAAATCTCGGATTGCTTGTCGGATAGTTGGTCTGCTGACACCGTATTCATCCATAAGCTTGAATTCGGATGGCAGGTAAGAATTTTTTGGATAATAGGAAGAAATGATTTTATCCTTGATGTCTTCTTTTACCTGAACATATAGAGGTAGGCTTTCAGAATGGTTTTTATAAGTACGTTTTTCGTTCATAAATATCGTGTATCCTTTTCCGTGTTTAAAAATGAAGTAAATGTTACAAAATAATAATATCTAAGCATAAATTTTACCATAAATGAAACTTGAAGTCTATTTCCTTTTGCATTTTGCATAAAAAATTTGCAAATTTATGTAAAAAACAAAAAATAATGTGGCAAAAGTTGTGAAAAAGTTGAAAAAAGCAGTTGCTTTTTTAGTGATATAGTGATATTATACAGACAAGACGTTAGGACGTCATTACATTTAAAACATAAAAAGGCCAGAAGGAGGAAGAAAGAATGGGTAAAAAATGGATGGATTTAGACGGCAAGGTCATCATTGTCACTGGAGGAAGTATGGGAATCGGAGCTCATATTGTGGATACTCTAGTGGCATGTAATGCAAAAGTCGCAATCGCAGATTTGTCACCATGTGATAAATATGAAGATAACGAAAATGTGATTTATGTTCCATGTAATGTAACGAAACTGGAAAGTGTTGAAGACATGGTAAAAACAGTGGTCGATACATTTGGAAGAGTGGATGGACTTGTAAATAATGCAGGCGTTAACAGACCGAGAATGCTTGTGGATTACTACAATGGAAATCCATATTATGAAAACGATGAAGATGATTTTTATTTCATGGTCGATGTGAATATGAAAGGTGTTATGTTCTGTGCACAAGCAGTAGCGAGAGTGATGATTGAACAAAAAAGTGGTGTCATCGTAAATATGACTTCGGAAGCAGGAATGGAAGGTTCAAAATGTCAGAATATTTATTCAGCAACGAAAGGTGCTGTAAACTCCTTTACTTTATCTTGGGCAAAAGAGTTGGGACAATTTAATATTCGTGTCGTTGCAGTTGCTCCTGGAATCAATGAGCCAACACCGATGGGAAATCCAGAACATGTAAAAGAATTAGCATATACGCGTGGACAGGATGCAAATAATGTTGCAACAGATTACCAGAAAATTATTCCACTGGGAAGAGTTGGGTTGTTGGATGAAATTGCTGATCATGTGGCGTATCTCCTTTCTGACCACGCTTCTTATATCACAGGAACGATTAGTAATATTACAGGTGGTAAGTCCAGAGGATAAAGTATCAGGAGGATATGACAGTGAATCAGAAGCAATTACCGTGGATTATATTAATGACACATGGGGAAGCAGGAGTAGAGTTAAAACGTAGTGCAGAGATGATAGCCGGAGAATTACAAGATGTCTATTGTTTATCGTTAATGGAAGGAATGGATCCTTTTGACTATGCAAGAGAATTAGGGGATCTATTAGCTTCTGCACCAGATGATACGATTATTCTGACAGATTTATTCGGAGGAACACCATCAAATACTGCTGCTGCATTTGCAATAAAAAAGAATTATACAGTATTGTCAGGGTTAAATCTGGCAATGCTAATAGAAGCTGAAATGCAGAGAAATGTGATGACTGGTGAGGAACTGGCAGAAGATATTATATTAGCAGCAAGAGAAGGCATCAAAAATATCCGTACAATTATGGAGGAAAGGAAGAAAAAATGATGGAAGGTATTAAGTTAGTACGAATTGATTTTCGTCTCATCCATGGACAGGTTATTACAAAATGGAGCAAATTAATTAATACAACTCGTATTGTCGTAGTAAATGATGCATTAGCAAAAGATGAATTTATGGCAGATATTTATGTTATGGCGGCACCTTCAGGAGTGCAAGTAGATGTTATTTCCTTAGATGGTTTCGAAACGAATGCAAAGTCAGGGGAATATGATAAAGGAAATGTGCTGATATTATTCAGAGGGATTGAAGATGCAAAAGCAGCTGTCGATCGGGGACTGGCATTTAAACATGTTCAAATTGGTGGACTGGGAAGCGGAAATGGAAGAACCATGGTTGTAAAAGGAATTTCTATAGACGAAGCTGATATTCAGAATTTACAAGCAATTGAGGCGACAGGAGCAGAAGTTACATTTCAGGTGACTCCTGAAGAGAAAAAGTTAACTTTAGATGGAGCAATTAAGAAAGTGAGAGGATAAAGTATGTTAGGTGTAAGTATTTTTACAGGAATTTACTATTGGATTATGAAAACTGACGTTGGTTATGCATTTACTCATGCATTGCGTCAGCCATTGTTTGCTTCCTTATTCATTGGATTATTGATGGGGGATGTAAAACAGGCAATTATCATTGGTGCAGCAGTACAGATTTTGTACATTGGTTTGGTTGCAGCTGGTTCAAACTTACCAGCAGATGACTGTCTGGCAGGGTTGATTGCAGTGCCAATCGCATTAAATGCTGGATTGACAACAGAGCAGGCAATTGCGTTGGCAGTACCAGTTGGTGTATTGGGTGTATTTTTAGATCAGATTAGAAAAACTGTGAATGTCGTTTTTGTTCATATGGGTGATAAATATGCAGATGATGGAAATGCACGTGGAATTGTTTTATGTAATGTTGTGTATCCAACAATTTTAAGTTTCTTTATGAGATTTCCGGTTCCATTTCTTGCGAATATGTACGGTGCAAGTGCAGTACAGAATTTTATGAATACGATTCCAGCATGGTTGACACAAGGATTCTCTGTAGCAGGTGGATTACTTCCAGCGTTAGGTTTTGCTTTAACTTTATTTGTAATTGGAAAGAAAGAGTTAATGCCTTTATTCTTTATTGGTTACTTCCTTGTGATCGTAAGTGGTATTACAGTATTTGAATCAGCAATCTTTGCAATTTGTATTATTTTGTTAATTATGGTTTATGTTAATAAAACACAGGAGGAGGCATAATCATGGCAGAAGAAAAGAGATTACTTACAGAAAAAGATGTCAAAAAAAGTTGGTTATTATATTATTTCTTTGCTGAAACAGGAATTAGTTATGAACGTTTGCAGGCTCTTGGTCTTACAATGTCTCTAATTCCGATTCTTAAAAAATTATATCCTGATAAAAAGGATTTTGCAGCAGCATTAAAAAGGCATATGACATTTTATAATACAGAAGCCGTATTTGGTAGTGTGATTAATGGTATTACTATTGCAATGGAAGAACAAAAATCATTAGGAGCACCGATTGATGATGAAACGATTACGAGTATTAAATCAGGATTAATGGGTCCGATGGCCGGTGTTGGTGATTCTCTTGATTGGGCAACATTTAAACCGATTATCTTTGCATTAGGTGCTACATTATCTGCATCAGGTAATCCATTAGGTTGTTTTGTATTGTTATTATTACCAATTATCCAAGTTATTATTGGTACAAATTTATCTGCATTTGGATATCGTGCTGGACGTTCTTCTGTTAAAAGTCTTCTTGGTTCTGGTAAGATTCAGCAGTTATTAACAGCAGCAAGTGCATTAGGTATCTTCATGATGGGTGCATTGTCATCTACATATGTTAAGTTATCGACACCATTAGAATTTACATTTGGTAAAGGCAATGATCCTTGGGTTGTCCAGAATATTTTAGATGGTATTGTACCAGGTATTTTACCGTTGGCAGCTGTATTAGGTGTTTACTGGTGGTTGACAAAGAAAAATCAAAATATGGTTGCAATTATGTTGATTATTCTTGCTATCTCATTAGTTGGAGCTTTTGTAGGAATATTCTAAAATTGGAGGAAATCAGAAGATGGAATTTACAAACTCAGAAGGCATTAAATTAGTAGAGCAAGTTATTTTGCGTATAAAAGAAAATCGAGATTATCTAAGCTGTGTTGATGGAGAAGCCGGAGATGGAGATCATGGTATTAATATGAGTAAAGGAATGACATTTGCACAAGAAGAAATTACCAATAAAAATCATGTAACGATGAGTGAGGGTTTTATGACCATCAGCAAAATACTAATTAGTAAAATCGGAGGTTCTATGGGACCTTTGTATGGAAGTTTTTTCCGTGGTTTGGGGATTGCTTCTAAAAAAGAAGATATAATCAACAAAGATGTTATGTCAAAGATGCTGAATAAAGCGTATTCCAATCTTACTGGTTTGACAGATGCAAAACCGGGAGATAAGACCTTGATTGATGTCTTATCCCCGGCAATCGAGGCATATGATGCGAGTGAAGGTGATTTCAAAACAGCATTAGAAGATATGATAGCAGCTGGTGAGGCCGGTTTGCTCTCCACAAAAGATATGATTGCGAAAATCGGACGAAGCAGCCGTTTGGGAGAACGTTCTAGAGGGCATCAGGATGCTGGTGCAACGTCTTGTTACATCATTTTAAAAGCAATCGCAGATGCATCTATAGAATTACTTGAGAACTGAAAGGAGACATAATGCAAAGATTTGTAAATAATGCAGATTTTATCGTAGATGATATGCTGCAAGGGCTTGTGAAAGCAAATCCTGAAATTAAATTTTGTGATGAAAACGATCATGTTATTTCCAAAGCGGTCATGACAGAAAATAAAGTCGGCTTAGTGACTGGCGGAGGAAGTGGTCATGAACCAGCATTTGTAGGCTATATTGGTGATGGAATGTTGGACTCTGTTGCGATTGGTGAAGTCTTTGCGTCTCCACCTGCACAGGCATTTTATGACGCAATCATGGATGCGGATCAGGGGAAAGGTGTTGCTGTTTTATTTGGAAATTATGCCGGAGATAATATGAATGTCAAAATGGCAGTACAGATGGCAGAAGACGAAGATATTGAAGTAAAATATCTTGTTGCCAATGATGATGTTGCATCTGCACCAAAAGAAGAAAAAGAAAGACGGCATGGAATTGCCGGTGGATTTTTCATGTGGAAAATTGGTGGGGCAAAAGCAGCTCTAGGTGCTGATATTGATGAGGTAATAGCATCAGCAAAAAATGTAGTGGATAGAACAAGAAGTATCTGTGTTGGACTAGCTCCATGTACGATTCCTGCAGTCGGTCATACTAATTTTCAGATTGTGGATGGCACAATGGAATTTGGTGTTGGGCATCATGGAGAACAGGGAACAAAAGTAGAAGATTTAAAATCATCGAATGAGATTGCGTCTGAAATGACAGAAACAATCTTAGAAGATTTTGATTTTGAAGATTCACATGAATTGGCTGTGATGATATCAGGACTTGGGGCAACCCCATTGATGGAATTGTATGTACTATATAATCAGGTTGAAAATGTATTAAGTTCAAAGGGACACAAAATTCTAAAAGTTTATATTGGCGATTTTGTGACATCTCTTGACATGAATGGTGTATCTTTGACGCTTGTTGATTTAGATGATGAAATCAAAGAATTATTAGATCAACCGGCAAAACCAATTGGAATGAAAAATTATTAATTAGGAGGCAAAAATGAAATTACAATTAGCATTGGATGAAATGAATTTAGTAGACGCACTGAGATTTACAGATAAAGTGGCAGAGTATATTGATATTATTGAAATCGGGACTCCTTTTGTCATGGATGAAGGAATGAGAGGTGTCCGTGAATTTAAAAGATTTTTTCCAGATAAAGAAGTGCTGGCAGATTTAAAAATTATGGATGGTGGATACTTAGAAGCAAGTTATGCGTTTGAAGCAGGTGCATCCTATGCAACCGTATGCGGCGCAGCAGATACTTTAACAATCCAAGGAGCAGTTAAAGCGGCCAATGATTATGGTAAAAAAGCAGTTGTCGATATGATTACAATTACAGATCTTCCAAAACGAGTGGCTGAAATGGAAGCGATCGGTGCACATATTTTAGCAGTACATACAGGCGCAGATGCACAGCAGGTTGGCAGAGAACCAATTGAAGATTTAAGAGTGATGAAGGGTTGTGCAAAGACAGCACAGATTGCAGTTGCCGGAGGAATCAGTAGTCAGTCCATTGATAAATATGTTGCTTTAAAACCAGAAATTGTAATTGTCGGTTCTGCTATTGGACATGCAAAAAATCCTGTGGCAGAAGCAAAAGCAATCAAGGAAGCATTGTTATAGTCGGGGAGGTATGGAAATGTCAGAATGTAAAAATATTTTTGCTATTCTGGGTGAACTGACAGAATATGCAAAGCAAATGGACAACGATGGTTTGGCAGCAGTAGAAAAGTTGATAACTGAGGCAAAAAGAATTTTTGTAGGTGGAGCAGGACGATCTGGATTTGCAGCAAGAGGATTTTCCAATCGTTTAATGCATTTAGGTTATACGGTTTACTTTGTTGGTGAACCAACAACACCTTCTATCCAGGAAGGAGATTTGCTGATTATAGGATCTGGTTCTGGTAATACTGCCAGTCTTGTGTCTAATGCAAAAAAAGCAAAAGAACAGGGAGCAAAAGTGGCTACATTGACTATGTTCCCAGAAAATAAGATTGGTTCTATGGCAGATGCAGCTATTAAAATTCCTGGTGAAACAGAAAAAGTAAAGGGAAAAGGAACCGGTTCTGTTCAGGCATCGGGTTCCTCCTTTGAAGAAATGAGTTGGATTACATATGATGCAATGGTTATGGATTTAATGAGAATAACAAATCAGACAAGTGAAGACCTGTTTGTAAGACATGCAAATATGGAATAAGGAGCATAAAAGGAATGGGTTGCCATTCCTTTTTTGTTTCATAGGAAATTACGTTATAATTTCCATGAAACAAAAAACGCTCCGCGAGGATGCGACCAGATGCATAAGGTAATGTGACTGCTTACAGCAGTCTGCATCTGGCGCACAAAGCGGAGCAAGTCCCTCAGGGACTGAGGGATTATAGGGAGTTCGAGGCGGACTTGTCCGCTTTTGTTCTGTTATAGAAACTTCTGATACCAAAAAAACGGTTAATATGAGTAAAGGAAAAACATTATGGAGAAAAAAAGTATGCGATTTGGTGTATTGCTTCAAAAAAGGCAAGCAGTTGTAAAAGAGCGCGAATTACCATTATTAGGACCACACCAAGTACTGGTACGGCAAAGAGCGTGTAATATATGCACAACAGATTATGGTCAATGGCAGGGCCTGCGGGAACATCAGGGTTATCCGATGGCAGGTGGACATGAGTCGGCTGGCATCATTGAAGCGGTGGGAGCTGCTGTAAAGGATTTTGCAGTTGGAGACCATGTAGGATTGGCTTATGATGGATGTGGGGAGTGTCTTGCTTGCAGGAGTGGTGATTTTAATTTCTGTACTGGTATCAAAGAACGACGCACCAAAGATGGTTATCTTGGCACCTTTGGCTTTGCAGATTACTGTGTAAGAAATACGCGTGCTATTGTAAAAATGAATCCAGATTTAGATTTTAGCGAAGCCGCATTTGTGGAACCATTGGCTACTGTTGTGAAGGGAATGGAAAAAATTCGTTTGCAGCCATTAGAAACGGTGTTAGTAATCGGAGGGGGTACAATGGGATTATTAAATGCCTTGGCAGCAAAAGCAATGGGGGCAAGAGTAATTATAGCGGAAATAATGGAAAATAAACTAGAGACAGCAAAAGAAGCTGGTATCGAAGTGATTGATGCAGGCAACACTGATACAGTCCAAAAAGTGAAAGAGTTTACAGATGGAATGGGAGCGGATGTAGTAATCGTAGCAGTTGGCTCTTCGAAAGCAAATGAACAGGCGTTACAGGCAGTCAAACAATTAGATGGAAGGATTCTTTACTTTGCAGCAGGTTATCCTGTTCCGGAAATAAAGATTGATTCCAATGTCATTCATTATCGAAGACTTGAGTTGATTGGAACTTATTTGGCAGAGGCAAGACATTTTCAATTTGCGGCAAAGCTATTAAATATGGGAGCAGTCGATGTTTCTTGTTTGATCGAAGAACGAAAATTTCAGTTAGATGATATACAGAATGCGTTCGCGTATGCTTCAATACCAGGGAAATATAGGGTAAGTGTTTTGTTATAAAATTGGAGGAAACAGATATGGATAATTTTAACTTTTTAAGTCCGACCAGATTAATTGTCGGCAAAAATGCGGAATTAGAGACAGGAAAATGGATAAAAGAATATGGAGGAACGACAGTACTCGTCCATCATGATAGTGGGTTTGTGAAACAAAATGGATTTGTTGATAAAATTATTTCTTTACTTCGTGAGGAAGGGTTAAAAGTAGTTGAACTAGGAGGAGTCGTACCAAATCCCCATTTATCAAAGGTATATGAGGGGATTGAACTTTGTAAAAAGGAACATGTGGATTTTCTTTTGGCGATTGGTGGAGGTAGTGTGATCGATTCTACAAAAGCGATTGCAATGGGACTTCCATATGAGGGTGATGTATGGGATTTCTTTGTGGAAGAAGATGGTATTCCACACGATGTACCTGTAAAAAGTACACCATTGGGTGTTATTTTAACGATTGCCGCAACAGGAAGTGAAGCTTCTAATAGTTGTGTGATTACAAAAGCGGATGAAAATTTAAAGCGATTTTGCGACAATGATATTAACCGGGCCGTCTTTGCAATTGAAAATCCAGAATTGACAATGACGTTGCCGCCATTTCAGACTGCTTGTGGAATCATTGATATCATGTCACATTCCATGGAACGTTATTTTACGCCAGAAAAGGGAAATGATATTTTAACAGATTATTTATGTGAGGCAATCTTTCACACTTGTATGGATTGCGGAAGAATTTTGATGAAAGACCCAACAAATTATGAAGCAAGAGCAAGTATTATGGTGGCATCCACATTATCTCATAATGGATTAACAGGGATGGGAAGGACTGGAGATTGGGCTTCTCATTTTATCGAACATGAGTTATCTGGCGAGTATTTTCAGGTAACACATGGTGCAGGATTAGCAGTGATTACTCCGGCATGGATGAAATATGTTTATAAAGATAATATGACGTTATTCATAAAATGGGCAACAAGAGTTATGGGCGTTACATATGATTACAGTCATCCTGAGAATACAGTATTAGAAGCAATTGATCGTCTGGAATTATTTTTCCAGAGTCTTGGTGTACCAACAAAACTAGGAGATATTCCAGGTGTTGAAAATCTATCTGAAGAAGTAATGGAGAAAATGGCAAAACGTGTGCGAGTAGTACATGAGGATGGAAGCATTGGTTGGGTAAAACGTTTACATACAAAAGACATCGTGGAGATTTTTAAATTAGCAATATAAAGATAAAAGGAGGATGAGCATGGTACCTATGAGAACATTAAAAAATGGAGTAAATATGCCAATGCTCGGCTTTGGAACCTGGACATTACAGGGACAATCCTGTACAGAGCTGGTAGCTTATGCTTTGCAACATGGATACTCTGCCATTGATACTGCCCAGGCATATCAAAATGAAGAGGCGGTAGGTGAAGGAATTCGATGTTCAGGTAGAAATAGAAAAGATATTTTTCTTACGAGTAAGTTAAGAAACCGTTTTCAGGGTTATGATACAACCTTAAAAGCGGTAGAAGCATCTTTGCAGAGAACAGGATCTGACTATATTGATCTATTTTTAATTCATTGGCCGGGAGAGAGCGCCTATATACCTACATGGAAAGCTCTGGTACGCCTATATAAGGAAGGGATGCTTCGTTCAATTGGTGTCAGCAATTTTTGTCCGGAACATCTCGAAAGATGTGCACAGGAAAGTGGTATCATGCCAATGGTAAACCAAATTGAAATGCATCCGTATTTGCAACAATATGATACTGTAGATTATTGTCAAAAAAATGATATTTTTTTAGTATCATGGAGCCCATTATCAGCAGCCGGTGCAAATAGGCAGGATACCAAGACAAGAGGAATGAGTTGTGCAAATGTAATGGAAGATCCAGTGATCGTTAGCATTGCAAAAATACATGATAAAACGCCGGGTCAGATTGTATTGCGATGGCATATACAAAATGGATTTGGCATTATTCCAAAATCATCAAATTATGGTCATATCATTGAAAATACGAAACTTTTCAATTTTAAGTTAACGGCATCGGAGATGAAGCAGATTCAGGAATTGACCAAAAAACAAATTCGTATTGGTGATGATCCGAAAACCTATCGTTTTTTGTTGTTAAAAGATTTGCTTGCTTCTGGTAAGAACATGGAAAAAGATCAATTTGGGAATATTTTATAAAACTTGCATGGAAAAAACAGGAAGTATCGTGGAAATGATTTCCAGATGCTTCCTGCTAGTTTTTTACCAATGTGATATTTAAAAGTTAAAGTTGATTTGCAATTTCTTTTAACTTCATACCATTCGATCCTTTTAATAATACGGCATCGTTTGGCTGCAAAAATTGTTTTAACGCAGTTGTTAATTCGTCATTGTTATCAAATTTTCTGATTTCTATAGAAGAATTATGTTCTTCTACTCCCTCAATTGTATAGTCAATCATTTCGCCGACAGCAAATAAATGAGTGATAGAGGTGGAGGCAAGATAAATGCCAACTTCTTTATGATAGTTTGGAGAATTATCTCCAAGTTCCAACATATCAGCGAGAACAGCGACTTTGTTATGTTTGTCTTTCATCGTATCTAAGATGCTTAAACTTGCTTTCATAGAGTCAGGGCTTGCATTGTAAGTATCATCAATGACTGTGTAACCATTGCTTTCCCTAATATCCTGTCTTTGTCCTTTAAACGCTTGTAATTGTTTACTGGCAACTTCGATCGGAACGCCAAATCTGACACCGACACCGATAGCCGCGAGCGCATTTAAAACATTATGTTTTCCCAGGGTATTGAGCGTGATTGGATATTGGTGACCGTCGATATGACAGATAAAGTTTGTCTGTCCATTTTTTTCTTGAATATCGGTTGCTCGAATATCACAGTTTTCTCCTAACCCATAGAAGGTGTATGGATAATGAACAATTTCTGGTGCATATTTTGATAGCATATCATTGTCACCGTTAATAAATAACATACCACCGTCTTTTAATCCATTTTGAATATCCAGTTTTTCTGCGCAAATATTTTCTCGTGTTTTTAGCTGTTCGATATGAGCAACACCAACATTCGTGACAACAGCGATATTTGGCTGTGCGATATTAGTCAAAATATTAATCTGTCCACGTTCACTCATACCAAGTTCTAAAACTGCAATTTCATCATTGAAGTCCATTTTATCGATGGTTAGTGGAACACCAATCTGGCTGTTTTGGTTTCCTGATGTTTCAAAAGCTTTTAGTTTGCCCTTTAAAACACACGTAATCATTTCACGAGTGGTTGTCTTGCCAACACTTCCGGTAACAGCTACAATTGGCAGATCCATTTTATTGCGGTAATAGATTGCCAGATCTTGCATTGCCTTAATCGTATCTTTTACAGCAATGACAGGCTGTTCGTGTTCATAGGAGTCATGTTCTTGGGTGAAGCTGGCTGCTCCGGCATCGAGTGTTCCTGCCATGAATTTATGTGCATCGACTCTTTCACCAATGATCGGCACGAACAAGGAGGTATCATCTGCCTGTCTGGAGTCGATACAAAAATGTGTGATCTTTTTATTCTCATCACCGCATAAGAGTTTTCCTCCGGTAGCGGTTAAAATGTCTTTGATTGTTATATTTTCCATAGTTTGATCCTTTTTAAATAGAAAATTCTATATCAGATGTGAGATGACTCCCACCTCTATAGGTGGTGAGTAACAAATTTTTATTAGTGGGAGTTCAATCTCCCGTCTGATATACGCTCCGCGAGGATGCGCAGGGATTCGGATATGTATTATGTCAGTGAAAACTGACCCGAATCCCGCGCCAAGACTCGCGAGTCTTGAATTTCTTTTCCAGCTAAGTTCCAGAACCTAAGATTCTTCTAAAGCTGTCAAAGAAAATGTAGAATTTTCAGATGTAGGTTGATAATTTCAGGTTGTTGTGTTTACGTTAATTGACACGACAAAATAATTAGATGTTATAAAGTATGAAACAAACATGTGATTTAAAATACTATATTTTTATCGAATAAGCCATGTATAAGCATGTTGGAGGATTGGTGCAGTTTTCAATGAAGCTCTGAGAATGTCATTTCTTTTTTTGTTGTTTGAACGTTAGTGAGTTTCAAAAAAAGAAATGGAATGTAACATCCGCAAGAGCAAATGTGGAAAACTTCCCAATCCTACAAGGCTTAGAGTGGCTTATTGTGGATAAAAAATATAGAAATTTAAATCATTCCCTTCTGTTTTGCATATTCCTCAATGATTTCTCTTTCGCTATAGTGTGATTTTACGCCTTTGACATCAATGTATTCCTCATGTCCTTTTCCGAGTAGGGCAATGATGTCTCCTTTTTGTGCATGGTCAATCGCATAGTGGATGGCATCGGTACGGTCATCGATTTCTACGAATTTGCCGTCTGTTTTGGCAAGACCAATCTTAATATCAGCAAGGATGTCTTTAATATCCTCGAAACGGTTGTTGTCAGCCGTAATAATCGATAAATCGGCCATGTTTCCAGAGGTTTCACCCATCTCATAGCGACGTAATCTGGAGCGGTTTCCCCCACATCCAAATAAAGACACAAGTCGGGTTGGATTATATTCTCTAAGAGTCTCTAAAATGCTTTCCATACTCATGGCATTGTGTGCATAATCAATTAAGATCGTAAAGTCTTTGGAAATTGGTACGATTTCGACACGGCCTTTGACTTTGATTACTTTCAAAGCTTCTTGCATGTCATTTACCGGAATACCCAAAGCGTTACTGATCGAAAGTGCGACTAAAGCATTGTATACACTGAATTTACCAGGAATATTGACAACCATTGGTGCTTTGATATCGCCATCTAGATCAAATTTAATACCAAGGTGACCATTTTCATTTAATAAATGATCATTGGATGCACGTAAATCAGCATCCTTTGCAAAACCAAATGTTTTTACTTCGCAGGTATGTCCTTTTAAGATGTCATTTAAATGGGAATCATCAGCATTGAAGAATCCAATCTTACATCTCTGGAATAATAAACTTTTATAATAAATATATTCGTCTAAATCTTTGTGTTCATTTGGACCAATATGGTCTGGAGACAGGTTCGTAAATACACCATAATCAAAATCAAATCCGTCTACGCGGTTCATCATCAGACCCTGAGAAGAAACTTCCATTACCATATATTCACAGCCTGCTTTGACCATTTCGCTCATTAAATATTGAACCTCGTAGGATTCCGGTGTGGTATTGTCTGTATGGTATTGTTTTCCATCTACGACGGCTCCGATGGTTCCGATCACACCTACCTTTTTACCAGCATGTTTCAAAATGGCTTCTACCATATAAGTTGTAGTTGTTTTGCCTTTTGTACCGGTAAGACCGATTGTAGTCAATTTTTTTGCCGGATAATCAAAATATGCAGCAGCCATAAATGCCAAAGCCTGTCTTGCAGATTCTACTCTTACGACGGTAACATCGCCTTCTACGTCAACATCTCTTTCAATGATAATGGCAGAAGCACCTTTAGCAATTGCATCGGGAATGAATTTATGCGCATCAACGGTTGTTCCGCTGATACACAAAAAAGCAGAATCTTTTTCTACTTTTCTTGAATCATAAATGATGTCAGAAATTGTTGTATCTAAACTTCCTTGTACAAGGGAAAATGGAATTTCCTGTAATAAATCTTTTAATTTTTTCATGATCAAACACCTCACTTTTGAATCTTTTACTACAAATTAAATGATACTCTAGCACTGTTTGATTGTCAAACGATAATGGATGGCAATAAAATAGATTCTATGATAAAATATAAGAGCATATAAACGTTTGCGGATTAAATAATGGAAGGAAAATAAACATGAAGAAATCAGAGAAAATCTTAATCATTGTCGGAACGGCGGTTACCATACTTTTTATCCTTTTTGGAATTCCGAGAATTGCAGATTATTTAAAGGAAATTACCGGGCTTGATCTACGTACTTTTATGTATTTGGCAATAATCTTTTGTATGTACGCGATTGGACAAGCCAGAGGTGGCAAAAAATATAAAAAGTTAAATCAGGAACTGAGAGATTTGGACCGTGAATTAATTACTAATCATCGTATTGAATATTATATTGCCCAAAATAAACGTTTATATAAACAGACGGAAGATTCAAAATATCGTACGATTATTTTGAATAACATTGCGACTGCTTATCGCTATGATGGGAAATATGAACAGTCGAATAATGTATTAAAAAAGATGAATCAGAGTCATATGAGTGAAACTCAGAAGGCAGCACTTTATAATCAACAATTTTTAAATTATGTTGATTTGGGACAGTTAGATAAAGCAAAGGCGATATATGAGGCCAATAAAGATTTGTTTAGAAAATATGAAAAGGATAAAGATTATCGTAAACATTATTTAGTTTCCAGACTATTTTATGAACTTAAAATAGCTGGAAAGGATGAAGAAGCAATTGCAAAAATAAGAAAAGAATTTGATACACTTAAGATTTCACAAAAAACATATAAAAAAATGTATTTTTATCGATTCCTAGAAGGGAAATTGTTAATGGCAGAAGGTAAGACAAAAGAAGGTAGGGAGAATCTTCGTTTATTGCAAAAAGAGTCTTTAATGCCAGGTATGAAAAGAGAGATTGCAAGAGCGATCAAGTATTAATTAATAGGAGAATTTAGCATATGGCAGAATATTTTAAGTTTTGTCCCAAATGCGGACGCGTGTTAGATCGGGATTTTTGTCCGCATTGTGAGCCGGAAAAAGAAAAAGCATATCGTCGGCAACAGCAAAAGCAGGAACAGGGGATGTTTGAAGATTACAGTCGAGATTCGAGTTTGAAGGATCTATTTGCTGGTGATAAACCGAAAAAGAAAATAAAATATCCGGGCAAGACAATAACGAAAAAAATACGAGAATTTGGTCTCGATGATACGGTAGAGCCAGAGAAAGAGGAAAAGAAGGGGATGGTTGAGAAGATAGCAACAGTATTTGTTATTCTTTCTTTTGTTCTTTCGTTACTTGGAGATGTATTTGATTCTGATATTTTAGATATAATCCTTGATCTTGATTTGCCGGATTTCGTGGAAGAAAAAATTTTATCGTTTACAGACCATGATCTTGACACAATCACAGAAAATAATTTTCGTGATTTATCCTATGATGACTCGGTAGATGACTATACATATAAGATTCGATTTGATTTTATGGAGGATGATGATCAAAAAGGATCTATTCGATATAAAATAGGAAGTGAAGACTTGGAGTATGGTTATAGTATCAGTAGACCGGTCATTTATGATGAAGATGACAATGAGGTCGGAGGCGATGCACAAAAGCAGATAGATGTAATCTGTCAGCAGTGGTATGAAGAGGGACGAAAAGCAAAGCAAGAGAAAAAGAAAGTGAATGCATTTTTGACATCTTATGTCACCTATCTCGATGACAATCATGCATGCATTGTTTTGGATGGAACAAAAGATTATGATAATGCAGACAGTGAGTATTTACTTGACAGTTTTGTGATTAATCTAGAACATATGACGGTGATCAATTTAAAGGATAATATTATTTTAGAGGAAGCTTTTGGTGATGAAATGCTGGATGATGTCGATGACGATGCTCGTGCAGAATTAAAAGAAAAAATAAAAGCAAAAGAGTATGCATATTCCTTTGATCAAGATGGAGATTTATGGATCAGTTTTGTTCTTGATCATTATGGCCAAAATATCAACATGAAATATCCGGATTTTAATATGGAAGATATTCGTAACTTGGAGGAAGAAACATGAGTTTTACACACTTACATGTCCATACGGAATATAGTTTGTTAGATGGGTCGAGTAAAATCAAAGAATTAGCGCACCGTGTAAAAGAACTTGGCATGGACAGCATTGCGATTACCGATCATGGTGTCATGTATGGTGTCATTGATTTTTATAAGGCGTGTAAGGCGGAAGGGGTCAAACCGATCATTGGTTGTGAGGTTTATGTGACAGGTGGATCACGCCATGTCAAAGAAAGTGGCTACTACCACCTTGTTTTATTGGCTGAAAATGATAAAGGTTATCACAATCTGATGAAGATCGTGACCCGTGGATTTACAGAAGGATTCTATTATCGGCCACGTGTCGACTATGAAGTATTAGAAACTTATAGTGAAGGTATCATTGCCCTAAGTGCTTGTTTGGCAGGTGAGGTGGCAACAAATCTGCGTCAAAATGACTATGAAGGGGCCAAAAAGGCAGCACTTCATCTACAAAGTGTATTTGGAGAAGGAAATTTCTTTTTAGAACTTCAAGATCATGGATTGAGAGAACAGACACTCGTAAATACGGGAATCATGAAGTTATCAAAAGAATTAAATATTCCAATGGTAGTGACGAATGACTGTCATTATATTTTAGAAGATGACGCAGAAGCGCATGATATTTTACTTTGTATACAGACAGGAAAAAAACTGGCTGATGAAGATCGTATGCGCTATGAGGGTGGACAATACTATGTCAAATCAGAAGAGGAAATGCGAAAACTATTTCCTTATGTGGCACAAGCAATCGATAATACACATAAAATTGCAGAGCGCTGTAATGTGGAAATTGAATTTGGTGTACAAAAGGTACCTAAATTTGATGTACCAGATGGGTATGATGCGTATTCTTATTTGGAAATGCTTTGCAAAACAGGATTGGTCAAACGTTATGGTGAGAATCCAGACGAAGAACTGAAAAAACGTCTCGAATTCGAATTAACAACCATTAAAAATATGGGTTATGTAGACTATTTTCTGATCGTTTGGGATTTTATCCGTTATGCCAAAGATCATGGAATCGCAGTGGGACCGGGACGTGGCTCGGCAGCGGGAAGTATCGTATCTTACTGTTTGGAGATTACGAATATTGACCCGATCAGGTATCAATTGCTGTTTGAGCGATTTTTAAACCCGGAACGTGTTTCGATGCCAGATATTGATGTAGATTTTTGCTATGAACGAAGACAGGAAGTCATTGACTATGTTGTCGAGAAATATGGCAAAGATCAAGTGGTTCAGATTGTTACGTTTGGAACGATGGCAGCCCGCATGGTAATTCGCGATGTCGGTCGTGTTTTAGATATTCCCTATGCAAAAGTTGATGGGATTGCCAAAATGGTACCGAATGAATTAAATATTACGATTGACAAAGCATTAAAGATGTCGAAAGATCTGAGAACGGCATATGAGACGGACGAGGAGATTAAATATCTGATCGATATGTCTTTGCGTTTAGAAGGGTTGCCAAGACATTCTTCTATGCATGCAGCAGGTGTCGTAATCGGTCAGAAAGCTTTAGATGAGTATGTGCCATTGTCACGTGCATCGGAAGATGCGATCACAACGCAGTTTACGATGACTACGATCGAGGAACTGGGTCTGTTAAAGATGGACTTTTTAGGCCTGAGAACGTTAACGGTGATTCAAGATGCAGTCAAATTAATTAAGAAAAATACCGGAAAAGAAATTGATATTGATCATTTAGAAATGAATGATCCTGGTGTTTTTGAAATGATCGGACAGGGAAAAACCGAAGGTGTGTTCCAGTTAGAAAGTGCAGGCATGAAGAACTTTATGAAGGAATTAAGACCACATAGTCTGGAGGATATCATTGCCGGAATTTCTTTGTATCGTCCAGGTCCAATGGATTTTATTCCGAAATATATCAAGGGAAAAGATTATCCGGAGACGATCAGCTATGATTGTGAGGAGCTAGAAGAAATATTAGCACCAACTTATGGCTGTATCGTATATCAGGAACAGGTAATGCAGATTGTAATGCAGCTTGCCGGGTATACACTTGGTCGAAGCGATCTTGTGCGTCGTGCGATGTCTAAGAAAAAGGGCGATGTGATGGCAAAAGAGCGCAAGAACTTTGTCTATGGTAATCCGGAGGAAGGAGTACCCGGTTGTATTGCGAATGGAATTGATGAACAGACTGCCAATCATATTTTCGATGAAATGATTGATTTTGCCAAATACGCATTTAATAAATCCCATGCCGCTGCTTATGCGGTTGTGGCTTATCAGACGGCATACTTAAAGTATTATTATCCAGTCGAGTTTATGGCGGCATTGCTTACCTCGGTATTAGGAAATTCATCGAAAATTTCTGAGTATATTTATCATTGTCGCAATATGGGAATTGATATTTTACCACCTGATATCAATGAAGGAGAAGGAAATTTTTCCGCATCCGGTCATTCTATTCGTTACGGACTTTCGGCAATCAAGAGTCTGGGGAAACCAGTCATTGCAGCGATTCTTGAAGAAAGAGAAAAGAATGGAAAGTTTAAGGATCTGCAAGATCTGGTTGAGCGTTTATCCAGTAAGGAAATTAATAAACGAACAGTGGAAAGCTTTATCAAATCAGGTGCTTTAGACAGTTTAAAAGGAAGCAGACGTCAAAAGATGCTGATTTATCTTCAGGTTATTGAGAATGTACAAAAAGACCGTAAGAATGAGATGGAAGGGCAAATGTCATTGTTGGACTTTTTATCCGATGAGGATAAAAAAAGCTTTGAAATTTCATATCCTGACGTTGAAGATTATACAAATGAACAGAAATTGGCGATGGAAAAAGAAGTTCTGGGGATTTATGCAAGTGGTCATCCGCTTGACGAATACAATGAAGTTCTTGAGAATAACATCACAGCTACGACAGCAGATTTTCTGATCGATGATGAGTCTGGAAAAGCAAAAGCCAAGGATCAATTGCCATATATTATTGGTGGTATTGTGGCAGACAAGACAGTCAAACTGACAAAAAATAATCAGAATATGGCGTTTGTTACACTAGAAGATTTAAGGGGAACTGTGGAAGTAATTGTATTTCCGAGAGATTATTCCATTTATCAGAATTATCTGCAAGAGGATGCCAAGATTTTTATTCAGGGAAGGGCACAAATTTCTGAAGAGGAAGGAAGGCTGATCTGTAGCCAGGTCATCCCGTTTGATCAGGTACCGAAAGAAGTATGGATCCAGTTTAAAGATAAAGATGATTATTTTAAAGAAAATCGTCATCTTGAGGAAATTTTGCGAGAACATAAAGGGACAAATACGGTGGTCATATTTTGTCGAAAAGAAAAAGCGGTGAAGCGCATGTCAGCAGCATTTTCAGTTAAAGTGGATGACGGCTTGATGGAAACATTACATGAAAGTTATGGATATGGAAATATAAAAGTATTGGATAAGCCTATTGATAAATTTAGGAAAATGCTTTAAAATAGAATTAATTGTAGATTATTTATGGTATGGAATCTATTACGTATGAGTTTATTATGGAGGAACTAGTTATGGAAAGTAAAACAATTAAAACAATTGGGGTGTTAACAAGTGGAGGAGATGCACCTGCAATGAATGCCGCTACACGTGCAGTTGTACGTACAGCATTAGCTCGCGGATTAAAAGTAAAGGGAATCAAAAGAGGATACAGCGGATTATTAAAAGAAGAAATCGTTGATATGACATCTAAGAGCGTATCTAATACAATTTCTTATGGTGGTACAATCCTTTATACTGCTCGTTGTGAAGAATTTAAACAACCAGAAGTACAGCAAAAAGCGGCAGATATTTGTAAAAAACATGAAATCGATGGCTTAGTAGTTATTGGTGGAGATGGTTCTTTCCGTGGCGCAGGATGTTTATCAAGATTAGGAGTTAATACAGTTGCTCTTCCAGGTACGATCGACTTAGACATTGCATGTACGGAATATACAATCGGATTTGATACAGCCGTTAATACAGCTATGGAAGCGATTGATAAAGTAAAAGATACATCTATGTCACATGAAAGATGTAGCATCATTGAAGTAATGGGACGTGATGCTGGTTATATCGCATTATGGTGCGGTATCGCAACTGGTGCTGAAAATATTTTAATTCCAGAAAGATTTGATGGTAACTTAGCAAATACAGAAAGAGAAGTTATTGAAAATATTTTAAGATCTAGAGCAAGAGGTAAAAATCATCATATCATCGTTAACGCAGAAGGTGTTGGACACTCTTATGGTATGGCTAAGAGAATTGAAGCCGCTACTGGTATCGAAACAAGAGCAACAATTTTAGGACATATGCAAAGAGGTGGACGCCCAACAGCAAAAGACCGTGTATATGCTTCTATGATGGGTGCTTATGCAGTTGACTTATTATTAAGAGGTGCATCTAATCGTGTTGTAGGTTATAAACACGGAGAATATGTAGATTTCGATATCGAAGAGGCATTAGCAATGACAAAAGATATTGATGAATACGAAATCGAAGTAGCTCATATCTTAGGTAAGACAATGGGAAATTATAAGGAAGATTAATCCTATAGTTACAATAATTTTATCAATAAGATAATAATGGGGTGTTTTCTGTGAATGAAAGCACCCCTTTTTATGTGAAATCTGTTTCTAATTGTTAATAGCCTTTTAATAATATAAAGTTATACTTTATGGTATAATCATAAGGTACAAAGAGGGAATGGTTTTATGATCGAGAGTAAACAAAATCAACAGATTCGAAATATTATAAAGTTGAAAAAACAAGCAAAGGAACGTAGAAAGCAAAAAGTATTTCTTGTAGAGGGACTGAGGATGTTTCGGGAAGCACCAAAAGACCGCGTAATGAAAGCTTATGCAACACAGGTGTTTTATGAGAAGTACAATATGCTTTTTCAAGATATAGACTATGAATTGGTTAGTGATAAAGTATTTAAAGAAATTTCAGATACGGTCACTCCACAAGGTGTTTTAGCGATCATTCGTCAGCGAGAATGGACGATTGAGGAATTGTTACAAAAGGATAATGTTCCATGTCTTTTAATATTGGAAAATTTGCAGGATCCAGGTAATCTTGGTACGATTATTCGAACCGGAGAAGGCGCAGGGATTACCGGCGTGATCATGAGTCGGGATACTGTCGATATTTATAATCCGAAAGTGATCCGTTCCACAATGGGTTCGATTTATCGTGTACCATTTGTTTATGTGGATGACTTGCCGTCTGTAATGACCAGATTGGAAACATATCAGATTCATTCTTATGCGGCTCGTTTGGATGGAGATAATATTTATCACTGTAATTTGAAAAAAAGTTGTGCATTTTTAATTGGAAATGAAGGGAATGGGCTTACCGATGAGATTAGCTGTATGGCAAACCGTTATATAAAAATTCCAATGTGCGGTGAAGTGGAGTCGCTCAATGCTGCGATTGCCGCAACCGTTTTGATGTATGAAACGATGAGACAGAGATTATAATAAATAGAAGGGAGTGAAGAGTATGATGACCGTTTACTGGCTGATAGGTACGGCAGTACTGCTATTGATCGAAATGATCACGATCAGTCTGACAAGTATTTGGTTTGCAGGAGGTGCATTAGCAGCAGCGATTGTTTCTGTGTTTAGTGCCAATATCATTATTCAGGTAGCTGTGTTTATCGCAGTATCCATTGTTTTATTGGCGATTACAAGACCGATAGCAGTCAAGTACGTAAATGCGAAAGTAGAAAAAACAAATGTGGATGCATTGGTTGGACGTAGATGCAAAGTTGCTACAACCATTGATCCGGCGAATTCTACAGGAAAGATCATCATCAATGATGTTGAGTGGGGTGCTCGTTCGGCTGATGGAGAAAGTGTGATACCACAAGGAACAGAAGTACAGATTAAGGAGATTTCCGGAGTAAAATTAGTTGTAGAACCAATCGAAGGATTGAAGGAAGAAAAGGAGAACAAAGAGTAATATGGCTACTATGATTATATTTTTAATTTTTATCATCTTTATTGTTTTGATTGTTACATCTTGTATTAAAATTGTACCTCAGGCGCATACGTATGTAATCGAGCGTCTTGGAACTTATTATACAACTTGGACAGCAGGTTTACATGTAAAAATACCATTTATTGATAGTGTTGCGAGAAAAGTTACATTGAAAGAACAGGTTGTTGATTTTGCTCCACAACCGGTTATTACGAAAGATAATGTAACAATGAGAATTGATACTGTTGTATTTTTCCAGATTACAGATCCAAAGTTGTTTGTATATGGTGTGGAAAATCCGATTATGGCAATTGAAAATTTAACAGCAACAACACTTCGTAATATTATTGGTGATTTGGAGTTAGATGAAACATTAACTTCTAGAGAAACAATCAATACAAAGATGCGTTCTACTTTGGATGAGGCAACAGATCCTTGGGGTATTAAGGTAAATCGTGTAGAACTTAAGAATATCATTCCACCATCTGCAATTCAGGATGCAATGGAAAAGCAGATGAAAGCAGAACGTGAACGTCGTGAACAGATTTTGATTGCGGAAGGTGAGAAAAAATCTGCAATTCTTCGTGCAGAAGGACACAAAGAATCTGTTATTCTGGAAGCAGAAGCCTCCAAACAGGCAGCCATCTTAAAAGCAGAAGCTGCAAAAGAAGCAAAAATTCGTGAAGCAGAAGGGGAAGCTCAAGCTATCTTAAGCATCCAGCAGGCAAATGCAGATGGACTTCGATTTATAAAAGAAGTAGCTGTGGATGATAGTGTGATTCAGTTAAAGAGTTTGGAAGCCTTTGGTAAGGCTGCAGATGGAAAAGCAACGAAAATTATTATTCCATCTGAGATTCAGGGACTTGCCGGTATGGTGAAATCTCTGACAGAAGTAGCTGTGGACAGTGATATTAGTGAAGAATAAAGATCATATGTTGGTTGCTGACTAAAAGTCAAAAGCCTGAACCATTTATAAATTATTTATAAAGCGTTCAGGCTTTTTCTTTCCTGTTTGTCATCTATCGATTATAATATTAGAAAGGTGTTTTATGGAATAGTATAGTAGTTCTGATCCAAAAATAGATTATGTTTTGTAGGAGGGCGTGATATGTTAGAGAAAATTAATAAGGCAAATGATATAAAACAAATTTCAGAGAAGGACTACCCTGTTTTAGCAAAAGATATTCGAAGATTTTTAATAAAACATGTGAGTAAGACAGGCGGACATTTGGCGTCTAATTTGGGAATTGTGGAACTTACGATAGCATTGCATCTGGTTTTGGATTTTCCAAAAGATCAGTTAATCTTTGATGTGGGGCATCAGTCCTATGTGCATAAAATTTTGACGGGTAGAAAAGATGGGTTCAAAAATTTAAGACAGTTTCATGGCATGAGTGGATTTCCAAAGCGTAAAGAAAGTGCGTGTGATGCCTTTCACAGCGGACATAGTTCTATGTCCTTATCAGCAGCGCTGGGGTTTGCAGAAGCAAGAAATCTAAATCATACAGATGAGAAAATTGCAGTTGTCATTGGAGATGGGGCTTTCTCTGGGGGAATGGCTTATGAAGCTTTGAATAATATGGTGCGATTGCGTGAAGAAAAGAAAAATCTGATCGTTATCTTAAATGATAATCGAATGTCAATTGCGAAAAATGTTGGTGGCATGTCTAACTATCTTAATAAGATTCGTACCCAAAAGGGTTATATTGACTTAAAAGATAATGTTGAGCAGTCATTGTTAAAAATACCGGCTGTTGGTAAATCTCTTACAAAAGCGATTAAGTGTTCAAAAAATTCGATTAAACAGTTATTTGTACCGGAAATGTTTTTTGAGGATATGGGAGTGACCTATATTGGTCCGATTGATGGACATGATATTCCGTTATTGGTCGACACATTAGAGAGGGCCAAACAGTTAGAAGAACCGATTATCATTCATGTGGTAACGAAAAAAGGAAAAGGATATAAACCAGCGATGGAAAATCCAACAAAATTCCATGGAGTTTCACCGTTTGATGTGAAGAGCGGAGAATTAATTTCGAAAAGTACAAATCCTTCCTATACCGCTGTTTTTTCAGATACACTGATAAAAGCTGCTGAGAAAGATTCCAAAATTGTTGCTGTCACAGCAGCAATGCCGGATGGTACTGGTCTGAAAGAATTTGGCGAGAAGTATCCAGAGCGATTTTTTGATGTGGGAATTGCTGAGGAACATGCCGTGACATTTTGTACAGGAATGGCGGCGCAGGGATTAAAACCTGTCTTTGCAGTGTATTCTACCTTTCTTCAGCGTGGATTTGACCAGATGATCCATGATACTGCGCTTGGCAATTATCCGGTTATCTTTGGCGTTGACAGATCAGGCTTAGTCGGTGCAGATGGAGAGACACATCAGGGAATCTTTGATATTCCATATCTTTGTGTCATTCCTAATTTTACTGTGTTAGCACCGGTAAATGGAAAAGAATTAAAAGAAATGCTCCAGTATACCTTAGATCATATCAATGGACCAACAGCGATTAAATATTCCAGAGGGGAAGCAGAAACCTTATATGAAGACAAATGTGCACCGATTGAATATGGGAAAGGTCAGATTTTAAAAGATGGAAAAGATGCAGTCATTCTCAGTGTAGGCAATCTATTGTCTGAATCGGTATCGGCAATCAAACTTTTAGAAAAAGACGGATATGAAATAGGACTTGCAAATCCGAGATATTTAAAACCGATAGATACAGAAATGCTTGACGAACTTGCAGATAAATATTCATTGATTGTTACGGTGGAAGAAGGAATCTTAAACGGTGGTTATGGTTCTATGGTGATGCAGTATCTATATCAGAATAGATATTGCGGTCAGATTCATACGATTGGAATTGACGATGCATTTGTTGAGCATGGATCAATCAAAGAACTTCGAGAAATGTTAAAAATAGATGGTAAGAGCATTGCAGAATCAGTCAGAGGTTGGTTAGAAAAGCAGTAGATAAATAAGTCGAATCAAGAAAGAGGAAGAGGTTTTTATCTTCCTCTTTCTTAATTTTATGAGAAGGCACAAGGCAAGCAAATTGGTAAAACTTATAGAGTATTAATCGTCAATATCAATTTCAAAGTCTAAAATCTTACCGGAGTTTGCGTCTATTTCTGCCTCACATTCATAGGAACCGTAGCGAAGTTCAATATCATATACATACCGTCCATCATCTTTTTCTAATTTTGATTTTGCAATACGGATTTTTTCAGCTTGTTTTGAGGTTAATCCTAATTTGCTCTGGAATTTATTCTTTGCAATGCGAATAGCCTCGTTTTTGCTGATTTTTGCAGATGTTGGAATATTTGCTTTCTTTGTTCTAAGCTCCCAATCCTGTTCATAGATTGTCCCAGTTGTCGCATTTATGATGATATCATATTTACGAGTACTAGTATTGAATTCAATTTCATAGCAGAAAATTCCATTTTCATAATCGGTTTTGATCTTATAATTTTTCTGAGATTTACGGGCAACTACTTTTTTATCAATAATTTTTCTTGCCTGTGTTTTTGAAAGTTTCTTTTTGCCCTTTTTAATTTTTCTTGCTTTCCATTCGCGTGCCAAGATTTTACCATTATAAGCATCTACTTCAAATTCATATTTTTTAGAGGAAGTTTTTCCAGCCACGTCATAATAGCGCACGCCATCATCAGTATCTAATTCTATTTGTAATGTCTTTCCTTTTAAAGATGGTGTATTTTTTCGTATGATTGAGCGAACTTTCGTTTTACTGATGACTTTTTTTGTAGCCGCGTTTGAAGGTATGATTGTTGTAAAAGTTAATAATGTAGCACATAAAATAATAAATAAACGTTTCATCTTTTTCATCTCTTTTCCACCTTTCATCGTTTTTATGTTTTTTGTTTCTTAGTTATATTATAGGTATAGTATAATATGTGAAAATGAGAATAAGATTAAAATAAAAAATATTTCATCTGTTAATTAGGTTCCAGAGTTTAAGAATTACTAACTGATTTCCAAAAACTCTTCCAATATTATCCAATTGAAATATTTTTAAAGTATATATTGACAATAGATATTATAGGGAGTACAATACAATAAAAATCATAGTAAACCTACTTAAAAAATATGAAATTGACTAGAAAACTGGAGATTTCAAGTATGTATAGCTTGAAGTCTCTTTTTTTGTTTCAATGAAATTGCATTGCAATTTCATTGAAACAAAATCGCTTCGCGGGGATGCAATTATCCGATTTTATTTTCAAAAGTAGTGGAGAGGAGATTAGAAAATGAAAAAAGAGAGAAAACGAGAACTAGAAAATGAGATACTCATATTTTTAGCAAAGAAAAAATATACGGTTATTTCGATTATTTCAGTAATCGTATTACTGATTTTATGGACGCTTGGAAGTTATTTTCATTGGTTTAATCCAACATTCATTCCATCGATTGGAGCAGTCAAGAATGCATTTTTAGATGCATGTAAAAATGGATATCGAGGATACAGCTTATCTTATCATATTATGAGTAGTATGAAACGATTATTAATTGCAATTGTTTTGGCATTTGTCGTATCAATGTTATTTGGTATTTTGTGTGGTATGAATAAAACGATATTGGCCATCGTAGATCCATTTATCCAGTTTTATCGTGCATTACCACCATTAGCATATAATGCATTGTTAGTATTATGGATGGGAATCGGCGATCAGTCAAAAATTGTCTTATTATTTTTAAGTGCTTTTGCTCCGATGTTTATTCAGACAGTGTTTGGTGTCCAGAGAATTCCGGAAGCCAGAATCAATGCAGCAAAATCTTTAGGTGCTGGAAGAGTGGCATTATTATTTCAAGTAATTTTACCATCAGCATTGCCAGATATTTTAACTGGGCTTCGAACGTCTGTGGGTATCACATATGCGACACTGGTAGCCGCAGAAATGGTGGCTTCCACATCTGGTCTTGGATGGCTTGTACTGAATGCAAGCAAGTATATCCAGTACGATGTCGTTTATTTTGGCATTATTATCATGGGTGCAATTGCAATTTTAATTGATGTTCTGATTCGTGCTTTTATTCGTAAAGTGACACCATGGCAGGAACATGTAGCATAAAGAAAGAGAGGAAATCAAAATGAAAAAGAAAATAAAACGCACACTGGCCATCTTATTGGCAGCTATTATGCTTATTGGAATGACTGCATGTGGAAATAAGAAATCCGAGTCGAGTGGAGAAAATCTTCCCGATAAAATTACATTGGGATTCTGGGAGTCCCCGAATGGAGAGTTGTTGGCAAAAGAACAACAATTATTAGAGAAAAAATACCCGGATGTTGAGATTAACTGGGTACAGTGTGAGTCTGGTCCAGACATCTTAACAGCAATACAGGGTGGATCGCTTGATTTTGCAACTATTGGAACTCCACCGGCGACACTTGGTGTAGCACAGGAGTATCCATATAAAATTTTTTATATGCATGATGTCATTGGTGAGAGTGAAGGATTGATTGTAAAGAAAGATTCTGGTATTAAATCGATCAAAGATATTAAAGGCAAAAAAATTGCAACTTTATATGGTAGTACTTCTCATTTTTCATTGCTAAACGCGTTAAAACATGAAGGTATTAAGACGACAGATTTTGAATTATACGATATGCAGGCACAGGATATCTATGCAGCATGGCAGCGAGGAGATATCGATGGAGCTTACCTTTGGGAACCTGTAAAATCACAGCTTTTAGAAAATGGCGGAATTGAGATTATCTCTTCAGAGCAGGTGGCAGAACAAGGTGGATTGACTGGTGAGGTAGGAGTTGTAAGTAATAGCTTTTATGAAAAATATCCAAACGTTGTTAAAGATTATATTAACATCTTAGATCAGGCTGTGCAAGATTATCGAGATGATCAGGATAATTCTGCATCCTTAATGGCAGATGGATTAGGCCTTTCTAAAAAAGAAACATTAACAACAATGAATGAAATTATTGTGAAAGATAAATCAGAACAAAAAGAATATCTTGGTAAAGATGGTACTTTAGCATCTGTATTAAAAGATACCGCAGATTTCTTATATGATCAGAAGAGTTTAAATAACAAGGCGGACGAATCGGTATTTCGAGATGCTATTTTATCAGAATTGTATGAATAAAGGAGGAGTTTATCATGACACTAAATCAGATACATAATATTAGCAATATAAAAATGTCATTGGAAAATGTTCATATGGATTTTAAGCAGGGTACAGGTTATTTTCATGCATTGGATGATATTAATCTGGATATATATGAAAAAGATTTTATTTGTCTGCTTGGTCCCTCTGGGTGTGGCAAAACTTCACTTTTAAATATTATGGCAGGATATGCAACTCCGACATCTGGTACAGTTACACTGACAGGTCGACCATTCGAAAAACCATCTTCTGATGTAGGCGTGGTATTCCAGCATGCAAATTTATTTCCATGGTTGACTGTTTATAAAAATGTAGAGTTTGGGTTAAAGCAAAAGAGAGTGCCAAAGGAAGAACGGAAAGATAAAATTGAACATTATTTAGATATGGTTGGTTTATTAGCTGCCAAAGATAAATTTCCTCATCAATTATCTGGTGGAATGCAGCAAAGAGCAGCAATTGCAAGAACTTTAGCAGCAGAACCGCAGTTTATTCTTATGGATGAACCATTCAGTGCCTTGGATGCCCTGACAAGGGAAAAAATGCAGGAGCATATTAAAAAAATCTGGAAGCAGACAGATGCCAGTATTTTGTTTATCACACATGATGTGGATGAGGCATTACTTTTGGGACAGAGAATTATTATTATGCAGCCAAATCCAGGAAGAATTTTATCGGATTATGAAAATCCACTGATGAAATATGCCAATCGAGATTTCCGCCAAGTACGACAGTCAGAGGAATACTGGAAGACAAGAAATCGATTAATTGGTCAAATTCAGAGTGAAGAAGACAAAAAATTAAGTGAGTTATTAGAAGGACATGCCAGTTAAAAACGACTAATTATATATAAGAGCAAAACCAAACTAGACATGTAAAATATGTTTTGTTTGGTTCGTTTGCTTATAAAAAAGAAAATGAGAAAGAAAAGGAGCCATACAATGGAAAAACAAAAAGTATTAGTTTTGGGAATTGATGGAATGGATCAGCGGATTACAAAAAAATTAATGGATGAGGGGAAATTGCCAAATATTAAGAAATATACAGAGTTAGGAGCAGCAAGGGAGAATTTGGCACTTTTAGGGGCATTGCCAACAATTACACCTCCATGCTGGACGACACTTGCGACTGGGGCATATCCAGCTACGCATGGAATTACCTGTTATTGGAGGCAATCGCCAGACAGTTTGGATGCAGTTGTCTATAATATGGATTCTAGAAACTGTACTGCGGAACAACTATGGAATGTCACTGCAGAGTCGGGACGTAAGACTTTAGTATGGCATTGGCCTGGATCATCCTGGCCACCATCAACTGACAGTAAAAATCTCCATGTTGTAGATGGAACTCAGCCGGGGTCTGTCAATATGGGAATTGCACAGATGGACTGGGAAAAGATTGTTGTAGCTTCTACATCGGTTGAAACACTAAGGTTTTTACCAAGAGTCGAAAAACCAGAGGGCGTAGGTTGTATCATAAATGACTTGGACATGTTAACAGCTGGTGATGCAGACGATGAAATGATGGAACTTTGGTGGGGAGATGAGGCCAGAAAAGGAAAAGAGATTCGCACTTATACACATGATTTAAATGATACAGAAATGATGATTGGTGCGAAAGTTGCATATGATGTCGTGATGTCTCCGATCAAACCGGCAAAAAAATGGACAAATGTGCCAGAGGATGCGTTGGAATTTATTTTATTGACATCAGGAGGTCTTACAAGAAGACCAGCGTTGATTTTAAAAAATAAAGATGGAGAATATGACAGAGTTGCAATTTATCGCAATAAAAAAGCACAACAACCACTTGTTGTTTTAAAAGAGGGGGAATATAAGGCAAGTGTTCTTGATGAGGTAACAAAAAAGGAGGGAACTTCTGTCTGTTGTCGTTCGTATAAATTGCTTAAGTTAAATAAAGATGGATCCAATCTAAAATTATGGATCAGTAATGCTTTAGATACGGAAAATGATAGTTTATGGAGTCCAAAAGAAACATATCAAAAAATCACAAAACATGTTGGTCCGGTTCCACCGGTAAGCCTGATCGGTGGTGAGGAAGAGGAATTGGCAAAGGATATCTTTTTGCCATCTTGGGAAGACTATAATCGCTGGCAGGCAAAAAGTTTGCAATATATGATGGATGAACAGGGGTATGAAGTAATCTTTAGCCATCTCCACAATGTAGACTGTGCAGGACATCAATTCTGGCATTTAGGAAAGACGTTGGAACCATGGAAGCACACAAATGAGAGATTCTATCAACAATTGATTGAGACAGTTTATCAACAGACAGATGAATATCTTGGCTACTTTTTAAAATATTTAGATCAGGGATGGACGATTTTTATTGTTTCGGATCATGGACTTTTAGTTGGAGAAAATGTTCCTCCGATCTTAGGTGAGTACGGGGGATTAAATCTTGGTGTTATGGAAGAACTTGGTTATACCGTTTTAAAAAAAGACGAGAATGGCAACTCCATTGATGAAGTGGACTGGGAAAAGACAAAAGCAGTTCAGATTCGCAGTAATTATATTTACATCAATTTAAAAAGGAGAGATGCACATGGCATCGTAGATCCAAAGGATAAATATGATCTTGAGGCACAGATTATCTCAGACTTATATGGATATCGTGATAAAGAGACTGGAAAACGTGTAGTCGGCATTGCTCTTAGAAATAAAGACAGCATTGCATTAGGTGTCGGTGGCAAAGAATGTGGGGATATTTTCTTTACGATCGACGAAGGATTTAATCGTCTGCATGGAGATGGATTATCAACAGCACAGGGATATTATCACACTTCTACGACACCGGTATTTATTGCTGCCGGTTCGAAGATTAAAACAGGATATCAGACCGATCGCGTAATCAGACAGGTTGATGTCGCACCAACAATCGCACAAATCTTGGGTGTTCGCATGCCTGAACAGTGTGAAGGAGCACCAGTATATCAGATTTTAAAATAGAGGAGAAAGTAATGAGAAATAGAACAGAAGAAGAATTTGATGAAATTATCTATGATGATGAGGAGACAGCATGTGTATTTTTTCACAGAAAAGGATGCCATGTCTGTGAGGCAATAGAGCCTGTTTTGAAAGATTTAGAAGACAGTTATAAAGAAGATGTCCATTTTCTGGCAGTTGATGTGGAGGAAGAAAATGGAGTATTCTCAAGACTTGGTCTAAAAGGTGTTCCACAAGTACTCTTTTTTCAGGATGGCAGTCTTGTAAAACGATTAGCTGGAAAAAGAGAAGAAGAAGAATACGAAGATGTATTAGAAGAACTGGTATAGGTGAACGATATGGGAGAACATTATGAGATCATTATCATAGGTGCTGGTCCGGCGGGACTAAGTGCCGGGATTTACAGCGGACGTGCGGGACGTAAAACGTTAATCTTAGAAAAGGGCAATGTCGGTGGTCGTGCTGCGTTGACAAATAGTATTATCAATTATCCGGGTTTTGTTGAAATATCAGGAAAAGAATTGATGGAAAAGATGAAAAAACAGGCACAGGGATTTGGAATTGAGATTCGTAGAGAAAATGTAAAAGCCGTGTCATTGCTTGTAGACGGAAAGAAAGAAATCCGTACAAGAAAACATACTTATACCGCTGATGCAATCATCATAGCGACAGGAACAAAAACGAAAAAACTTGGTATTCCTGGTGAAACAGAGTTTACCGGAAGCGGCGTTGCTTATTGTGCGGCTTGTGATGCAGAGTTTTTTAAAGATCAAACAGTAGTCGTTGTTGGTTCAGGTGATCAGGCAGTGGAAGAAAGTGAATATATTGCTCGATTTGCATCAAATGTTATTTTGTTAGTTATCCATGAAGAAGGAATTTTAGATTGTAATCGTATGGCAGCAGAACGTTTGCAACAAAATGCAAAAATATCGATTCGATGGAATACGGTTGTTGATGTAATTGATGGAGAAGATGCGGTCACTGGTGTACAGGTACGAAATCGAAAAACAGGAGAAAAAGATTACATTGCATGTGAAGGAATTTTTCTGTTTGTGGGGATGGAAGCAGAGACAAAATGTGTCAAAAAATTATTTGATTTGCAAAAGACAGAATGGTTAAAGACAGACGAGAAAATGTCAACGGTGGTACCGGGTGTTTTTGCAGCCGGAGATGTGCGGGAAAAATTATTGCGCCAGGTGTCTACTGCTGTGGGAGATGGAG
Source organism: Lachnospiraceae bacterium (assembly GCA_030523275.1). Taxonomy (GTDB): domain Bacteria; phylum Bacillota; class Clostridia; order Lachnospirales; family Lachnospiraceae; genus Fimousia. The sequence goes on from JAUNIX010000011.1 coordinate 87,289, forward strand.
CAATCGCAGTTTCGATGGCTGACCGCTATTTAGAAGAACGAAAAATGTATCAGGATTTGTTACAACAATCAGAAAAAGAAGAATTAAAATTGCTTTTCTGGACATCAGAGTATGGGTCTTTTACGGATACAAGCTCACCGAAAGATCATCCAATCAGAGAGATTGAAATTGATGTGGCAAAGAACCCATATCTGGCAGATTTTTTTGGTGTCCATGCAAAAGATTTGCAACAGGGGATACAGATAAAGTATTTGAGTCAAAGACAATTCCGATTGAAAGGAGAATCTGATGGCCTATTTATATTTGGGAATTGCAATCACAGCTGAAATCATCGCAACCACTTGTTTAAAATATTCTGAGGGATTTACGAAAGTATTTCCCTCTCTTTGCTGTATTGGTGCGTATATTGTTTGTTATGTTATGTTTTCACGTGCGATTATGAAAATAAATCTTGGTATTGCCTATGCAATATGGTGTGGAGTCGGTATGGTTGCGACGGTACTGATTTCTTTTCTTGTATTTAAAGAAAGAGTAACTATCATGGGAGTAATAGGAATTTTACTGATTATGATTGGGTGTATTCTTTTAAATCAGGCAAAAATGTAAAAATGAAATATTTTATTGTTACATTTTTGGGGATAAGAAAGAGGCTGCCGTATTTGCGACAGCCTCTATATAAATTATGGAGTTTATATGAATGGTAGGAATTTTTTATTTTACTTCGTTTCTTAATAATCCTAAAAGTAATGCACCAACAATGGATCCGATTGCTAAAGCAACGATGTACATAAGAGGGTTTCCAACAGTTGGGAATACGAAGACACCACCGTGAGGAGCTCGAAGTGTACATCCAAATGCCATAGATAATGCGCCTGCAACACCAGAACCAATGACACAGGAAGGAATGACATGGATTGGATCGCCTGCTGCATATGGAATAGCCGCTTCAGAGATGAAGCAAAGTCCCATGATTGCGTTAACTGGTGCAGATTTACGATCGTTGTCTGTAAATTTATTTTTAAATGCCCAAGATGCAATGGCGATTGCAATTGGAGGAACCATACCACCAACCATTACGGCTGCCATGATCTGGAAACCTGCGGCTGTCTGATAAGCCAATGCTCCGGTACCAAATACGTAAGCTGCTTTGTTGAATGGACCACCCATATCAACAGACATCATACCACCAAGGATTGCACCAAGAACAATGGCATTTGCTCCGCCTAAAGAATTTAAGGCTGTTGCTAATAATGCATTTAACCAAGAGAAGAATGGGTTAATAGCAAACATAATCGCACTGATCAGGAACAATCCGCCAACTGGATAAATCAACATCGGACGTAATCCATCCATAGACTGAGGCATTTTTTCTGTTAACTTTTCTAGTCCTAACACAAGATAACCAGCGAGGAAACCTGCAAATAATGCACCGATAAATCCACCGGAAACAACATTAATGCTGGAATCAAAAGCAGAGGCAAAGGTTGTTCCTGCATTTGCAATTGAGCCACCAACGAAACCAACCATCAAACCTGGTCGATCGGCAATACTCATCGCAATAAATCCAGCGAGGATTGGTAACATAAATCCAAATGCTGCACCACCGGCAGTTTTAAAGAAGGCGGCAATCGGTGTGTTCATACCAAAATTAGATGGGTCAATGCTATAATCATCTAATAAGAACGCAAGTGCAATCAGGATACCACCACCAATAACGAATGGAAGCATATGAGAGACACCATTCATTAAGTGTTTATAAATCTGATGTCCGAATCCTTCACCGTCATCCTCAGAACTTTCAGCAGCGCCACCAGCATGATGATAAATAGGAGCTTCGCCATTGATAATCTTATTTACTAATTCTTCGGATTTATGAATACCGTCAGCAACTTTTACTTTGATGACTGGTTTACCATCAAAACGTGCCATTTCTACATTTTTGTCAGCGGCAACGATAATACCGTCACAGTTTTCGATTTCTTCTTTTGTTAAAATATTCTTTGCTCCACCAGAACCATTTGTTTCGGCTTTTAATGGATAGCCAAGTTCATTTCCGGCATTTTCTAATGCTTCTGCAGCCATATAAGTATGTGCGATACCAGTTGGGCATGCAGTAACCGCTAAGACGCGATAACCACCTTTGGCAGTTTTAGCTGGTGCCTGTTCTGCTACTTCATCCGCAAATTTTTCGCTTTCTTTCTGATCAATAATTGATAAAAATTCTTTTGGGTCTGTTGTAGCTAGTAAGGCATCTCTAAATTTGGCGTCCATCAATATTGTAGAAAGTCTTGATAAAACTTCCAGATGTACATCACTTCCAGATGCAGGTGCAGCAATCATGAAGAAAAGAGTAGAAGGATTTCCGTCCAACGCTTCGCAATCCACTCCGTTTGGTACAGTTGCTGCCACAAGTCCAGGTTTTTTGACTGCTTCACATTTTGTATGTGGAATGCAGATACCATCTGCGATAGCAGTTGGTCCCTGTTCTTCACGTGCCATGATACCAGCTTTGTAACCTTCTTTACTTGAAATGTTTCCGTTCTTGTCGTGCAGGTCGATCAGCAAATTGAATACTTCATCTTTTGTTGAAGCGTTTGTATGAAGGGCTAATCCACTGCTTTTCAATAAATCTGTAATACGCATAAGCGACCTCCTTGTTTATTAGTTATTATGTTTTCCATCTATGAGTTTATTATACATGACAAAACAGTCAAAGTCAAGCATAAAAATTCAAAAAAATTCA
>JAUNIX010000012.1 GCA_030523275.1 Lachnospiraceae bacterium
TCATCAGCACTTAATTTTAGATATTTCACCTGTCTACTTGACAGAGTGCATATCATTTTTCGGGACACGGCGGTTATTTTCGTATCTTGCCATAAAAATAGTAATCTAATCGGGAGAATAAAACATGACGATTCGAGATGCTGACATCGCAGATGCAAAAGAACTTTTGGAAATTTATTCGCCATATGTAACGAATACAGCTATTTCCTTTGAATATGAAGTACCAAGTGTACAAGAGTTTGAAAACAGAATTAGGAAAATAAAAGAGAAATATGTCTATCTGATTGCCAAGGAGCAAGAAAAAATCATTGGCTATTGTTATGCAAATACATTTCATGCAAGAAAAGCGTATGACAGAAGCGTTGAAGTAAGTATCTATATTAGAAGCGGGTACAAGAGAAAGGGTACTGGAAAATTGTTATACCATGCCTTAGAAGAAAGACTTAAAAAACGTGGAGTAAAAAATATGTATGCATGTATCGCCTATCCAAGGAAAGAAGATGAATTTTTAACCAAAGATAGTGTTCTTTTTCATGAAAAAATGGGATTTACGGAATGTGGACATTTTCATCAGTGTGGAAGTAAATTTGGTCATTGGTATGACATGGTCTATATGGAGAAGTTGTTGGATAGATAAATGACATTTTATAAAATTGAGTAATTATTTATGAAAATATAAGTAAAATATTTACATAAAAGTAATAATATTGTATAATATAAAAGCCATTGAAAATCATATCTAAAACGTTAGGATTGTTTTGATATTCTTTTGTCTGTTTCTTTTAGTTTGTCTAAATATAAAATCTATTTTCAATATTTTAATCTCATTCATTTATGACGTATAGAGAGAAGAGGGTTTCTTTACATATTCTGAAAATCCCTTTATAATGAAAGGAGAATTTTTATGTCAAAAAGGAAAACATTAAAAGAATTAACATTGCTTGACCGGTTTTTGTTTGCTGAAGTTATGGAAGACCCAGAGAATCTGGCGATTCTTTTGGAAATTATTTTAGGAAAAGAAATTGTTTTAAAATATTTGCCTCAAACTGAAAAAGAGAGGCGAAATTCTCCAATATATCGTTTTGTTAAATTAGATGTATGGGCAAAAGACGAACAGGATGTTATCTATGATACAGAAGTGCAAACATCAAATACGAAAAATTTGCCCAAACGGAGTCGATACTATCAAGGAATGATCGATAGTAAATTATTAGAACCCGGAACGATAGATTTTAATATGTTAAATGATTTATTTATAATTATTATTGCTCCGTTTGATATATTTGGTGAAGGAAAATACTGTTATACATTTCAAATGAGATGTAAAGAAATTCCTCAACTATATTTAAATGATGGAGTAACACGTATTTTTTTAAATACTCATGGAACGAATGATGATGAAGTAAGCCAAGATTTGATTGAACTTTTACATTTGATGGAGTATACAAATGATAATAAACAAATTTATGCAAATACCAATTTACAGGCAATGAAAAATCGAATTATAGATATTCAAAATAATGCGGAAGTGAGTGTGAGGTATATGCAGGAATGGGAAGAAAGAATTTTAGAACAACAAAAAGCAGTGGATAAAGAGTATCTATTGATTATTCAGCGTAATTTAGATAGTGGGAAGTCAATCGAAGAAATTGCTAATTTTTTAGGAAAAGAAGTACAAGAGATACAAACATTAATAACAAAATTAGAGTAATCATCCCGATACTTAGGTTAGGAGTGGAATCATATGGAATGGCTGGATATTGTAGATGAAATGGGGAATCCAACTGGTGAGATTGTAGAGCGCACAAAAGCACATCGAGAGGGCATTTGGCATCGAACTTCTCACGTATGGGTAGCAAGAAAGAAAAAGAATCAGATAGAAGTATTATTACAAAAGCGTAGTGCCGACAAAGATTCTTATCCGGGCTGTTACGATACTTCGAGTGCCGGGCATATTCCGGCAGGAGATGGATATGAAGAGTCAGCGATTCGAGAATTAAAAGAAGAACTAGGTGTGACGGCAACAAAAGAGGAATTACATTTTTGTGGTCAGCGCACGATATACCATGATGAAGAATTTTATGGAGAAATGTTTATTGATCGACAGATTAGTAATGTCTATTATTTGTGGAGAGATATGGAAGCAGAAGAATTTGTCATTCAAAAAGAAGAGTTAGAGAGTGTGCGTTGGATGGAATTAAATGAATGTATTCATATGGTAGAACATCAAACAGAAAAAACATGTGTGGCACTAGAAGAAATTTTGATGGTCAAGAATACAATTTGTCCATAATACGAAATTTGCGTATTATGGGCAAGCTTTTTGTGATATGATAAAAAGTAAATATCAGTGATATTTTTAGAAATACAGATATGAGGTAAAAATAATGAATTTTCATACATCAAAACAGTTATATGAACAGGCAGTGAAAGTAATGCCAGGAGGAGTAAATTCTCCTGTCCGTGCGTATGGTTCTGTAGGACGGACCCCATTATTTATTGATCATGCGAAGGGTAGTAAAATCTATGATGTGGATGGGAATGAATTTATCGACTATGTTTGTTCTTACGGACCAGGCATTTTGGGACATGCCAGAGAAGAAGTGATTGAAGCTGTGCAAAAAGCGGCGGTTGATGGTTTGACGTTTGGTGCACCGACAAAGAAAGAGACGATCATCGCGGAGATGATCAAAGCCCTAATTCCATCTATGGAAGTGACTCGTCTGGTCAGTTCAGGAACAGAGGCAGTCATGTCTGCGATTCGTACTGCCAGAGGATATACGGGTAGAGATAAAATTATCAAATTTAAAGGATGTTATCATGGACATTCGGATGGATTATTGGTAAAAGCCGGTTCTGCAGCACTGACAAGTTCCGTACCAGATAGTGCAGGAGTGCCAGAAGGTTATACAAAGACAACATTGGTTGCCCTCTATAATAATGAAGATTCCGTGCGCCAGTTATTTGACGAAAATAAAGATGAAATTGCAGCTTTGGTTGTGGAACCGATTGCTGCCAATATGGGAGTCGTACCTCCTAAACCAGGATTTTTGCAGTTTTTAAGAGATATCACAGCTGAAAATGGTGCGGTATTGATTTTTGATGAAGTAATTACTGGATTTCGTATGGGGCTTGGTGGGGCACAAGAGTATTATGGCATCAAACCAGATATGACAACACTGGGCAAGATTGTCGGCGGGGGCATGCCAATGGCAGCTTACGGTGGTCGAAAAGAGATTATGGATCATGTGTCTCCGGTTGGGAAAGTTTATCAGGCGGGAACTTTATCAGGAAATCCGATTGCAACTGCAGCGGGAATTAAAACATTAGAAATTTTAATGGATGATCCAGAGATTTATGATCGCATTAACGCGAAAGCAAAGATAATAGCAGAAGCTTTGCGAGAACGCAGCAAAAAGACAGGACAACCGATGCAAGTGAATCAAGTGGGCTCTTTATTATGTGCATATTTTACAGAAGATCCAGTTGTTGATTATGATGGAGCGACATCTTCTGATTTAGAAGCATTTAGTGATTATTTTGGATATGCGTTGGAGCATGGCATTTATTTGGCACCATCTCAATATGAGGCAATGTTCGTATCAGATGCGCACACAGAAGAAGATATTAGAAAGACTTGTGATGTTATAACCAGAGGATAGGAAAATGGTATATTTTATCGGAGCGGGTCCTGGGGATCCAGAATTACTTACAATCAAAGGAAAAAAAATGATTGATCAGGCCGACGTAATTATTTACGCCGGCTCTTTAGTAAATAGAGAGATATTAAAGGATGCAAAGCCAGAGGCAAGCATTTATAATAGCGCGCACATGACTTTAGAAGAGGTACTAGAAGTCATGCAGCAGGCAGAGGCAAACAATCAGATGACAGCAAGAGTTCATACGGGGGATCCGGCAGTTTTTGGTGCTCATCGGGAGCAGATGGATGCTTTAGAGCGGATGGGAATTTCCTATGAGGTCATTCCTGGTGTTAGTTCATTTTTTGCGGCGGCAGCGGCATTAAAGAAAGAATATACACTGCCAAATGTCAGTCAGACGGTCATTTTGACTCGTATGGAAGGGCGTACACCAATGCCACCCAAAGAAAAGCTGTCAGATTTGGCGAAACATAATGCGACAATGGTCATTTTCTTAAGTGTCGGTATGATAGAACCGTTAGTGCAGGAGTTAAAAAAAGAATATCGTCAGGATACGCCGGTCGCTGTTGTATATAAGGTTTCCTGGGAGGACCAGATGATTGTTCGAGGAACACTTACGAATATTGCCCAGAAAGTTTTGCAGGCAGGAATCAAAAAGACAGCGCTAATCGTTGTTGGGGATTTTCTTGGTGATGAATATGAATTATCAAAACTCTACGATAAAACATTTTCACATGAATATCGGAGGGCAAAACGATGAGTATTCAGTTAATTAGTGTCAGCTATCAGTATGCACCGTTAAATATTCGAGAACAGTTTGCATTTCCTACGGATATTCAGGCAAAATTGATGGAGCGTCTAGTACTTACAAAAGAAATTGAAGAAAGTATTCTTGTATCCACATGCAATCGTATGGAATTATATTGTTATGGAAACGATGATTATGATAGTGGTGATGTATTTGCCGTGATGCAAAAACATCTTTTAGAACTATCGCATTTGGAAAAAGAAATTGGAGTCAGCAGTTATTTGAGATTTTATCAGGGACAAAAGGCGAGTCATCATTTATTTCAGGTGGCAGCAGGACTTGATTCGATGGTAATCGGTGAAGATCAGATTTTAGGGCAGGTAAAGGATGCCCATGAACAGGCGATGAACCTTGGAACAACAGGAGTCTATTTAAATACTCTTTTTCGCTATGCGGTGACGGGGGCGAAAAAAGTGAAGACGGATACTGATTTATCGAGAACTTCGGTTTCTACAGCGAGTCTTGCCATAAAAGCAACTCTTTCTGAATTTGGAAGTCTCAATGGAAAAAAAGTGATGATCATTGGCGCGAGTGGTAAGATTGGCTCGATCGTCCTAAAAAATTTTCAGTCTATAAAAGGTGTGAATTTATATGCCACGATGCGGCAACAAAAGATACGCTCTCATGGACTTCAGTTTTTATCGGTGCCATATGAAAAGCGTTATGATTATATGGAAGAAATGGATGTTGTGATCAGTGCGACGTCAAGTCCGCATTATACGATCACAAAGCAGCAGTTTTTGCAGGCTGTAAAACAACGTAAGAAGAGAGTTTTGATTGATTTGGCAGTCCCAATGGATATTGAGAAATCATTACAAGATATGGAAGGAATCGTTTATTATAATATTGATGATTTTGAACGGATAGCCAAAGCCAATAATGAGAAAAAAATAAAAGAAGCAAAAGTTGCAGATTTGATTTTAGAAGACTATGAAGCGAAATTTGAGCAGTGGCGTATTTTTAAAAATAACGATAGAGTGATGGATATCATTTGTCATTTTTTGGAACGTGAAGGGCAGAAAAAGGGAATGGAACATGCAGTCCGCAAATTATTTTATCAGGTTCGGGATAGTGCGATGCCGGAAGAATTAGAGACATTTTTTGAGTGTTTAAAGGAGAGAAATCAACAATGGGAAGATTGACGGTGATAGGATTTGGTCCGGGCGGTTATGAAGATATGACAAATCGAGCGGTAAAAGCAATCCAGGAGGCAGAAATCGTCGTTGGATATACAACGTATGTCGATTTGTTGCGTCCGATATTTCCTGAAAAAGAATATATGGCTACACCAATGATGCAGGAAGTAAAACGTTGTGAGATGGCAGTGGAATTAGCTGAGCAACATGAAAAGATTGCAATGGTAAGTAGCGGCGATAGTGGTATCTATGGTATGGCGGGAATCGTGATGGAAGTTGCAAAAAAGAAACAAGCGGATATTGAGATGAAAGTTGTGCCGGGAATTACAGCGGCAAGTGCGGCGGCAGCTATTTTGGGTGCGCCACTGATGCATGATTTTTCGGTCATCAGTTTAAGTGATCTGATGACCCCTCTTGAGTTGATCTGGAAAAGAATCGATTGTGCGGGTATGTCCGATATGATTGTCTGCCTTTATAATCCAAAGAGTAAAAAAAGACAGACTTATGTAGAGACGGCGGCTGATATTTTAATGAAATACCGAAGTGCAGATACTCCGGTTGGTGTTGTAAGACATGCAGGGCGCGAAGAGGAGTCTTCGTATCTCACAACATTAGGAGAATTAAAACATATGTCGCTTGATATGTTTTGTGTCGTGTTGATCGGTAATTCGACGACTTATATCATGGACGGAAAAATGATTACGCCGAGAGGATATGAACGTAAATATGAATAAAATTTTAAAAATAGGAACACGAAAAAGTAAATTAGCATTAATACAAACAGAAATTGTAAAAAATAAAATAGTAGAACATTTTCCAGATTTACAGGTAGAAATCATTAAAATGTCGACAAAAGGAGATAAGGATTTGAATCGTTCTTTGGCTTCTTTTGGTGGGAAAGGCGTGTTTACGGAAGAACTGGAGAAAGCATTGTTAACTGGAGAAATCGATCTTGCGGTACACAGTGCAAAGGATATGCCGATGACATTTCCGAAAGGCTTGGGGATTCGTGCTGTGCTTGATCGCAGTGATGTTCGTGATGTAATCGTGACCCGGGATGGCACGAGTTTAAAGCATCTCGCCAAAGGTTCGATTTTAGGGACGAGTAGCCTTCGCAGAGAATTGCAAGCGAAGAAAATCAATCCCAATATTAAAGTAAAAGTACTGCGCGGAAATGTGCAGACCAGACTTCAAAAATTAAAAAATGGAGAATATGATGCCATCGTATTAGCAGCAGCCGGACTAAAACGATTAGGGCTCGATAAAGAAGCTGGGTTTTATTTTGAATATCAGAATCCAGAGAAGTTTTTACCGGCAGTTGGTCAGGGAATTTTGGCCGTAGAAGGCAGAGATGGGGATTGGCAGGAAATTGTGGATGCGATTCATTGTCCAAAGGCAGCAGCCGTTTTAGAAGCAGAACGCGCATTTTTATCAGTGATCGAAGGTGGATGTAATGCACCGGCAGCTATTTATACGGAATTGGTGCAAGACAAAATGTGCGTAAAAGCGATGTTTGCAAAAGATGGCAGACAGCCTGTCTATGCGAAAACAAGCGGTTTTGTCAGTGATGCAAAATTATTAGGAAGAGAAATAGGGCAAAAAGTTTTAGCGAATTATCCATATGGGAAAGTTACCTTGGTTGGTGCAGGACCTGGGGATGCCGGATTGATCACCGTAAAAGGAATGGAAGCGGTACGACATGCCGATGTAATCGTTTATGATCATTTGATTTCGATGTCGTTATTAAATGAAGCGAAAGCAGATGCAAAGCTCATTTATGCCGGAAAGCGTGCATACAAACATCACTTAAATCAAAGTGAAATCAATGCCACACTTATTTCCTATGCACAAAAAGGGTATGATGTTGTCAGATTAAAGGGCGGTGATCCTTTTATCTTTGGCCGAGGTGGAGAAGAAGCTTTGGAATTAAAAAAACATGGGATTGATTTTGTGATTGTTCCTGGAGTGTCGTCTGTTTATTCCGTTCCAGCTTATAACGGGATTCCGGTGACTCATCGCACGCATGCCTCCTCGATTCATATTGTTACTGGTCATGAAAGTAAGGAAAAACGTGGGAATTCTGTGTTTGATTATCAGATTCTTGCAAAAGAAGAGGGAACCTTGATCTTTTTGATGGGACTGTCTGCTTTACCGAAGATTGTTCATGAGTTGATCGCCAATGGGAAAGATCCAAAGATACCAGCGGCGGTATTAGAGCAGGGAACGACTGCCAGACAAAAAGCAGCATTTGCTACTTTAGAGACGATAGAAGAAGAATGTAAAAAACAACAAATTGGAACGCCTGCCATTATTGTGATTGGTACTGTGACCGATTTAAACAAAGAGTTATCCTGGTTTGAGCAAGGAGAACTATTTGGCAAGAGAATCATGGCAACGGGTACGAAGCAATTGACCGATCATATGACAAAAGAAGTGCGAAAATATGGCGGTGAGCCGATAGCCTTTAGTTTAATTGAAACGAGAAGATTAAAGGCCGATTTGACAAACTTAAATACGTATACCTGGGCGATTTTTACGAGTGCGAATGGTGTGCATGATTTTTTTGAAACCTTAAGCGAACAAAAGATAGATATGCGTCAGGTTATGCATCTAAAGTTTGCAGTGATCGGCTCGGGAACAAAAAGAGCATTATGGGAACATGGATTTTCTTGTGATTATATGCCCGATGCATTTTCCAGCAAAGACTTGGCAGAAGGTTTATTACCACTGTTAAAAGCAGAGGATAAGATGGGTCTTTTTCGGGCACGTGAGGCTTCGAAAGAATTACCAAATGCGTTAAACAATGCACAGATTTCATTTGAGGAAGTTCCATTGTATGAAACGGTCATTGAGGAAAGAAAACAGGAAGAATTATTACGACAATTACCACAACTTGATTACATTACGTTTTGTAGTTCCAGTGCCGTACACGCATTTATGAAGATGATTAAAAATTATAAAGGTGGATTACCAAAAATCATCAGTATTGGACCTGTGACTACAAAGACATTAGAATCTTATCAGTTACCGGTTGAAAAAACGGCAACGACATATACAGTGGAAGGTATTTGTCAGGCAATCGTTGAGGATGTGAAGCAATGTTAAAGGGATTTCGTCTTACATTAGGATTTTTAACAAGAATACCAGTGAATATTAATTGGGAAGTCAAAGATGGAGAGCTGGAAAAAGGGATTGTCTATTTTCCGATTGTCGGATTAGTATTGGGCGCAGTCTGTGCTTTGGTTTATCAATTGACATCTTTTGTATTTCCTGTGCCAATGAGTATTTTATTTGGCATGTTGACCTTAGTATTTTTGACTGGAGCGTTTCATGTGGATGGATTTGCAGATACCGCAGATGGCATTTATTCAGCGAGAACGCGTGAGCGAATGTTGGAGATTATGCGGGATAGCCGCGTGGGAACAAATGGTATGATTGCAATTTTCTTTGATTTTGCATTTCGTTATCTGGGTTTATGGATGGTTAGTCAAATGTTTAACAAGCCGATGTGGATCATCTTTTTGCTTCTTCCAGTTTCTGGGAAAATGGTGCAGGGTATGTTAGGTTATCACGCTGTTTATGCACGAGAAAAAGGACTTGGATTATTCATCGGTACGATTAGTGGAAAAAGAGTATTGATCTGTAGCATATTAGGAATTTTGTTTCTGACTCTTGGATGTGGAATCTGGGGACTGGCTGCAGCAATTGGAGATTTTATACTTATTTATTTGTTTCGCAAATACATAGAACAGATTTTAGGTGGAATTACCGGAGATGTCATGGGGGCTGCAAATGAATTAGCGGAAATAGGTTTCCTACTATTTTTATTTATTTCGATGCAATTGTTGTAAATATGTCCAAAAAGTAAAATGAAATTGCTAAAATTTTGTTAAAAAATTAACTAGAAAATCATTGACATATTTTTAACTATCTAATATAATGTGCTTGTAGATACATGAAGGGTATGAACGTGATACGTCTACAAGGTGTTATTGTTTAAGGTGATAAGAATTTGGGCATTCTTACCACCTTTTTTCGTTCCTTTATAAATTAAGCACTTGTTTTGATTTTGGAGGTGTCTTATGAAACCAATCAATGTCTATATTTTAACAAGGATTAGAAGGAATCATTTATATACGCCTTATACACGAATTTTATCTCAAAGAACGGATAAGTCGAGTGTAAAGCAATATGAATTTGAGAGTTTGTGTGCGTTAGTGGATAAATTTTCTAATCGTGGCATTGAGATTGATGATTGGGAAGGATTTTATTATGGATATTCGATTAAGAGGATTGGGAAAGAATTTGATCTTTTAAAGATTTGCCGAGAAAAAGAAGTTCTGAATATTGAGTTAAAAAGTCAAAAAGTCCACCCAGATAAAATGAAAAAACAGTTATTGCGTAATAAATATTATTTGCAACATTTGGCACCTGTTATTCGACAATTTACTTATGTATATGAAACAGATGAAGTATATACTTTAGATCAAGAGGAACTGGTTTTGTGCGATGAACAAGAATTGATACGTCAAATAAAAGCGTTCAAAAAATTTGAAACGGGAGATATTAATCAATTGTTTCGTCCTTCTGATTTTCTGATTTCACCACTAAATACGCCAAATAAGTTTTTGCATAATGAATATTTTTTGACGCAGCAGCAGGAAGATATTAAAAAAAGTATATTAGCTGACATTAGCAGCGGAAGTAAATTATTTGGTATTACCGGCAGTTCTGGAACGGGAAAAACATTGCTAATCTACGATATTGCACGTGAATGTTCCGTACATGATTCTTGTTTGATGATCCACAATGGAATTCTTTCCGAGGAACATGTGTATTTAGACCATTTACTCAGCAATATTGATATAATCTCAGCAAAAGAAATGAAAGCAGATGTATTAAAACGATATCGATATATTATTGTTGATGAAACACAAAGAATGTTTCCAGATCAATTGAAGATGATTTTATCGATGGCAAAGTCAAATGAAACTGTTTGTATTTTTTCTTATGATTATTTTCAAACTTTATCATGGGAAGAAGAAGTTCATAATACACCGGCACAACTAAATAAAGTAGAAGGGTTTATTGAGTTTCGGTTAACCGGTAGAATCCGCAGTGATACGGAAATGATTTCTTTTATTAATATACTGTTTCAACTTGATCACCGTACGGAAAAAAAGATGGATTTTCATAATATCGACATTTTTTGGGCGTCGAATGATTTCGAGGCAAAAGAAATGATTCAATACTATCAGTCAAAAAAAGATTATGTATTTTTAGATTATATGAAATCAGTGCATAAGGATCATTGTGGTAAGCAATATAAGAACAAGATGAATATTCACAATGTGATCGGACAAGAATTTGATCATGTGATCATCACCATGGATCAGAACTTTCGATATAGTGATGAAGATGTTTTGCAAGACGGACAGCATCCGAATTATATTTATTATAAACTGGTTTATCAGGCTGTTTCGAGAGTGAGAGAAAAGCTTTGTATCGTAGTTGTGGATAATGAGAGGTTGTTTGAGAAAATATTATCAATAAAGAATCAGTAGGAATCTATGATTTTATCCTAGGTAATTGGGAGGATGAAACCATAGATTTTTTATAGGAAAGATGCTAAAATAATTATAATTATTTGCTAAGAAAACATATAAAAGGAATTTGAATAAAACATTGAAAACAGAAACAGATTTAAAGAAAATGATTGAGAAAATTACATATATTGATAGAGCTTATGAGCGTACCATTCATGAGCGTTGGAACCATCTGGCAAAGCCGATTGGCAGTTTAGGACTACTGGAAGACATGGTTGCAAGATTGGGAGCAATTCAAGAAAATATACACCCGAGTGTACAAAAAAGAGCCATTGTGGTAATGGCAGGGGATCATGGTGTGGTAGCCGAAGGTGTCACTCAGACAGGTCAGGAAGTTACAAAATCGGTGATGGAGAATATGTTAGTGACAGCTTCATCGATTACCCCATTTGCGAAAATATCTCATGCGGATGTGATTCCTGTGGATGTGGGAATTGCGAGTGACATTGAGACAGATCTTGTCTGGAAGAAAAAGGTTCGCTATGGCACTGGTAATATTCGCCGGGAAGCTGCGATGACAAGAGCAGAAGCAGTACAGAGTATTTTTGCCGGTCTTGAGGTTATGAAAGAACTGAAAGAGAACGGGTATCAGGCGGTAGCAACTGGAGAGATGGGAATTGGTAATACCACAATGAGTTCTGCCATCTGTGCGTATTTGCTACATCAGCCGGTAGAAATGGTGACTGGAAAAGGAGCCGGACTGCCGAATGATGCCTATTCGCACAAAATACAGGTAATCAAAGATATTTTAAATCTACATAAACCAGATGAAAACGATATGATAGACGTACTGACAAAAATAGGAGGTTTGGAACTCGGAGGATTGATTGGCTGCTTTTTAGGAGCCGGTTATTATCGGATGCCGATTATTGTCGATGGGTTTATTTCTTCTGTGGCTGCTTATATGGCGATAAAAATGGCACCGGAAGCTTCCGATTATTTATTTGCATCCCATTGTTCGGAAGAACCAGCGGGAAAGTTAATGCTTAATGCACTTGGATTAAAAGCTTATTTTTATGGAAATATGCGGCTTGGAGAAGGAACAGGGGCAGCGATGTGCTTTTCGTTTATGGATTATGCACTGGCGGCTTATGAAGGAATTCCAAGCTTTGATGAAGCAGAGATTGAAGAATATACTCCATTTGAAGAGTTAGAGAATGAAGAGAATAAAGGATAGCGATGTTAGATCAAATAAAAATTGTAAAACCAACGGAAATTGAAAAAAATAGTATGGCAATCATCACAAAAGAACTTGGTGATAGAACCTTTCCGCCATTGGAAGAACCAATCGTAAAGCGTTGTATTCATACCTCCGCGGATTTTGATTATGCAGATAATCTTGTATTTTCAGAGTCGGCAGTCGAGAAAGCGTTAGAGGCAATCCGAAATGGTGCTTCCATCGTGACGGATACCAGAATGGCAGCATCAGGAGTGAATAAACGAAGACTCGCTGAGTTTGGCGGTCAGGTACACTGTTTTATGGACCATGAGGATGTAGCGAAAGAAGCAAAAGAACGGGGGTGTACGAGAGCGGTTGTCTGTATGGAAAGAGGTTCTAAGATTGAAGGACCGGTAATTTTTGCAATTGGCAATGCACCGACTGCCTTGATTCATCTTTATGAATTGATTCGGGAAGGAAAAGCAGATCCGGTACTTGTTATCGGTGTACCGGTTGGATTTGTCAATGTGATTGAATCAAAAGAGTTATTTATTGGCAGCGAAATCTCTCATATTATTGCGAAAGGAAGAAAGGGCGGAAGCAATATTGCAGCTGCAATTTGTAATGCTCTGATATATCAAGCATAGATGAAACAGTTACGAGAAGGAATTTCGACAGGTTCCTGTATGACGGCAGGTGCATTGGCGTCGGTCATCTGGCAGACAAGTGGAATGTGTCCGGAATGGGTGGAAATACAAGCGCCGATCGGAAAAAAGTTAAAAATAGCAATTCAGACGTTAGACTATGGTGTTTGTTCTGTCATCAAAGACGGTGGCGATGACCCAGATGTAACGGATGGTTGTGAGATTATCACAAAGGTTGATTTACAAAAAGATGGACAGGAGAATGTGACATTTGAAGCAGGAGAAGGGGTTGGTACGATTACAGAGCCAGGATTAAAGTTACCACCGGGGGAACCGGCAATTAATCCAGTGCCGAGACAGATGGTGATCGAACATGTGAAACCCTATTTAGACGGAAATAGTGCACATATTACAGTGATGGTTCCGGGTGGAGAAGAAATTGCCAAGAAGACGTTCAATCCAAGACTTGGTGTCATTGGTGGTATTTCTATTCTTGGCACAACGGGAATCGTGCGTCCGATGAGCGAAGAAGCGGTGAAAGATTCGTTGGCGTTAGAGCTTTCTGTGCTATATGAAAAAGGGCACCGACAAGTCGTATTTGTGACGGGGAATCAGGGACGGAAGATGTTAGAGCAGACATTTGGAACTTTAAGCCCGATTGTTATGATCGGAAACCACATTGGCTTCATGATAGAACGTGCAACAGAATTAGGATTTCAGTCTGTGTTGATCGGTGGGCAATATGGAAAATTGATGAAATTGGCAGGTGGTATTTTTCATACACACAGTCATATCGCAGATGGTAAAATGGAAATTCTCTGTACTCATGCTGCACTTCATGGTGTGAATACCGAAATGATACAGAGCATTTACAATTGTAAAACAGCAAAAGAGGCAGATGCATTGCTGAAAAAATATCAATTGGAGTATTTATGGCAGGATTTGGTGGAAAAAGCGGAAGAAAAAGTAGTGCAATGTGGAAGAAATCAGTTGACGGTCGGAATTTTGTTTTTTGACAATGAAGGCAATATCAAAGCGCAAAGTCATCATGTTCGTGATGTATTAGGAGAGGTGGCAAAGACGAGATGAATCAGGTATATATCATAGGTATGGGACCCGGTGAAGTGGGTTACCTGACCAAAAAAGCAGAAGAGGTGATTTCTCTTTGCCCATTTTTGACAGGTTCTTCCAGGCTTTTGGAAACAGTAGTATCCGTGCAAAAATCAGGTGTAACATTACATGTGTTAAAAAGACTTGCGGAATGTTTTGATTGGATTGAGCAAAAGCAAAAAATGGGTGATGTCGGAGTCTTAGTTTCTGGTGATGTCAATTATTATAGTCTGGCAGGGACAATTACCAGAGCCGGATATAACTGGAAAATTTGTTATATACCAGGAATCAGCTCTTATCAGGTGATGGCGGCAAAAGTTGGTATTACATTGGAAGATGTGGCACTTCGAAGTGTACATGGGCGAAATGAATCTGATGGATATGTGGTTCGTCAGGTATCTGAGAATCAGAAAACATTATTTTTGTGCAGTCGTGATTTTCCACCAGAGCGAATTGCTATGGCATTGACGAAATATGGATTGGAAGAGACAAAACTCTGGATTGGTAGCAATCTGACGATGGAAGAGGAGCAGATTGTATCCTTGACAGCCAAACAAGCTAGTGTAGGGAAATTTCCGGGATTTAGTGTCGTTTATGTAGAAAATAAATTGGCGAAACCATTACAACCAATGCAGATGTTAAAAGATGCTGATTTTATCCGTGGAAAGGTGCCGATGACAAAAGAAGAAATTCGTATTTTAATTATACATAAATTGCAGATAAAAGCAGATGATTGTCTTTGGGATTTAGGAGCGGGGACCGGTTCAATCAGCATTGAAATGGCGCGACACGTGCCATTTGGTAGTGTTTACAGTGTGGAATATAAAGAGGGAGCACTTCATTATATTCAGCAAAACAAAGACAAGTTTCAATGTCAAAATTTAAAGATTATCAATGGGCGTATAGCAAAATGCTTGGAAAAACTTCCGATTCCAGATCGAGTGTTTTTAGGTGGCAGTGAAGGAGAGTTAAAACAAGTGGTATCTTATCTTACACAATTGCCAAAACAGATACATTTTGTGATGACAGTCGTGACGATGGAGACATTGGCAGAGGCGATAGGGCTATTAGCAGAAAATGAGACATTTTCTTATACACAGGTACAAATTGGACTCAGTCGTAAAGTGGGTTCTTATCACACAACACAGATGAATCATCCGATTTGGATTCTGGAGGTGGATTTATAATGATGGATTACCGCGAAAGGATTAATCTGTTGATGAAACTTCGTGATGTCATAAAAGCAGAAGAAAAACGAATCTATCAGGCATTGTATGATGATCTGGGAAAATGTGAATTTGAAGCTTATGAGTCCGAAGTTGGATTGATTTTACAGGAATTAAATTATACGATGAAATATTTATCCAGTTGGATGAAATATAAGACGGTGCCAACTCCGTTTGCTTACATGCCGGCATCGAGTATGGTCTATCGTGAACCGTTTGGCAGAGTGCTAATCATAGCCCCGTGGAATTATCCATTTCAACTTACGCTGATTCCATTGATCAATGCTTGGGCGGCAGGCAATCATGTAACATTAAAACCATCAGAAATTGCCGGGAATTCTGCAAAAGTCATTTATGAAATGTTGACTGAGAATTTCCATACCTCGAGAGTGCGTGTGATGCTCGGCGGTCCAGAAGTTACCATGGATTTGTTAGACAAAAAATTTGATTTTATATTTTTTACTGGCAGTCAGCGTGTCGGGAAAATTGTCATGCAAAAGGCAGCCAATCAGTTGACTCCGGTGAGTTTGCAAATGGGTGGGAAAACGCCGTGTATCGTAGATGAAACGTGTAATTTAAAAATCGCTGCCAAACGCATTGTACGCGGTAAATTTTTAAATTGTGGGCAAAGCAGTACTGCACCAGAGTTTGTATTGGTTAGTGAAGAAAAAAAAGAAGATTTCATTCGTTATTTGGATTATTATATACATAAATTTTATGGTAAGGAACCGTTAAAAAGTCCTGATTATGGCAGAATTATTAATTTAGAAAATTTTTTCCGCTTGATGGATTTGATTGAACATCAGGAAATATTGCTTGGCGGTGATTTTGATACACAGACAATACAAATCGAACCAACTGTCGTTTATGAAAATTCGATGTGTTCTGAAATGATGAAAACTGAGATTTTTGGTCCGATTTTGCCGATCATGACTTTTAAAACTTGGGAGGAAGCCCTTGATCGTGTGATGAGATTTCAGCATGCTCCAGCGTTGTATTTATTTACAAAAGATAAAAAACGTGAAGAAGAAATCAAAAATAATTGTCTTGTAGGCAGTATGTGTATCAATGACACGCAGATGCAATTGACAACACCATTTTTGCCAATGGGTGGTGTTGGTAACAGTGGTATTGGAAAGTATCATGGGAAAGCAGGTTTTGATACCTTTTCGAATATCAAAAGTGTGATGAGACGCGGACCTCAGGGGGGACATAGGATTCAATATCCACCGTTTACAAAGAAAATAAAGATGTTAAAGAAAATATTAAAATAAAGTAAGGAGTGTTTATGAGGCTTAATAAAAAGGCATTGTTAGTTGTAAGTTTCGGGACAACATTTCCAGATGCAATCTCGGCAATTGAAAATATAGAAGAAGAATTTAAACAAACTTTTCCAGAATATGATTTTTATCGTGTCTTTACATCGGGGATGATTATCCGTAAGTTAAAGAGAACGAAAGGTATTGAAATTTTGGATATGGAAAAGGCTCTTGATTATCTGTATCAAGAAGGTTATACCGAAGTAATATGTCAGCCGACGCATATCATCAATGGAATGGAATATGAAAAGGTGAAAACGGCAGCAGCTCCATATCGAAAATTATTTCGGAAATTTATTTTGGGCGAGCCATTGTTGACGACAGAGCAGAATTTCCGTGATACAGCTGAAATTTTGTTAGCCCAGATGCCAGAATATAAAGAAGACGAAGCGGTTGTCTTTATGGGACATGGAAGTGCACATTATGCCAACGGCGCGTATAGTGAGATGGAAAATATGTTTCGGGCACTGGGAAGAGAACAGGTTTATGTAGGCACTGTGGAAGGATTTCCTGGGCTTTCCTACATTGAGGGAAGATTAAAGAAAAAAGGAATCCGTAAGGTACATTTGATGTTAATGATGATCGTAGCCGGCGATCATGCACAAAATGATTTGGCTGGAGAAGAGGATTCTTGGAAGGCATATTTATTAGAACAGGGGTATGAAGTATCAACATCAATTATCGGTATGGGATTATTGGATGGAATTCCAAAACTCTATACAAAACAAATGAAGAAACGATTATTATTATCAGAATAAATAGAAATAAAAAGAGGACTTGTCCGCTTTGTTTTACTGGAGGAAACATATGAGAGGAACATTGCTTGGAATAGGGGTCGGTCCTGGTGATCCGGAACTTATGACAATAAAAGCTGTCAGAGCGATTGAACATGTTGATGTGTTGGCAATTCCAGTGTCAGCAGCAGAAGAAAAAAGCATTGCTTTTGAAATTGTACAAGAAGTTTGTGATATAAAAGATAAGGTCATATTACCAGTTGTTTTTTCGATGAGTCGTGTAAAGGAAGAACGCCTACAGTCAAGAAAAAAAGCGGTAGAAAGAGTAAAAAAGGAATTAGAAGCAGGACGTACAGTCGCGATGATTGCACTTGGTGACATTGGTATTTATAGTACTTTTATGTATGTAAAAAAGGAATTGGAAACAGAATTTTTGATTAAAATGATACCGGGAATTCCATCTTTTTGTGCTGGTGCAAGCAAAGCCTTGATTTCTGTTGTAGAGGGCAGAGAAAGTTTTGTTGTGATGCCATCTTTTCAAGATAGTGAACAATTTGTACAGGCCTTACAGCAATATGACACGGTCATTGTCATGAAGGCGGGAAGAAAAATGAAAGAGATTTATGATTTGCTCTTAAAATGGAATCGATTGGACCAGACAACTGTGATTGCCAATTGTGGCATGCCATCAGAGTACATAGGCAGCTTTGATGTAAACCGTGAATATGGTTATTTTACAACTTTAATTATCAAATAGAAACGGATTCGGAGTTAAGGAAAGATGAAAACAGGATATATTGCTGTAATCGCAGGTACGACAGAATCAAGAAACATCATTGAACAATTACAAAAACAGGAAAAGGAAATCGCTGCATTTGTTGCCACAACGCTTGGTAGAGAAATGTTGGCAGATTATCCAATCGAGATTATAGAGGGACGTAAAAACAAAGAACAGTTTTTACGTTTTTTTCAGTCATTTCGACCATCGAAGGTATATGATGCCAGTCATCCGTTTGCCGATATTGTGACAAAAAATGTCAAAGAAGTCTGTGAAAGATTAGAAATTCCTTATGAGCGGGTGGCTAGACAGCAGATAGAGTATGATTATGAGCGTATTTTATATGTGAATGATACAAAAGAAGCCATTGCGGAATTAAAAAATGTAAAAGGTCCGATATTGTTGACAACAGGTGTGAAAACAGCTAGAGAATATTTACAGGGATTGCCGGAAAAAGAGATTTTTATCCGTGTTTTACAGCGCGGGACTTCGGTTGAAACGTGTTTGCAGTCTGGTTATGATAAAAATCATGTATTTGGTGAAGAACCTCCGTTTACGATTAAGGACAATGAACGTTTGATCCGAAATACGAAAGCGGCTGTTTTGGTAACAAAAGACAGTGGGGGGCAAGGGGGTGTCCCAGAAAAAGTGGAAGCTGCGAAACGAAAGCAAATTCCAGTGATTATGATTCGAAGGCCGGGACAGCAGACATTTCCGAGGGTATTGATTACGGCTGCTGGAAGTGGTTCAGGAAAAACGACGATAACTTTGGGGCTTATGCAAGCGTTAAAGGAACGTGGACTTCAGGTTCAGGGATATAAATGTGGTCCGGATTATATTGATCCGATGTATCATACCAGATTGACAGGACGACCATCAATCAATGTTGACCCTTTTTTTCATAAAGGACAGATGGCTGAACTTGTATCTAATTATGCAAAAGAGGCAGATATTGGTATATTAGAGGGCGTGATGGGTTTTTATGACGGGCAAAGAAGTACGACAACAGCCAGTACATTTGAAGTCGCACAAGAAACAAAAACACCAGTGATACTCGTTCTATCTGCAAAAGGAATGGCGAATACCGTCATTCCGATGATTCAGGGAATTTTGCAGTACCGGGAAAATACGATTAAAGGTGTGATTTTAAATCAGTGCAGCAAAGGATATTACATGCAGATTAAGCCAAAGATAGAAGAAGAATGTCGTATTAAGGTTGTTGGATATTTGCCAGAAAACAAAGAACTGCGACTTTCGAGTAGGCATTTGGGGCTTTGTATGGCAAATGAAGTACAAAACTGGAAACATTATTTGCAAATTTTAGGGCAGCAGATGCAGGAAACGATAGATCTCGATACAATCATCAAAATGGCGAAACAGGCACCTGCATTAAATGCTTCGTCTCCAGTAGTGAGGAAGCAATACCCAATTTCGATTGCGGTAGCGCGGGATGAGGCGTTTTGCTTTTATTATGAAGATAATCTGCAAATGTTGGAGAAAAGAGGTGTGACTTTAAAGCCATTTTCCCCTCTTAGTGATCAACATTTGCCAGAAGATATTCAGGCAATCTATCTTGGAGGTGGCTATCCAGAGCTGTTTGCCGGTTTACTGGAAAATAATCAGAGTATGCGAGCGGAAATAAGAAATTGGTGTCAGATGGGCAAGCCGATTATCGCAGAATGTGGTGGTTATATGTATCTCGGTGAGAGTTTAGAGGATAAAAATGGATGCGAATATCGGATGTGTCAGGCATTTTCGCATAAGACAAAAATGAGCGATCGACTCAATATGCATTTTGGTTATATAACGATTAAGGCAAAAACAGCAAAAAACTGTTTGTTCCAAGAACCGATGAAAGCACATGAGTTTCACTATTCGAAAGAATTTGGGGATGATTTTTCTTGTATTGTGGATAAATCTCCAACAAGAAGCTGGGAAAGTGGATATGTGAACCAATCGCAATATGCTGCCTACCCACATTTATCATTTCGTGGGAACGAGGCATTTCTAGAACGATTTTTAAAAAGGGCGAAGGAGGAACTTTCATGGAACGATTAGCATTGATTGCGATGGCGATTCTATTAGATTTCCTGTTTGGTGATCCATATTGGATGTACCATCCGGTGCAATTAATCGGAAAAGCCATTTCTTCGTTGAAACAGTTTTTATTGAGATTTTGCAGTCGGGAACATGGAATTCAAAAAAGAAAAGAGATTGTCGCTGGAGGCATATTGGCCTTTGTGATCGTGGTTGGAACCTATTTTGTAACGGCAGGCATTTTATTATTTGCAGGGAAAATTCATCCGCTGTTAGCTGTCATCATAGAACTTTTTTGGATGTATCAGATTTTGGCTGCGAAGTGCTTAAAAACAGAAAGTGACAAAGTGTATCGTGATTTAAAAGCGGGAGATTTAGCGAAAGCCAGAATATCGATTTCTTATTTGGTTGGACGTGATACTAAGGCGTTGTCAGAAGAAGAAGTCGCAAAAGCCTGTGTGGAAACGGTAGCGGAAAATACGACGGATGGCGTGATTGCTCCGCTTTGTTATTTATTTTTAGGCGGGGCTCCACTTGCGATGGCGTATAAAGCGGTGAATACTTTGGATTCCATGGTTGGATATCGCAATGAAGAATTTGAATATGTTGGAAAAATATCTGCAAAATTGGATGATGTTGTTAATTATATTCCAGCAAGAATTGCTGCTTTTACGATGTTGGGATCTAGTTTTCTTCTGCGCTATCATAGCGGACAGGCGTGGAAGACATATAAGCGTGATCGCAGAGCACATTTAAGTCCCAACTGTGCGCAAACAGAAGCCATTGCGGCAGGAGCATTGGGAATTGAACTTGGTGGAACCCATGACTATTTTGGAAAACCGGTTGTCAAACCGACAATCGGTGAGGCTTTGACCATTTGTGATGCAGAGAAAATTCGAGATGCGCAAAAGCTGATGTTTGGCTGTCTTGGCGTTTGTTTTTTGATTTTTACGGTAATCTATCTATTATGTTACTATTTACATTAGGAGAGTATCTATGAGAAAACATGGCGGATATATCTATCATGAAGATAAAATGATTGTAGATTTTTCGGCGAATATTCATCCATATGGTATGCCGGAAGAAATTTATCAGGCGATGAAAGCGGCTTTAGAGGAATCGATTCACTATCCTGATCCTGATTGTGTGAGGTTAAAAAAATTGCTTGCAATTAAACATAATGTTTCATCACAGCAGGTGATTTGTGGGAATGGAGCTGCAGATTTGATTTTTCGTCTGGCATTGATTTTAAATGCGAAGAATATCCTTTTACCAGTGCCAACTTTTGTGGAATATGAGGAGGCATTTTCGACTCCTGTGTTTGAGAAATCAAAGATAATGGAATATCCGTTGAATGTGGAGACATTACTGATTGAAGAAGATATTTTAGAATATATGAATCCAGAGATTGATGTGTTAATTTTATGCAATCCGAATAATCCGACTGGAAGGCTGATTAATCCGTCTTTGCTCGTTCGAATGTTAGAGAAAGCAAAAAGACAAAATATTGTTGTCCTCTTAGATGAATGTTTTCTTGATTTTGTAATTGATGGAAAAGAGCAATCAATGATTCCTCGGATTAGAAAATACCCAAACATGTTTATTTTGAAATCTTTTACGAAAATGTTTGGCATTCCCGGAATCCGCCTTGGTTATGGAATTTCTGCTAATTTAGATTTATTAAAAAAGATGGAGGCGGTGGCACAAAGTTGGAATGTCAGTCACATTGCTCAGGTTGCTGGAATTACCGCCTGTCAGATGGAAGGCTATGAGGAGCAGACCGCAAAAGAAATTGCGAAGCTTCGAACATGGATGTGGGAGGAATTAAAGAAGTTGCCACTTAGAGTCTGGGAAGGAAATGCCAATTATTTGTTTTTTCAGGCTCCAGGTTGTTATGACTTGCATGAACGATGCTTATCAAATGGAATTTGTCTCCGTCATTGTGATAATTATCGTGGATTAGGAGCAGATTATTATCGCGTAGCGGTCAAAAAACAGGAAGAAAATGAAATGCTGATGCAGATTTTGCAGAGATGTTTGAACGAATAAAGTTGTGAAGGAGTTTGTATGAAAAGATTAAAACCATTGATGATACAGGGAACAATGTCAAATTCGGGGAAAACGTTTGTTGTGGCTGGTTTATGCCGTATTTTTGCCAAAGATGGTTATACCTGTGCACCATTTAAATCTCAAAATATGGCATTAAATTCCTATATTACAAAAGATGGATGGGAAATTGGCCGTGCACAGGCGATGCAGGCAGAGGCGGCGATGATCGAACCGATGGTCGAGATGAATCCGATTTTGTTAAAACCGAATAGTGATATGGGTTCACAGGTAATCGTAAATGGAGAAGTTCTGGGCAATTATCCGGCAGCTGAATATTATAAAAAGAAACCAGAGCTAAAACCAGCGATTATGCAAGCATTTCATAAACTGGAAGAACAATTCGATGCAATCATCATAGAGGGAGCTGGTAGTCCTGCAGAAATCAATTTAAAAGAAAATGATATTGTCAATATGGGTATGGCAAAGATGGCAGATGCCGATGTCTTTTTGGTTGCTGATATTGACCGTGGAGGTGTATTTGCCTCTGTTTATGGCACAATTATGCTTTTAGAACCAGAAGAAAGAAAACGAATCAAAGGAATTATCATCAATAAATTTCGCGGTGATGTTGAAATCCTAAAGCCAGGACTTGATATGATTCGGGAACTTACCGGAATTTCTGTGATCGGAGTCATTCCTTATGCTCAGATTGATATCGATGACGAGGACAGTTTATCAGAAAATCTGGGGAAAAGAGAAGTTGGGAATGGAATTGATATCGCAGTCATTCGTCTGCCTCATATATCGAATTTTACAGATTTTGGTGCATTGGATATGATGGAGGAAGTTTCGCTTCGTTATGTGACGAAGAAGTCAGAACTTGGAAGTCCCGATGTCATTCTTTTGCCAGGAACAAAAAATACAATGTATGATTTACGATGGTTGCGGGAGTCTGGCTTGGAGGCGGCTATTTGGCGATTAAAAGAGAAATGCAGAATCATTGGTATTTGTGGTGGATTTCAAATGCTCGGAGAACTTTTAGAAGACCCATATCATGTAGAACATGGGGGGACGATGAAGGGGCTTGGCTTACTGCCATTAAAAACAACGTTTGTGGAGCAAAAGACGAGGACGAGAAAAAAAGCCAGTTTGATTGCAAATTCAGAAATTCATGTCGATGGATATGAAATTCATATGGGAATTACCACTGCAGTTGATGATGCGGTGCACCCAGTGCTCTTATTTGAGGATGGAACGATGGATGGATTTCGTTCTCAGGATGGACGTATCTGGGGCAGCTATTTACATGGTATCTTTGATGATGACTCTTTTCGTCAGGCTTTTATTTCACAATTGATGAAGGAAAAAGGAATTTCTGGTGAAGTAAACGTGATTCCTCATCAGGAATATAAAAAGCAGCAGTACGATAAATTAGAACAATTGTTACGAGATCATTTGGACATCGATGCAATCTACCATATGTTATCCGAACATGCAGAGCCGATACAAAAAGAAAAAGGTTGTATTCATTTGTATCATGGAGATGGGAAAGGCAAAACAACAGCAGCGATGGGATTGGCTATCCGGGCGGCGGGAGCTGGAAAGTCCGTTCTTATTTATCAGTTCTTGAAAAATAACGACTCGAGTGAAAGAAAGATTCTCTCGATGACACCGAATATTACTTGTATCAAGGGCCCTGAGAAGATGAAATTCACAAGCCGTATGACAGAAAAGGAAAAACAGGAGCAATTAAAACAAAATGATATAATATTAAGCGAAATCTTAAAACAATCTGAGGATTATGATATGTTAATCTTAGATGAGGCGTTATATGCAATTGATCTTAATCAATTGACAGAAGGACCGCTACTTCGCTATTTAGAAAAACGACCACAATCGCAGGAAGTAATTTTGACTGGTCGTAATCCATCGCAGGAAATGATAGAGATAGCAGATTATTGTTCTCATATCCAGAAGCAAAAACATCCGTTTGATGTGGGTGTGAAAAGTCGAATTGGGATTGAACATTAATCGGATTGATTGTTGTATTTGAAATAATACAATCTTTCCTATATAATAAGAGCAGAGACTGATAACAATGTCCAAAGGGGGATTAACATGGTATATTATGGAACACTGGGACCTGCCTGTGCAGATATGAATCGATTAAGAAGGATGTTTCGTCAGGGAATGTCAGGAATTCGCCTGAATTTGTCACATAAAAGTTTGGAAACAAGTCAGGACTGGATTTTAAAATATCAGGCAGCAGCATCACAAGAAGGAATTTTAAGACCGGAATTATTAATTGATCTTCAAGGACCAGAATTACGAATTGGAAGAATGAATCTTGACCTTGAGTGGCAAGACAGACAGGAAGTATATTTAGATGCACTTCCTTTACCAAATATGATTCTACCATATTTGATCGAGGGACAAGAGATATTAATTGATGATGGTAAGATTTTATTAAAAGTGATCGAACATGCAAGTGATGAACCGGGAGATATAAAATGTAAAGTGATTCGTGGTGGAAGGGTCATTCAACGAAAAAGTATTGCTTTACCAGGATTAACCATTCCGGTGCCAACATTGACAGAGGCTGACAAAGAAAATCTGAAAGTTGCCAAGGAATATGGAGTAACCGGTGTTATGTTACCATTTGTTCGCAATCGGAAAGATCTGCAAAATTTAAGAGCAGAATTACATAAAAATGGTGCAGATGACATTCGTATTTTTGCAAAATTGGAAAACTTACAGGGAGTAGAAATTTTACCTGAGTTATTGGAAGAAGCAGATGAGATTGTGATTGCCCGTGGTGATCTTGGAAATGCGGTTGATTTATGGAAGCTTCCTGTACTACAAAAAGAAATTGCCAGAGAATGTCGCAAAGCTGGAAAACCTTTTATGGTCGTTACCCAGATGTTAGCCTCAATGGAAACGAGAGCAGTTCCCACAAGAGCTGAGGTATGTGACATCTTTAATGCTGTTTTAGATGGGGCAGCTTCCGTTATGTTGACGGGAGAAACAGCAGTTGGACGTTATCCGGTGGAAGCGATGGCTTATTTAATTAAGACTTCAGAAGAGGCATTGTTATATCAGAGCGGAAAGGAAGATACAATATGGGATTAATTCGTAAGATTACACAAGAGACCAAATATAAATTTTTAAACTTTTTTACCTTTGATGTGACACATAAAAGTGGTAGAGATTCCAAATATTTTGTGGCTTCCCGTGCGAAATCACAGGATCAGTTAAAGGCTGTGACCCACGAGAATACAGCAGATGGTGTGATTATTTATAGTGTGTATGGAGAGAAAAGAGATAAAGTCGTATTGATTCGTCAGTATCGTTATCCGATTGATGGTTATATTTACGAATTTCCGGCTGGACTTGTAGAAGAAGGAGAAGATTTTAAAGAAGCGGGTATCCGTGAGTTAAAAGAAGAGACAGGATTAGAGCTCCAGGCAATCGATGTACCAGATATGTATAGTAAACCATTTTTTACGACGATTGGCATGACGGATGAGTCCTGCGGAACGGTTTACGGATATGCATCTGGTGAGCCGAATATAGATGGTCAGGAAGATTCTGAGGAAATCCAGATTGTGCTTGCAGATAAGGATGAAGTTAGAAGAATTTTAAAAGAAGAAAATGTGGCAATTATGTGTGCGTATCAGTTGATGCATTTCTTAGAATCAGAAGAAGGTAATCCATTTTATTTTCTTGGCGAAAAATAGAATAAAAAATATACAGGCGGGAAATATTCCCGCCTGTACTTTGTTTCATAAGAAATTGCGTTGCATTTTTGTTCCTATATTACTTTAATTGCTGCTTGGAAAATATCTGGTAATACGTCCGGCAAATTCGGCGATATTCTGAGTTTGCAGAATGACTCTCCCCGGTCCTGTCAGTCTGGTGATAAATAATCCTTCGCCGCCAAGAAATATATTCATACCACCTTTTATCATTTCGACTTCATAATTTACACTCTCTTCAAAAGCAACTAAATTTCCGGTATCAACCTTTAATACTTCTCCTGGAGCAAGATCTTTGATGACCTTATTTCCGTCAACTTCTAAAAATCCAATTCCAGTGCCAGACAATTTTTGAAGAATAAATCCTTCGCCGCCAAATAAACCGCTAGAGATTTTTTTCGTAAATGCAACTTGTGTATTTACGGAATCTTCTGCACATAGAAATGCACCTTTTTGGCAAATTAAGCTTCCATATTGACTGAAATCTATCGGTAATATTTCTCCAGCAACAGTAGAAGAAAATCCGATTACTGCATGGTCAGATGTAGCAGAGTATGTGGTAAGAAACATCGATTCTCCGGCAAATTTACGTCCTAGTCCTTTTAAAAGTCCTCCTCTTGTATTTGTTTTCATAGATACATTATCGCTCATCCAGCACATACCACCACTTTGAGTAAACATGGATTCTCCAGAATCTAATGTCACTTCTACTGCAGGCATGATAGAGCCAATTAATTCATATTTCATGCAAAACCTCCTTTGCAAACATTATATCATAAATAGAACTTGGTATAAATCATTGTTTGTTTATGATATAATAAAGATATATGTTGTAGGAGGGAGAATCAACATGAAGTTAGTCAGACGTTTTTTATCTTATATTTTGGTCTTTATGCTATGTATATTAAGCATTTCATCATCAATTGTCTATGCATCTTGGGATGCACCAAAGTCAGCAGATGAACTTGTGATCGAAGGATTTTATGTTAATCCATTGACACCAAATGTTATTTCAAAAGAGGAGTTAAAGCAATCTGTAAAGACGGAAAATGACAATAAGACAAGTTTTAAGGGAAACAAAGCAAAAGTTTATACATCCG
This sequence comes from Lachnospiraceae bacterium, assembly GCA_030523275.1. Lineage (GTDB taxonomy): Bacteria > Bacillota > Clostridia > Lachnospirales > Lachnospiraceae > Fimousia. The sequence continues at coordinate 27,121 of JAUNIX010000012.1, forward strand.
TTGTCGATGTGGGAGATGAATTGCGAAAACAGATGACACGGCATAAAAAGACGGTTATGATAAATTATCGGTCGACAAAGAAAATTTCAAATGCATTTATCTATTCCGTGTATGATGAAGCTTTTAAGGAAACAGGAAAATCAACAGAAGGAGATTACTTGAAGTATCAATGTGCATGCTATGGCGAAGGAAATGGTTATCAAAGCGGTAAATATTATAATTTTACATTGGTCTTTTACATAAAATATTATACGACACTTTCCCAAGAGGAGAAAGTTACGGAAAAGGTAAAGCAATTAAAAAAAGAGCTACATTTGACTGAGGATCAATTTTCTTCTGAAAAAGTCAAAAGTATCTATGATTATATTTGTTCTCATGTCACTTATGATTATAGTCATTTGGATGATGAGACTTATTTATTACAATATACAGCTTATGCGGCTTTGATCGAAAAAAGTGCTGTTTGTCAGGGATATGCAGTTTTACTGTACCGTCTTGCCGAGGAATGTGGACTTGATGTATGTGTGATTGGGGGAACAGGGAATGGTGGTCCGCATGCATGGAATATTATGAGAATCGGAAAATGGTACTATAATTTGGATTCGACTTGGGACGCTGGAGAAACCGACTACGCTTATTTTCTAAAAGGTAGTGAGCAGTTTCAGGATCACGAGTCTGATGATGAATATTTGACAACATCTTTTCAAAGCCAGCATCCGATCAGTATGACAGATTATCAGAATTGTCCTAGTCATAACATGACAGAAGAAATAATAAAAGCGACAACTCGTAAAGATGGATATATCTTATCGAAATGTTCGATATGTAACGATGAATACAGTAAAAAAGTTATTGCATCTCCAAAGACAGTATCTGCTTCTGATGTGATTTATAATGGGAAAAATCAGCGTCCGAAAGTGGTAGTGAAAGATACAAAGGGAAGGAAGATAGAGGAAGATCATTATACAGTTGCTTATACAAAAAATAAAAATGTGGGTAAAGCCAGTGTGACTGTCGCATTGAAAGGGAATCGATATTCTGGGAATTTAAAGGGAAATTTTATTATTCAGCCCAAAGGAATTAGTTTTGCCAGTATTAAGGCAAAATCAAAAGGATTTACGACGAAATGGAAAAAACAAAAGACGCAGACAAGTGGTTATCAAATTCAGTATTCAACAAACAATAATTTTAAATTATCAAAAACAATCACAGTTAGTAAAAACAGTATTGTGACAAAGAACGTGACAAAACTAAAAGCCAAAAAACGATATTATATAAGAATTCGTACTTATAAAAAAGTGGGCAATACGAAATATTATTCAAAGTGGTCTGGGGTAAAGACGGTAAAAACAAAGAAATAAAAAATAAGTATTTATTCTTGCTGATGCTTAATGAAAACGATATAATAAAGATAATATTATAGATGAAGAAAGGCGAAGGATAAAATGAAGAAGGTAGAAGATTATATTACATCAATCCCAGATTTTCCAGAGGAAGGAATTATTTTCAGAGATATTACAACGGTATTTCAGGATGCAGAAGGGTTTCAATTGGCAATTGATGAATTGCAGAAATTAGTAGAATCGGTGGATTGTGATGTGATCGTAGGGGCAGAATCCAGAGGATTTTTGTTTGGAGCACCGGTTGCATATAATTTAAAGAAACCATTTGTATTGGTACGTAAAAAAGGGAAATTACCAAGAGAAACAATTTCTCAAAAATATGAGTTAGAATATGGTACAGCGGAAGTTGAGATGCATGTTGATTCTATTAAACCGGGACAAAAAGTCGTTTTGGTTGATGATTTGATCGCAACAGGCGGAACGGTAGAAGCTGCTGCAAAGTTAATTGAAAAATTGGGTGGAGAAGTTGTAAAAATGGTCTTCCTACTGGAATTAGCAGGATTAAAAGGCAGAGAACGACTGAATAAGTATGATGTAGAATCTGTTGTTGTTTATGAAGGAAAGTAAATAGATAGAAAAATGAGGGTTCGAGGCGGACTTGTCTGCTTGGTTTTGGACCTTCATTTTTTTACAATAATTTCCCTTTGTTCCCTTGCATAAAAGGGGATTTTCCTTTAAACTAGAATAGTTAGACTACAATTATTATATTGAGATAGAAAAAAGATGGAAAAGGAAGGAACAAACATGGATTATCAAAAATTAGCAGATTTACTGTTTCCGAATGTGACAGCAACAATTGATGAAGTAGAAGCGAGATTCCCACAGAGAGATTTGCCGGAGGGCGCACAGGTAACTCGTATGGGTCCTAGTCCAACCGGATTTATTCATTTGGGAAATTTATATAGTGCTTTGGCAGATGAAAGAATTGCTCACCAAAGCGGCGGTGTATTCTATCTGCGTATCGAGGATACGGACAATAAACGTAAAGTAGAAGGTGCTGTTGATATTATTATTTCTGTACTTCGTTACTTTGGTATTGAGTTTGATCAGGGAGCGGGTATTGACACAGAGGAAAGCAATGTCTATGGTCCATATTTCCAGCGTCAGAGAGCAGACATTTATCATGTATATGCAAAGGATTTAGTTGCGAGAGGACTTGCATACCCATGTTTTTGTACAGAGGAAGAGATTGCTGATATTAAAGAACAGCAAAAAGCGCAGAATGTCATTACCGGATACCACACAACATGGACACGTTGTCGTGACTTATCCTATGAGACAATTGAAGAAAGAATTAAGGCTGGTATGCCATATGTTCTTCGTCTTCGTTCTCAGGGAGAAGAAGGTCAGGAAATCATTTTCCGTGATCAGATTCGTGGCAGTGTAAAATTCCCGGAAAATATTATGGATGTGGTTCTTCTAAAAAGAGATGGTATTCCAACTTACCATTTTGCACATGCAATCGATGATCATCTGATGCACACAACGATGGTTATTCGTGGTGAAGAATGGTTATCTTCTGTGCCAACCCATGTGGAATTACACAAAGTATTAGGATTCCGTTTACCAAAATACGCGCATACCGCACATTTGATGAAGATGGAAAATGGTGGAAAACGTAAATTATCAAAGAGAAAAGATCCTGAATTGTCATTGGATTATTATAGAAAAGACGGATATCATCCACAGGGGGTAAAAGTATATTTGATGACTTTATTAAACTCTAATTTCGAGCAGTGGTATGATAAACATCCAAACAATCCAATCACAGATTTCAAATACAGTGTAAAGAAAATGAGCAAATCTGGTGCTCTGTTTGATATCATGAAATTAAATGACATCTGTAAGAATGAATTTTCAAAACTAGAGCCAGAAGAAGTTTATGATTTCTTATATACATGGGTAGAAACATATCATCCAGATATGCTTGATGTATATTTTTCAGATAAAGAAAAATTCATTAAGATTTTGGAATTAGGAATGGGTGTTGGCAGTAAGCGCCGTAGAAAAGATTATATCAATGCCAAACAGATTATGAGTACGGTTCATTATTATTTTGATGAAACTTACCAGCAGATTGACGAACAAAAATATGATGATGAGACAGTAAAAGCTGTTTTAACTGCTTATTTGGAAAAATATGATCATAATGATGACGCGAATACATGGTTTGGTAAGATCAAAGAAATTGGTGAGAGCTTAGGTTTCACAGGAAATATGCGTGAATATAAAAAGAATCCAGAAGCTTATAAAGGAAATGTTTCTCATATTGCTGAAATCATTCGTATTGCAACGGTTGGTCAGGCAAGCTCACCAGATCAGTGGACGATCTATCATATCATGGGCGAAGACATGATGAGAAGAAGAATAGAAACATTCTTAAATAAATAAAATAATAAATTTTGTAATAAGGAAACCTCCTTTCTTGCGGATAGCAGGAAGGAGGTTTTTACTTTATGATATAGGAAAGTTTTCACTTTCCTATATCATAAAAACGCTCCGCGAGGATGCGACCAGATGCAGATTTGTCCGTTTTTGTTCTATTAGTAAAATAACAAATGAAATTCATAATTTACAAAACAATAATTATTTATTGTATCACAATAAATAATTATTGAGATTTGATGATTGGTGTGGTATATTATAGTCAAAGAAAGAATCTGATCAGAAAATCTGAGGACAACACCAATATAGTTTCAAAATAGGAGGAATTAATAAGATGGATAAGAAAAGTTTAGAATTTTGGTTAAAAGTTGTAATGATTGGATTGGGATTGGCAGGAATTATTTTATACATGATTGTTTTGCCATTTTTTGCAAAAGAAACGTTTGACTATGCAGGAGGTGTTTGGAAATCTGCCTTTTGGCCGTGGATGGTGTTTTTATGGATAACAGCGATTCCTTGTTATGTGGTATTATTTTATGGTTGGAGGATTGCCAGTCGTATTGGAATTGGGAAATCATTTTCCAGACAAAATGCTATGGATATGAAAAAAATTGGCATGTTGGCACTTGGTGATAGTGCAATATTTGTTGGTGGAAGTATTTTACTTCTGTTCTTTCATATAAATCATCCGGGTATTTTATTGATGTCAATTTTCATTCCTTTCATTGGAGTGTCAATCGCAGTTGTGGCGATGGTACTCTCGCATTTCATTTATAAGGCGGCATTAATGGAAGAAGAAGCAGAACTTACAATATAAAAGGAGTACACAAGATGATTATTATAAATATAGATGTCATGCTGGCAAAACGAAAAATGTCAGTGACGGAATTAGCCAATCGGGTGGGAATTACGATTGCCAATATATCAATCCTAAAAAATGGAAAAGCAAAAGCAATCAAAATAGAAACATTAAATAAAATTTGTAAAGCATTGGAATGTCAACCAGGGGATATTTTAGAGTGGAGAGAAGATGAAGAGGTCTAAAATAGCGCAAATAGATGTATATCAGATGTGAAATGACTCCCATCTGATATACGCTCCGCGAGGATGCGCAGGGATTTGGATATGTATTATGTCAGTGGAAACTGACCCGAATCCCGCGCCAAGACTCGCGAGTTTTGAATTATAATTGATAAAACTTTCCGTGGATATTTTCCCAATAAGTGTTATAATAAAAATAGTGCGTAAAAATATATAGATAGTAAGAACTATCTGATAAGGAAAGGATATGTATTCATGGTAAAGTTAGGTCGTAATGATCACTGTTGGTGTGGTAGTGGAAAAAAATATAAAAAATGTCATGCAGCATTTGATGATAAGCTGATTAAGTTTGCAAGACAGGGACACATTGTTCCTTCACATGACATCATCAAAACCCCAGAACAGATTGAAGGAATCAAGGAAAGCGGTAAAATTAATGTTGCGGTGTTAGATTATGTCGCTGAACATATAAAACCAGGGATGACAACAGAAGAGATTGATCAGATGGTTTATAATAAGACAACCGAAATGGGTGGCATCCCAGCTCCGCTTAATTATTGTGGCTTTCCAAAGAGCGTCTGCACTTCCATCGATGAAGTTGTATGTCATGGCATTCCAAGCCCAATTCAGAAGTTAGAAGAAGGGGACATTGTCAATATTGATGTGTCCACGATTTATAACGGATATTATTCTGATTCTTCAAGAATGTTTTGTATTGGAGAAGTTTCTCCAGAAAAGAAAAAGCTTGTGGAAGTGACAAAAGAATGTGTGGAGATTGGTATCAAAAATGTGAAACCATGGACGTTTTTGGGTGATATGAGCGAGGAAATCAACAATCATGCAAAAGCAAATGGTTATTCGATCGTGCGCGAAATTGGCGGTCATGGCGTGGGATTAGAATTCCATGAAGATCCATTTGTAAGCTATGTTGCACCAAAAGGGACAGAAATGTTAATGGTACCAGGAATGGTATTTACGATTGAGCCGATGGTAAATATGGGAAAAGCCGATGTATTTACTGATGCAGAAGATGGCTGGACTGTGTATACAGAAGATGGGCTTCCATCTGCACAGTGGGAAGTGACGGTATTAGTAACCGAAGATGGTTGTGAAGTGCTTGTGTGGTAAATAGATAAGGTATAATTATGGGACATCAATTAACAGAACAAGATATTCAAAAGATGAAAGATGAGATTTTACATCGCAAATTGGTTGTTCGCAAACAGGCATTAGAAGATGTAAAAGAGGCTCGTGCGCAAGGCGATTTAAGTGAAAATTTTGAGTATAAGGCAGCAAAGAAATTTAAAAATCAAAATGAGAGCCGTATCCGTTATTTGGAACGTATGATTCGCAATGCGGAAGTTTATGTGGATGAATCTGCATCAGATGAAGTTGGTATGAATAATACCGTAACGGTTTACTTTGAAGAAGACGATGAGGAAGAAGTATTTAAAATTGTGACAACTGTACGTGGGGACAGTTTAAATAATATTATCAGCATTGAATCTCCGATTGGAAAGGCTCTTTTAGGACATAAAGTTGGTGACCGCGTCTATGTAAAAGTAAATGAAGACTATGGTTATTATCTCGTGATTCGAAAGATTGAAAAGACAACCGACGAATCAGAAAAAATTCAGAGATTTTAATTTATATGAGAAGGAGAGGTAGATCGAAATAGTTTTATTGTTCGATGTACCTCTCTTTTGCAATTTCTATGCAACAAAAAATCAACGTAGAAACTGATGTTTCGGTTTCTGCGTTGATTCTTAGATTTCTTAACGTTTTTTCTTTTTATTTTTGTTTTTACGTTTTTTCGTGCTTTTATTCTTTTTAGCTGATGGATTTAAGGCCTTATTTTTCATCTGACCTTTGCTTGCTTGTTGCATGTTTTTGACATTTTTTCCATTCTTCATTTCAGAACCGGCATTGATTTCTTCATCGATCATGGAATTATTCTTTGTCGCCCATTTTTGCATAAAGCCTTTTTTCTCTGGTGGTGGTGGAGCAACATTACGAGTGTTTTTTATTCCCATGATGTAGATACCACTAATCTGGGCTTTGACTTCTGCTTTTACCGGAACCTGATCGTAAATACCTTCATCACATAATAAAGTAACAATCTGTGGACCGATCTTTGCCTTTACAACTGCACCTTTCGAACGTGATGCTCGTTTTGGCATCTGATCCATGATGGCTTTCGGAAATCCTGCGTCACTGATCTTCATGTGTTTTTTATCAATAACAAGCATATTGACAATCTGCATATTGTCGTACATCTGCTGTCTTGCATCCTGCTGTTTTTTCTGTTGTTTATCGCCAAACTTATAAAGTAAATATAATACAATACAAAGAATGATTGCGATAATACAGAAAATTCCCCATCCTGGTATATGTGGCATAAGTTATTCCTCCTGTGTATTATTTTGCTCATACATTCTTAATTAGTATAACACTAATGTGAAAAGAATGAAACAATTTTTTATGAAAATGGCAAAGAATCAACGATAATTCCGCTCGTGTTCCTGCCTTGTTTCAATGATCCATTCACGGATTGTAGCACCGAGATGTTTTTTCTCTTCTCTTGGAAGTTCATTCATATAAATCGGTTTACCAAAAGTAATGTGTACTTTTGCAGGTGTTACTTTTAATTTATGATGATTTTCATAAAGGTCTGGAGTACCAGAAATTGCTACTGGGATAATTGGAGCCTTTGCAATGGAGGCGATACGTAGACTTCCCTCTTTGAATTCATGTGGCTCGGCATCCTGACTTCTGGTTCCTTCTGGGAAAATAACCATAGAATAACCATTTTTAATATATTGTGCTGCCTGTTTGATAATTCCCATGCTTTGTCTAATATCATCGCGGTCAAGGAACAGGCAGTTGATAAATAACATCCAACGTTTCAGAAGTGGAATTTTAGCCATGCTATCTTTGGCAACAAATCCTGCTCCTCCGGGGATCGCATTAAATAATGATATAATATCAAAATAACTGCTGTGGTTACCAACATATAATACGGCTTGATCTTGTGGAATGTTTTCGACTCCATCAACCGTAACTTCTGCATCGGCAAGCTTTAAAATCAATGCAAATGCACGATGTACTTTTTTTGCCGCCAAACGATAACGTTTTTTCTCATCTCCATTTTTATCCCATTTTGGAAAACGGAAATAATACGGAGCAGTTGTGAGTAAGAATAACACTAAATATCCAATAATTAATATGACTCGAATCATTTTCTTTACCTTCCATAAATTTCAGACATCTCCCGAAGTCCTTTTTTGAGACCATCGTGGAACTGTTCTTTATAATAGCGATATCCCCAGTTTCCGTGTGCGACTCCAGGAATATTCATACGACGATCACTGCCATCCTCAAAAATATCCTGAATTGGAATAATTGCCATGCGAGATACAGAAGAAAGTGCACAGCGAATCATATCCCAACTGATATGACTGCCATCCGTGCTTAAGTAACGACGAATTTTATCTTTGGATTCTTCAGAGGCTGAGTGATACCAACCGGAACTTGTATCATTATCATGTGTTCCTGTATAGCATATACTGTTTCGCGGATAATTATAAGGAAGAAAATCATTATCTTCGATATTATCAAATGCAAACTGCAAAATTTTCATTCCTGGCAGTTCAAATTGATCACGCAGATCATGAACGGATTGGGTGATTAACCCTAAATCTTCGGCGATAATTGGCAGATCTTCACCTAATTCTTCACGCATAACGTTGAAGAAATCGGCTTTTGGTCCCGGCATCCATTTTCCTTCCTGGGCGGTTTCTGCATCGACTGGAACTTCCCAGTATTCATCCAAACCACGGAAATGATCGATGCGGACATAGTCGTATTTCACAAGCTGAGCACGGATACGGCTCATCCACCAGGCATAACGATCTTTTTTATGTACATTCCATTTATAAAGAGGATTCCCCCAAAGTTGTCCGGTTTCGCTAAAATAATCTGGTGGAACTCCGGCAACAGCGGTTGGGTGACCATCTTTGTCAAGCTTAAACAATTTTCGATTTGCCCAGACATCAGCACTATTGTCAGCGACAAAAATTGGAATATCTCCAATGATGGAGATGCCGTTCGCATTTGCATAGGCTTTTAAGGCATTCCATTGACGGAAGAACAAGAATTGAATAAAACTCTGGTAGAGATATTCTTGTTGCACGGATTCCATTTTCATCCATTTTCTTTTTGCTGTTTTATTTCCTTTGCGGATTGGTGCTTCCCATTCATACCATGGTTTATCATCATTGGCTTTCATAATTGCCATAAATAGACAGTAATCGTCTAACCATTCATTTTCATTTTGGCAGAATTCATTGAATTGTGTTTTTAAAGCATGATCTTCTGGCAGAGCAGTAAAATTTGTCAAAGCTTTTTGTAAAAGTGGACGCTTATAAGCGCGTACTCCATCATAATCAACGCGATCATCCGATAAGTGTGGAATTTGTGCGAGATCTTCTGGTGTTAAAAGTCCATCTTCAACTAATAAATCAGGACTAATGATTAGTGGCTGTCCGGCAAAACTAGAATAGGACTGGTATGGTGAATTGCTGTTGTTAACTGGTCCTAAAGGAAGTACTTGCCATAATTTCTGTCCACTGATTTTTAAATTGTCAACAAACTCATAAGCTTCCGGGCCTAAATCTCCAATCCCATATGGTCCTGGAAGAGAGGTAGGATGAAGTAAAAGACCAGAAAGTCTTGGATATACTTTTTTATTCATCATCGGTATTATCTCCTATTTTTTTGCATCCAGTAATTCATTACGTAAATCATATAAAGGCTGGGAAAGGTCTACATACACTTCTTTTGGATTGACCAGACGTCTGGATTCATCCCATAATGTATTTAATTCTTCCTGACAATAAGAGCGGATATCCATGGTAGAAGGTGATTCGTAAACACACTGTCCTTTTTTGAAAATCGGTTTGATGATCTCTCTCATGGTGTAGGTGCCACCTTTGATAATGGACTTCTTCCACGTGTAGATAGGATCAAAGATCATCAAATCTTCTTCCGGATTATATTTTTCACCAACCAGACAGATTAAATCAGCTTTAATTTTACCTGTCGCTTTATCATAAATACGATAAACAGTTTTATTACCTGGATTTGTGATTTTGACAGGATTCTCAGAAATCTTGATTTTTGGTACAAAATCTTCTTCTTCCGATGGTTTTAAAGCAGCTAGCTTGTATACACCGCCGAATGCAGGACAATCAGCTGATGTGATCAGATTTGTACCGACACCCCAGGAATTAATGGTTGCTCCCTGATTTTTTAAACTATTGATCAGGTATTCATCCAGATCACTGGACGCAGCAATCACAGCATCTTCAAATCCGGCAGCATCTAACATTTTACGGGCTTCTTTCGATAAGTAAGCAAGGTCACCACTGTCAAGACGGATGCCGTAAGATTTTGATTTGATTCCCGCATCTCGCATTTCCTGAAATACACGGATTGCATTTGGTACACCGGAGTTTAAAGTATCGTACGTATCCACTAATAAAGTGCAAGAATCTGGGTACATTTCGGCATAAGTTTTAAATGCTGTGTATTCATCTTTAAAACTCATGATCCAGCTATGGGCATGAGTCCCAAGCACAGGTACATCAAAGAGTTGTCCGGTCAGTACGTTGGAAGTGCCGACACAGCCACCGATCACAGCGGCTCTAGCACCTAAAGTACCGGCATCTGGGCCTTGTGCACGACGTAATCCAAATTCCATAACACCATCACCATTTGCCGCATAGCATACGCGGGAAGCCTTGGTCGCAATCAGGCTCTGGTGATTGATAATATTTAAAATAGCAGTTTCTACTAACTGAGCTTCCATGATTGGTGCAATGACTTTTAAGAGGGGTTCTCTTGGGAAGACTACGGTTCCCTCTGGAATCGCGTAAATATCACCAGTAAAATGATATCCTGCTAAATATTCAAGAAAATCTTCATCAAAGATGCCAAGTCCTCGTAAATAATCAATATCATCATAAGAAAATGATAAATTTTTGATATAATCAATGACTTGTTCTAATCCACAGGCAATCGCGTATCCGCTGCCGGATGGATTTGTTCGATAAAAAACGTCAAAGATGACAGATTCATTTTCTCCAGATTTATAATAGCCCTGCATCATTGTCAGTTCATATAAATCAGTCAGTAAGGTTAAATTTTGCGCAACCATAATCATTAATTCTCCTTTATCTGGTATCTAAATCAGTATTTCTTATATAGAAAAAACCTATACTTAAAATATTATTATATCATATTATTCAATTTTTGTTTATAAAAAAATAGCATCTTACGGTTTGCGTAAAATGCTATTTTGTGGAATCATCCATTATTATTTTGTATCATATCCGTCTGGATTGTTGCTCTGCCATCTCCAAGAATCGGCACACATTTCTTCGATTCCTTTTTCTGCGACCCATCCGAGTTCTTCTTTGGCCTTTGTTGCATCACAGTAACAGGTCGCAATATCACCGGCTCTTCGTGGTTTGATCTGATATGGTAATGTCTTTCCACATGCTTTTTCATATGCATGTAAGACATCCAAAACACTATAGCCGTTGCCGGTACCTAAGTTATAGATAGAAACACCGGAACCTGGTGCTAATTTTTTCAGAGCCTTTACATGACCTTTGGCAAGGTCAACAACATGGATATAATCGCGGACGCCTGTTCCATCCGGCGTATCGTAATCATCTCCAAATACCCCTAATTTCTCTAATTTGCCAACCGCTACCTGAGCAATATAAGGAACTAAGTTATTTGGAATTCCCTTTGGATCTTCTCCGATCAATCCACTTTCGTGTGCTCCGATTGGATTGAAGTAGCGAAGAAGTACGACGTTCCATTCTGGATCTGCTACATGGAAATCTGTCAAAATCTGTTCTAACATGCCTTTTGTCTGTCCATATGGATTTGTGATCTGGCCTTTTGGACATTCTTCCGTAATCGGAATGAATGCAGGATCACCATAGACAGTTGCAGAAGAACTGAAAATGATATTTTTAACTCCATGTTTTCTCATAACATCACATAAAACTAATGTTCCGGTAATGTTATTATGATAATATTCCAATGGTTTGGCTACCGATTCCCCAACAGCCTTTAACCCGGCAAAGTTGATAACAGAATCGATGGATTCGTTTTCAAAAACCTGTTCCAAAGCGTCTCTGTCTAAAACATCAACTTCATAAAATTTGAGAGATTTTCCTGTGATCTGCTTTACCCGCTCTAAAGATTTTTCACTGGAATTGCATAGATTGTCAACGACAACAACATCATAGCCGGAGTTTAAAAGTTCCACGCAAGTGTGGCTTCCGATATAACCAGCTCCGCCCGTAACTAAAATAGCCATAATATATCCTCCTCATATAAATTTGTTTTTATTATACAACATTTTTATAGTTAGTTCCATTGACTTTTTTATAAAAATTCGATAAAATGAAAATATGTTCATACCAAGAACAAAATTTCATAAAGATGTGCAGGAGGATGAAGATGGAAAACGAGAGGTTTATGTTTCGTGTATTGGAAATGTATTATACAGATGAGTTATCTCAGGCTGAGATTGCCAAAAAGATGCGTGTATCCAGAGCAACGATCTCCCGTACAATTTTAAGGGCAAAGCAGGAAGGATATGTGACCATTTCGATTCATCATCCTGAGAATACACAGCACCATTTAGAGAAACAATTAGAAACCAAGTATGGAATGCAGGAAGTCGTGATTGCTTCGCCAGAAAAAGGAAAGACTGTGAGAGAGCAGGTAAATCAGGAAGTGACGGCATATCTGCTCCGTGTACTAAAGAGTGGTATGACATTAGGGATTACCTGGGGGTTGACACTCGGCAGTTTTATTGAATCCTTGAAGCGTGATACCAGAATGAGAAATGTTAATTTAAAGGATGTCAAGGTAGTTCCCTTTATCGGAACAGCTAACTTGATAGAATTTGATATTTTCATGCAGAGAAATCATGCGAATCTGTATGCTCTTGAATTGGCGGAAATTTTAAAAGGAATCGGGTATCAGTTGCCAGCACCGATGTATGTGTCAAATAAGAAGGCGAAAGAAGTACTTGAATCGGATGCTTTGATTTCTCAAGTGTTACAACAGGCAGCGTGTGCAGATATTGGATTTTTACCGATTGGTCCGGTGACAGAGCAGTCCTCTTTCGTGAAATCAGGAGTGCTTTCCATAGAATCGATGCATCAGATGAAAGAAGAAGGGGCAGTTGGTGAGGTGATCGGCAATTTCTTTACTGAAGATGGACGTTTTTTAGAAAATGAAATGTCAGAGCGCATGATCGGCATTTCAAGAGAGCAATTAGTCCATGTTCCGTTAAAAGTGGGAATTGCTTACGGAAAGGATAGGGTACCAGCCATTAAAGGGGCATTAAATAGCCATATTATTAATGTGTTAATTACAGATAGTACGACAGCAAAGAATTTGTTATAATATAGAAAGAAATCATACAATAAGAAAATGAAAGAATCATGGATTTGAGAGAGGGTGATAGATATGGATACAAATAAGAAAAAGCATAAATTTGAACAAAATAGCAAGTATCTGACAATTTCAATTTACACAGTTTTCGTTATTTTGACAGGGTGTATTATATTCCGTTTGTTTTATAATCTGGCTGGTACAATTGAAGTGATCAGACATTTGATTGGTGTACTTTCCCCGTTTTTGATCGGATTATTGATTGCTTATATGATGAACCCGATGATCAAATTTTTATATAGTCGGATATTTAAACAAAAATTACATGTAAAAAGAGAGAGATTGTTCAAAATTTTTTCGATCATTATTTCTTATCTGATCGTGCTTGGTGCGTTAGCTCTTTGCTTGTTTTTTGTGATACCTCAACTAATCGAGAGTATTGCAGAAATATCAAATTCAATTCCGAGTGCCTATGATATGATCATGGATCGAGTCACTAATTTAACGAAACATGGGCAAAATATGAACACACCGGGAATGATCAATGTATATCTAAACCAGAATATGCCGAAAGTGTTGAATATGATCGAGGAATTTATGGGGAAATCGATTCCGATGCTATATGATATGTCAATGCAGGCAATCAAAATTGTCATGAATCTTTTCATTGCGATTATCGTTTCGATTTATTTATCGTTTGATAAAAAGATTTTACTACATGCCTTAAAAAAATTTATTTATGCCGCATTATCAATAGAAAAGGCAGAAAATCTGATCGATACATTTCGGGAATGTAATCAGATTTTTGGTAGTTATCTGACCGGAAAAGCACTGGATTCGTTGATCATTGGTATTTTATGTTTTATTTTTATGACGATTTTAAAACTTCCACTTTCTGTTCTGATTAGTTTGATCGTCGGCATAACTAACATGATTCCATATTTTGGACCTTTTATCGGTGCAATTCCCGGGGTTTGTTTGATTCTGTTTTTGTCACCGATCGCAGCAATCAAATTTGCGATTATGGTATTTTTGCTACAGCAGTTTGATGGTTATATTTTAGGACCTCGTATTCTTGGAAATTCGACTGGTGTTCGACCAATCGCCATTTTATTTGCCATCATTGTAGGCGGAGCCTATTTTGGTGCCGTTGGTATGTTTCTCGGCGTACCGGTATTTGCGGTTGTCCAATATCTGGTCGGTAAGTGGACAGAAGAACGGTTAAAGAAAAAATCAATTGAGGTATGATAGGAAGCAGTTTCGGATGTATCTGAAGCTGCTTGTTTGTGTTATAGGCATCAGCACGCAAAGCAGAGCAAGTCCCTCAGGGATTGAGGTATTTAAGAGTTCGAGGTGGACTTGTCCGCTTTGATCTATTCTTTAATAGCATGCTATTGACACTTTCTAGCATTGTGATATAATACAATGTTGAATGAAAGGGGATCTTAAATGAATGCGATGGAAAGTAGGTATTCGCCATTGATCAAGGCGCTTAGTGAAACCATAGAAAAAAAGGCAAATAATAAACTGTCTGCATATGGAGTGACCGCATCGCAGATGCATATTCTGATGGCACTTCATCATTCAGAATCAGGTGTGTATTCGCTAAAAGAATTAGAAAAAATGTTTCATGTAGCCCAGGCAACCATTGTCGGAATCGTTTCCCGGCTGGAAGCAAAAGGGCTTGTTTTTCGATTTTCTGATCATAATGATAAGAGAAGGAAGAGTGTAAAGCTGACTTCAAGAGGGTTGGAATTGGGAAGTCAGGCAGAAAAAGAAATAGAAGATATTGGGGTGTGGTTGACATCTGATTTAGATACAGATGAGAAGAAAGAATTTCTGCGATTATTGCAGAAAGTATACAAAACAATTAT
Organism: Lachnospiraceae bacterium; assembly: GCA_030523275.1. GTDB lineage: Bacteria > Bacillota > Clostridia > Lachnospirales > Lachnospiraceae > Fimousia. The sequence continues at coordinate 42,308 of JAUNIX010000012.1, forward strand.
ATAGAAATTCTATATAGTACTTTATCTAAGTGATTGTGATAAGCGATGGACTTTAGATAATTGCTATAGTAGAAAAAGGAGAATAGATATGAGTTATGAAATGACAAAGGCGACATACTCTGTTGGAATTGATATTGGTTCCACGACGGTAAAAGTAATTGTCATGGATAAAGAAGATCATATTGTATATGCAAAATACCAGAGACATTATGCGGATATTAAAGAAACAGTATTATCAATGCTCAAACAATTTTATCAACAGCAGGGAAATGTGTGCTGCACGATTGCTGTAACAGGAAGTGGAGGATTGAGCCTTGCCAAGGCAGCGAAGATGGAGTTTATCCAGGAGGTCATTGCTGTTACGACAGCGATCAAACGCGTCGTACCAGAAGCAGATGTCGTTGTGGAACTCGGTGGAGAAGATGCAAAGATTATCTTTTTTAAGAATGGTGTAGATCAGAGGATGAATGGAATCTGTGCTGGTGGTACAGGAGCATTTATTGATCAGATGGCAGCACTTTTACAGACAGATGCATCGGGATTAAATGACTACGCGAAGTCATACAAAGAGATTTATCCAATTGCAGCTCGTTGTGGCGTGTTTGCAAAGAGTGACATTCAACCGCTGATCAACGATGGAGCTTCCCGAGAGGATTTGGCTGCCAGTATTTTCCAGGCAGTCGTCAATCAGACGATTAGTGGACTTGCATGTGGGCGAAAGATTTGTGGACATGTGGTATTCCTTGGTGGACCATTATTTTTCTTATCTGAGCTTAGAGAAGCGTTTGTAAGAACTTTAGAACTGGCACCGGAGGAAGTACATTTTCCAGAAAATGCCCATTTATTTGCAGCTCAGGGAACGGCTATTTACAGCCAGAAGTTAGAACAATGTCAGCTTAGTGATGTCATCAAAAATATTGAACATCTAGATAGTGTATTATCAGAAACACATCGTCTTCCGGCATTATTTAAGAATAAGGAAGAATATGAAGAATTTGATAAGCGACAGAGTAACTATCATGTACATATTGGAAAATTAGAAGAATATAGAGGAAATTGTTATCTGGGTATTGATGCTGGATCTACGACAACAAAAGTAGCATTGGTATCAGAGACAGGACAATTATTGTATTCTTTCTATAGTAGTAATAAAGGTGATCCGATCGCAGTCACAAAAGAAGCCTTTCGAGAAATTCAAAGTCGGTTACATCCAGAAGCGAAGATTGCGTATTCTTGTTCCACTGGATATGGTGAATCCTTATTAAAAGATGCTTATCGCCTCGATGAAGGTGAAGTTGAGACGATTGCGCATTATTATGCAGCCCACTTTTTTGAACCAGAAGTGGATTGTATTTTAGACATTGGCGGACAGGATATGAAATGTATCAAGATTCGCGATGGAAGTGTTGATACGGTTATTTTAAATGAGGCATGTTCTTCCGGATGTGGTTCTTTTATTGAGAATTTTGCCAATTCACTTGGTTATTCGGCCGAAGAATTTGCCAAGAAGGCATTATATGCATCCAGCCCGGTAGATTTGGGTACAAGATGTACTGTGTTTATGAATTCCAATGTAAAGCAGGCGCAAAAAGAAGGTGCGTCGGTGGGGGACATTGCGGCGGGACTTGCATATTCCGTTATTAAAAATGCATTATTTAAAGTAATTAAACTCACGGATGTCTCCTCACTTGGGAAAAATATCGTTGTTCAGGGTGGAACGTTTCATAATGATGCCGTTTTGAGAAGTTTTGAATTGATTTCCGGACAGCAAGCCATTCGTCCGAATATTTCAGGATTAATGGGTGCGTTTGGGGCAGCGTTGATCGCACGAGAGAGATACGAGGGTCAAAAGACCACGATGTTATCGTTGAATGAGATTTTAGATTTGTCATATCGCACTAAAATGGCGCATTGTAAAGGTTGCCAAAATCGATGCAGATTGACAGTCAATATGTTTTCCGGTGGACGGAAACATATTTCCGGTAACCGCTGTGAGAAAGGAATGCAATCGACTCATCAGCAGAAGTTAGCACCGAATTTATTTGAATATAAAAAACAGAGGGTGTTTGATTATGAGCCTTTGTTAGAAAATGAGGCATATCGAGGAACAATCGGAATTCCGAGAGTTCTAAATATGTATGAGAACTATCCATTTTGGGCAGTATTTTTCAAAAAACTTGGTTTTCATGTTTTGTTATCGCCATTTTCAAGTCGTGATATCTTTCAGATGGGCATGGATTCTATACCGAGTGAATCAGAATGTTATCCGGCAAAACTGGTTCATGGACACATTGAATGGTTGATCTCCCAAGGTGTAAAGACAATTTTTTATCCGTGTGTTTTCTATGAACGTCAGGAACGAAAAGATACACAGAATCACTATAATTGTCCGATGGTTATTTCATATCCAGAAAATATAAGAAATAACGTGGAAAACTTAGAAACAAAACACATACGCTTTTTAGATCCGTTTCTTGCATTTACAGATGAAAAGGTACTTGGAAAACGTTTATGCGAGATTATGATGGATGAATTCCAGATAGAGAAAAAAGAGGTGCTGGCAGCGACTCATGAGGCGTGGCAAGAACTGTTACAGTGCAAAGCGGACATCTTGGAAGAAGGACGGAATGCACTGCGCTGGATGAAAGAACATAAGCGCCATGGAATTGTTTTGGCGGGACGTCCATATCATTTGGATCCGGAAATCAATCATGGTATTCCGGAAATGATTCAAAGCTATGGTTTTGCAGTTTTGACAGAAGATAGTGTGGCGGGGCTTAGCAAACGAGAATTGAAATTGCGGGCGACAAACCAGTGGATGTATCATTCCAGATTATATGCAGCCGCAGAATATGTCAGTCGAAGAAAAAATTTGGATTTGATTCAGTTAAATTCGTTTGGCTGTGGTGTGGATGCGGTGACAACGGATCAAGTACAAGAATTATTAGAGCAGTCCGGAAAATTATATACATTATTAAAAATAGATGAAGTCAATAACTTGGGAGCAGCTAAGATTCGTGTTCGTTCCCTGATTGCGGCTCTAAAATTGCGTGAGAAAATCATATCTCTTGATCGTCCGCAGATTGAAGACTATGAGCGCGTAAAGTATACAAAGAAGATGCATGACGAGGGTTATACTATTTTGTGTACACAGATGGCACCGCTTCATTTTGATTTTTTGGAAGCTGCAATGAGAAGTTGTGGACATAAATTAGTTATGATGCGCAATGAATCGCCAAATGTCACTGAAATGGGATTAAAATATGTAAACAACGATGCGTGTTATCCGGCTTTGATTGTCACTGGACAGATTATGGACGCGGTTTTATCGGGAGACTATGACACAGATCATTTGGCTGTGATGATGGTACAGACAGGTGGTGGCTGTCGTGCTTCTAATTATGTAGGTTTTATTCGAAAAGCATTAAAAGAAGCTGGTTATGGACAGATTCCGGTTATCTCGATCAATGTCAATGGTATGGAGAAAAACAGTGGATTTCGTTATACGCCAAAGATGGCTGTAAAATGTTTGCAGGGTGTAATATATGGGGACGTCTTTATGCGTGTTTTATATCATACGAGACCCTATGAACTGGAAAAAGGTTCTGCAGATGCGTTATATGAAAAATGGAAACAAATCTGTGTGGAAGATATTTTAAAACCATCCCTTGGTGTCCAGAAGTTTTATAAAAATTGTGAAAATATCATCAAAGAATTTGATGAATTGCCACTAGATGAATCAATCAAAAAACCAAAAGTTGGAATTGTCGGTGAAGTACTGGTAAAATTTATGCCACTTGCCAACAATCATCTTGTGGATTTACTTGAGGATGAAGGCATGGAAGTAGTTATGCCTGATTTTATCGAGTTTTTGGAATATTGCTTTTGGAATGCAATTTATCGTGAGCGATATTTAGGGGCTGGAAAAGCCGGTGCATATATGGCAAAGACCTGTATAGCACTGATCGATTGCATTAGAAAGAAAATATTTGATGCGCTTGATGCAAGTAAACATTTTGAGAAACCGACAGAACTTAGTAAAATGCGAGAAGATGCATCTAAGATATTGCAGATTGGAAATCAATGCGGGGAAGGTTGGTTTTTACCGGGAGAAATTATTGACCTGATTCGAAATCATGTTGATAATATTGTCTGTATTCAGCCGTTTGGTTGTCTGCCAAATCATATTGTTGGAAAAGGTATTATTAAGAAGACAAAAGAACTTTATCCGCAGGCCAATATTGTGGCAATTGATTATGATCCAAGCGCCAGCCAGGTAAATCAGTTAAATCGCTTGAAACTGATGTTGGAAAATGCGAAAGCAAAAATTGAGGCACATGCCTCCTAAAAAAGGAGAGAAATATGAATCAAAAACTAATCACTTTTATTGTTCCATGTTATAACTCAGAGGAATACATGGATATTTGTATTGAGAGTTTATTGACAGGTGGCGATAAGGTAGAAATTCTTGTTGTTAACGATGGATCTACGGATCGTACGGGAGAGATTGCAGCAGAATATGCAAGAAAATATCCAAATATCGTTCGAGTTTTAACACAGGAAAATGGTGGTCATGGAGAGGGTATCAACCATGGACTTAGAGAAGCAACTGGTACTTATTTTAAAGTCGTTGATTCCGATGATTGGTTAGATGAAACCGCTTTAAAAAGATTGATACAGCGTTTGATTTTATGTGAACGTAGGGGTGGTATTGATCTTATGGTTTGTAACTATGTCTATGGCCATAAAGATAATCCGAAATTAAATCGTACGATTCGTTATAAAAATGTATTTCCTCAAAATGGAATCTTTGGTTGGGAGCAGACAAAACCATTTTTGCCATGGCAGTATCTGACATTACATTCTTGTATCCATAGAACACAAATTTTGCGTGACTGTAAATTGGAATTGCCAAAGCATACATTTTATGAAGACAATTTGTTTGTGTATACACCGCTTCCATATGTCAAACGTATCTGCTATATGAATATTGATTTATATCACTATTTAATCGGAAGGGAAGATCAGTCTGTTTCTGAGGAAGCACTGAAAAAGAAATGTACGCATCAGATTTTGGTATCGAAAAAAATCTTTACTGCACATGACATCAAAGCAATTAAAAAGGAAAATCCGAAGCTTGCACGTTATATGCAGCATGAGGTGAATTTCATGATGACCATTGCGACTGCATTTACACGTTTAAATAAAACAGAAGAAGCAGAAGCGTTAGTCAAAGAAATGTGGGATGAACTAGCAGAATACAATAAAAAAGATGCATGGAAGACACGACGCTTGTCGGTTGCAGCTTTTATTAACCTGCCAGGCAAATTAGGCAGAGATTTCGGTCTTTCTATGTACCGTTTGTGTCATAAAATTGTACCGTTCAATTAAACAAGAACAAAGCAGGCAAGTCCGCTTCGAACTTTTTAAATCACAAAAAAACAACGATTGTACAAGGGCTACAATCGTTGTTTTTTATTTACGCGAAGGCACAAGGCAAGCGGAAACGACCCAGGTCGCCCTCTCTTACCGCGAGCGGTAATTCACCTTGTGCTTGCATTTCCATTTGCCGCCGCACGCGAACCGATGAAACTCGCAGAGCGTGTTTCGTTCGGTTTATTCTACAATTTTAATATGATCTTCTCTGGCAAATACAGAAGAGAATTGTTTTAATCCAAATCTTCGTACAAATAATTCACATTTGCATAAAAATAAGAAATAAGGCATCAATCCTTCCCCGTATAATCCTTCGAAATTTCCCTGTCCTTTGGATATGATCAGATCCGCTTCATTTAGTACTTGTTTTGCAGTTTCGTTGATTGATTCCAGATCCGTGCCAGTCATTGGAGTTCCATTGTCGATACAATCGACGATTTCGGTAAGTCCGACTTCGCGTGCGTCTTCCATTGTTGCATCATTGAGTGCAAGTCCGCCACGGACAATGGCAGTGATATGTAATTTAGGGTATTGTTCTTTTAATAGCTTCATAAATAATTTATCGATCACAATTTCACCGCAGTTATCGGTCAAATAAACAAGTTCCCTTGCCTTAGAAAGCTCGTGTTTGAAATTAATTAACTCTTCTTTGGATAATGACTCTTCGATTGCTTTTTGTAAAATATTTTCTAAAATAGAATCATCTACTTCACTCATTGCTCCAAAATCAATGAAATTTCCTGCACAGACATATTGAATACATGAGGCAATCATATCATCGGATTTGCGAATGTTTTCTTCAATGATCGATTCTTTTGATAGCATGTATTGATTGTATTTTTGTTTGATTGCGGAATAATCCATGATAGGTTCGTAGTATTCGTTATAAATTTCTTCAATTTTCATAAAAAGCCAAGGGGCAGACTGTGTCTGCCCATGGTCATATAATAATTTTAAAATTTTGTGTATATAGTCGGATTTTTTCTTCTCATCCTTAAATGGACGAATATTATTTACCTGTTTGTTTAGTAAGCAGGCAATACATGTGGAATTGGCATGCATTTTTACTTCCTCTACTTTCTTAAAATTCTGACGGAATTAATGATACAGATTACAGCCACACCGGTATCAGCAAATACAGCCATCCACATAGATGCAAATCCCAAAAGTCCTAAAATTAAGAAAATTGCTTTGACTGCTAATGCAAATACAATATTTTGTACGGCAACACTGTTTGCTTTTTTGGCAATGCGGATTGCTTCTGGAATGGCAGAAAGTTTTGATGTCATGAATACGACATCAGCTGCCTCGATGGCGGCGTCAGCACCGCTTCCCATAGCTGCTCCACAGTCAGCACCAGCTAAAACAGGCGCATCGTTGATTCCATCGCCGACAAACATGACAGGTCCGTACTGTTTACGAAGTTTCTGTAATAAATCCAGTTTATCATTTGGCAGCAATTTTGCAAAGTATTCTTTGATACCTGTTTCGTTTGCAATGGCCTTTGCGCTGTCTTCGGAATCTCCAGTTAACATGACTGTCTGGATGGAGGAATGGTTTAATTTGGCAATGGATTCTTTGGAATCATCTTTGATCGTATCGGAGATCAAGAAACATCCGGCAAATTCTCCATCGATTGCCAATAAAATTTCCGTACCGTATACTGTCTCCATTTCCGGAAGAGTAATCTGATAACGATCCATTAATTTATGGTTTCCGCATAAAATTTCTTTGTTATCAATGACTGCGTGGATACCATGTCCCGCAATTTCTTCTATTTTAGAAGCATTTGGAATAGATATTTCTTTTTCTTTTGCTGCTGTGAGAATACTTTTTGCGATTGGATGTGTGGAATTTTGTTCACAGGCAGCTGCATATCCTAACAATTCTTCTTCCGAAGCCTGGTGGTAGGCTTTGACAGATTGTAAAATGAAATTTCCTTCTGTAATGGTTCCCGTTTTATCCATAACGACCGCTTTGATGTCTTTTAATACTTCTAAAGAAGCACCGCCTTTAAATAAGATTCCTTGTCTGGACCCAAGTCCGATTCCAGAGAAAAAGGCCAAAGGTATGCTAAGTACGAGTGCGCATGGACAACTGATAACAAGGAACGTCAGTGCGGTATAAATCCAGTGTTCCCATTCACCTGTTAATATAGAAGGAATAACAGCCGTTGCGATTGCCACAAATACGACAAATGGAGTGTATACACGGGCAAATCTGGTAATAAAACGATCGATTTTTGGTTTATTGATCGTAGCATTCTCCATTGATTCCATGATACGGGTTACCATCGATTCATCTAATGCCTTTGTTACTTTTAATTTGATCACGCCTGTCTGGTTGACACAGCCAGATAATATTTCGTCACCTTTATGTGCAGTGACAGGAACGGGCTCTCCGGTTAATGCAGAGGTGTCAATTTGGGTATTGCCATCGACAACAACGCCATCTAATGGAATACGATCACCAGGACGGATTAAGATAATCTGCCCCGGCCTTGCGTCTTCTGCTGGAATTTCATGTGTATGATCTCCATGAACGATGAGTACTGTTTCCGGACGCATATTGACCGTTTCCATAATGGAAGCACGACTTTTTTCGACCGCATAATCTTCAAATGCTTCACCGATACGATAGAATAAAATAACACCAATTGCTTCCGGATATTCACCAATGAGCAATGCACCGACTGTCGCGATCGTCATTAAAAAGTTTTCGTCAAATAGTTGCCCTTTACCGATATGATGTAGGGATTCCTGAATGATTTCTTTTGCTAAAAATACATAGGAACATAAATATGCAATTAAAATGATATTTGCATCGCTGTTCGTGTGATTGAGAACAGTTGCAATGACACCGAATACAACACCGATAATAAAACGAATCTGTGATTGATCGAAAGATCTCTTTTCTTTTTTTACAGTCGCGGTCGTATTGCCGTGTTCGTGATGATGTTCATGCTCATGGTGATTATGATCATGTTCACAACCACAGTCGCAATGTTCGTCGTGTTCATGATGTTCGTGCGTGTGACTGTGTTTTTTTGTATCTTTTGGCACAACAACAACCTGACTTTCGATGGAAGAACAGATTTCCTGAATTGTTTCAAGAAGGGAATCGGGATCTTTGGCGGTCAGATTAAGTTGTTTTAAAGGATAAGAAATTGCTGCGGATTCAACACCGTCTACTTGATTGATCTTATCTTCCATTTTACCGGCACAATGCGCACAACCAAGATTTTCTAGTGTATACTTTTTGGTAATCGCATGATGATGTTCATGTTCGCATCCGCAATCGCAGTGATCATCATGTTCATGATGTTCATGGTGATGATGCTCGTGTTCACATCCACAATCACAGTGATCATCGTGTTCATGATGTTCGTGTGTATGACTATGTTTTTTGCTATCTTTTGGCACAACAACAACCTGACTCTCAATGGAAGAACAGATTTCTTGAATTTTTTCAAGAAAAGCATCTGGATTTTCGGCAGTTACATTTAATTGTTTTAAAGGATAAGAAATTGCTGCGGATTCTATGCCATCTAACCGGTTGATTTTATCTTCCATTTTGCCGGCACAATGTGCACATCCTAAATTTTCTAATCTATATTTCTTTGTTGTCATAATGATTCCTCCCCGTCAAAAATGGTATCAATCATTTTATGTATCATAGTTCCCTCTGCTGAATCTGCAAGTGTATAGTGAACCTCTTTTCCTTGTCTGCGGTAGGTAATGATACCCAATTGCTTTAAAGAACGCAGATGATGAGAAACTGCTGGTGAACTCATATCGATTGCCGATGCAATATCGCAGACACAGGCTTCATTGTGGCATAAAAGCCATAAAATCCTTAATCGTGTGCTATCGCTTAATAAGCTAAATAAGTCAGCTGCTTCAATAAATGTATCTTCGTCGGGAAGAGACTGTTTCATCGCGATGATATCCTGATGTTCGTGTTGTTCATCACATATAGGAAGAGGTTCCCTTGTTTGAAATTGACTCATAAAATCCTCCTGTCTATTAAAAATTAAAAGATTAAATAATTGCTTAATTGTTTATATACTTAATATATATGATGTGAGATAGAGTGTCAAGATAAATAGGTCTTATTGAGAAAATTATTTTAAATATGAATTATTGCGGACCTTTTGCTGCAATAATCACTTTATAAAAAAAGAAATATAGATTGTTGTTTGATTTTAGTAATGAAGTGTGATAACATTGATAAAAGTAAATTACAATAGTAAACTAGGCGTTTCTTTTGTGTTTGACAAAGTTATGATATTGAGTGATGACATATATTTACGGTTATCACATAGCAGGAGGATATACGTAATGAAAGCGATCAATGATAATTTGGATCATATCAAAGAGGAATGTGGCGTCTTTGGGATGTATGATTTCGATGGTAATGATGTAGCTTCTTCCATTTATTATGGCTTATTTGCTTTACAACATCGTGGCCAGGAAAGCTGTGGTATTGCAGTTAGTGATACGCAGGGTTTAAAAGGCAATGTTGCATCGAAGAAGGGAATGGGCTTGTGCAATGAAGTGTTTACTCCCGATGATTTAGAGAGTTTAAAAGGAGATATTGGAGTTGGACACGTTCGTTATTCGACCGCCGGAGAGAGTTGTATTGAGAATGCGCAGCCATTAGTATTAAATTATATAAAAGGAACTTTAGGCTTGGCACATAATGGTAATTTGATCAACGCGAACGAATTGCGACATGAATTAGAGTATGATGGAGCGATTTTTCAGACAACCATCGATACAGAGGTAATTGCTTATCATATTGCAAGGCAGCGTGTAAAAACTGCAACAGTAGAAGATGCAGTTAAGAACGCAGTTAAGAAGTTAAAAGGTGCATTTTCATTGGTAGTAATGTCACCAAGAAAACTGATGGGAGTCCGCGATCCATTTGGATTTAAACCGTTATGTATTGGAAAAAGAGATAATGCTTACATTTTAGCTTCAGAAACTTGTGCTTTGGATACAATTGGAGCTGAGTTTGTCCGCGATGTAGAGCCGGGTGAGTTAGTTATGATCACTCCGGAAGGAATCGCATCTGATAAAAGTATGTGTATTCCAGAAGAAAAACGTGGAAGATGTATTTTTGAATATATTTATTTTGCAAGAACCGATAGTTATATTGATAATATTAGTGTCTATAAATCAAGAATTTTAGCAGGAAAATATTTGGCTGAAGATTCACCAGTAGATGCAGATTTGGTTGTAGGAGTACCAGAGTCCGGCAATGCAGCAGCAATGGGTTATGCCATGGGTTCAGGAATCCCTTATGGAACTGCATTTGTAAAAAATACTTATGTAGGACGAACTTTTATCAAACCAAAACAAAAAAATCGTGAATCAAGTGTACAGATTAAATTAAATGTGCTTCGAGAAGCAGTAGAGGGCAAACGTATTATTATGATCGATGATTCGATTGTACGAGGAACGACAAGTGATCGGATTGTTAAAATGTTAAGAGATGCCGGTGCGAAAGAAGTACATGTAAGAATCAGTTCCCCTCCATTCTTATGGCCATGTTATTTTGGAACTGATGTACCGGCCAGAGAACAGTTGATTGCCTATAATCGTACGATTGAGGAGATCCGCGAAATCATTGGTGCCGATTCCCTTGGTTATTTAAGACTCGAAAGATTGGAACAATTAGTAGATGGTCTTTCTATCTGTAAGGGATGCTTTACTGGAAACTATCCATTAGAACCACCAAAAGAAGATATTCGTGGCAATTATGATAAATAAATATAGAAAATGAAAAAAAGAAGGAGAAAGACAAATGACAGACCGTTATCAAAGCCCATTATCAGAGCGTTATGCAAGCAAAGAGATGCAGTATATTTTCTCTCCAGATAAGAAGTTTAAGACATGGAGAAAATTATGGATTGCATTAGCAGAAGTAGAACATGAATTAGGACTTAATATTACACAGGAACAGATTGATGAATTAAAAGCACATGCAGATGACATCAATTATGATGTAGCAAAAGCAAGAGAAAAGGAAGTTCGCCATGATGTTATGTCTCATGTTTATGCATATGGTCAACAGTGTCCAAAGGCAAAAGGAATTATCCACTTGGGAGCGACTTCATGTTATGTGGGAGATAACACAGATGTGATCGTTATGACAGAGGCACTTCGTTTAGTGAAAAAGAAATTAGTGAACGTAATCAATGAATTATCCAAATTCGCTATGGAATATAAAGATCTTCCAACATTAGCGTTTACTCATTTTCAGCCTGCTCAGCCAACAACAGTTGGAAAACGTGCAACCTTATGGTTGATGGACTTATTACTTGATTTAGAAGATTTGGATCACGTTATTGATAATATGCAATTATTAGGTTCGAAAGGAACAACAGGAACACAGGCAAGCTTCTTAGAATTATTTGAAGGTGATCATGAAACAATCAAGAAAATTGACGGTATGATCGCAGAAAAGATGGGATTCAAATCCTGCCAGCCAGTATCTGGTCAGACATATTCCCGTAAAGTGGATTCTCGTGTATTAAATGTATTAGCAGGAATTGCGCAATCTGCACATAAATTCTCAAATGATATTCGTTTACTTCAGCATTTAAAAGAAATTGAAGAACCATTTGAAAAGAGTCAGATTGGATCTTCTGCTATGGCTTACAAACGTAACCCAATGAGAAGCGAGAGAATTGCTTCCTTATCAAACTTTGTAATGTCAAATGCGATGAATCCGGCATTTGTTGCATCGACTCAGTGGTTTGAAAGAACATTGGATGATTCTGCTAATAAACGTTTATCTGTACCAGAAGGATTTTTGGCAATCGACGGTATTTTGGACTTATATTTAAATGTAGTTGATGGTTTGGTTGTATATCCAAAAGTAATCGAATCCAGATTGATGAAAGAACTGCCATTTATGGCAACTGAAAATATTATGATGGACGCAGTAAAAGCCGGTGGAGACAGACAAGAATTACATGAAAAAATCCGTCAACATTCTATGGCAGCAGGTCGTGTCGTAAAAGTAGAAGGAAAAGAAAATGATCTGTTAGAAAGAATTGCTGCTGATCCAGCTTTTGGTATGACAATGGAACAGTTAGAAGCAATTATGGAGCCAAAGAATTTTGTTGGTCGTGCGCCAGAACAGACAGAAGAATTTATCACAGAAGTGGTAAATCCAATCCTAGAAGAGAATAAAGACATTTTAGGAATGAAAGCAGAAATTAATGTATAATTAAGTAAATATAAAATTGAATGTTTTGCAGATGCACATTATCTAGTAGATGAGAATTGAAAGATAATGTGCATCTTTTTTTGTTTCATAAAAAATTACGTTATAATTTCTATGAAACAAAAAACGCTCCGCGAGGATGCGACCAGATGCATAAGGTAATATGTCTGCTTCTGTTCTTGCATAATTTAGGTATTAAATAAAAAAAGTAAATTATGCTTAGCACATTTTAGGTATTTTTCACAAACAGAAACTTGGCTTGAATGATTTTTTTTCGTAATATATCATATATTTAAAGTTAATTCATGAATTAGTTTAGAAGTAGTAATCGGAAATACAAAGTTTGAGGAGGATATTAAAGTGACAAAAGAAATTAAAATATTGGTAGCATGTGGAAGCGGAGTTGCAACTTCAACAGTTGCTCAGGAAGCGGTAAAGAAGATTTTATCAGAAGCAAAAATTCCAGGAAAAATTGTAAAGGGAACGATTAGCGAAATTCCTATGAAACAAAATGATGTTGATTTGATTTTAGTAACGACAAATTACCGTAAACCTTTAAAAAAACCATGCATTAGTGTATTTGGTCTGATCTCTGGAATTGGGGCAGATAAAATTAAGAAGAATATTATTGATGAATGTAATAAAATTTTAAATGCATAAACAAGGAGGAAAAAATGAATTTTGTATTTGACTTTTTTCAAGGAATTGTGAATTTGGGAGCAGCCGTTATGTTGCCAATCGTTCTGATAGTAATCGGACTCTTTTTTAGAATGAAATTAGGACAATCCATCAAAGCCGGTTTAATGGTAGGAATCGGATTTCAAGGATTGGTTTTGGTTGTTGGTTTATTGACGACCAGTATACAGCCAGTTATTAAGTATTATCAAACAATGGGAAGTGGATTTACCACTACTGATTTAGGGTTTGCTGCGGTAGGTGCGGCTTCCTGGTCAGTTCCATTTGCACCAATTGCATTACCACTGATTATTATTGTTAACCTTGTTTTGTTAAAGTTAAAACTAACAAAAGTTATGAACGTTGATATTTGGAATTATATCCATTTTATTGTTCCTGGCGCTATGGCTTATGCACTTACTGGAAATATCGCTGTAGGTATTATTGTGACTCTTGGAGCCTCCGTTTTAGCTTTGATTCTTGGACAGGTAGTTGCGAAACCTTGGCAGGAATTTTTTGGATTGGAAGGAACAACTTGTTCGACATTATCTTATATTGGAACAACATTTCCACTAGCAGTACTATTTAATAAGATTATCGATTATATTCCTGGATTAAATAAAATTGATGTTAATATGGAAAAAATAGAGTCAAAATTGGGGTTTTTTGGTGATCCAGCAGTCATTGGTGTGGTAGTAGGTATCTTATTAGGAATTATTACAAAACAGGATATTGGAACAACACTTTCTATTGGTATGGGAGTATCTGCTGTACTAATTTTAATCCCAAGAATGGTAACTGTTATGATGGAAGGTCTTACAGCGTTAGGAAATGCAGCCAGTGATTATATGAAAAACAAAATGGGTGATGATGCAGAAATATTTATTGGTATGGATATTGCGTTAGGGTTAGGAGATCCATGTTGTATTACTTCAACTGTTATTGCGATTCCATGTGTGATTCTCATGGCATTTATTATCCCTAATATGACATATTTTCCAATTGGTTTGTTAACAATTGTATGCTATGTTACACCGATGTGTGTTATGGCTAGTAACGGAAATTTGTTTCGGAGTATTGTTTCGACGATTTTATGCTTATTTTTAGTAACATTTTTAACGAACTATTTTGCTCCAGAAGCAACATTGATGATGAAAACGACAGGAGTACATATTAATGGGATGGTCACAGATGGATTCTTTGGTCAAAACCCAATTTGTATTCTGATTGGATTTATTCATAGAATTTTTGCGTAGAACATTTAGAGGAGTTTAATATGGGACAGAAAAATCATTATCTTGCAATTGAGGGTGAAGCGTCTAATTGGGAAGAGGCGATTAGGCTTTGTGGGGAAGCGATAGAAAATGCAGGATATGCAGATGGTAGCTTTATGGATGCTTGTATTGACAGAGAGAAGGAATATCCAACAGGTCTTCCGACAGAAATACCAGTGGCAATTCCACATAGCAAAGTGGAAAGTATAAAAGAAAATTGTGTTTGTTTATTAAGATTAAAGGAACCTGTAGAGTTTCGAAGAATGGACGATGATGAAAAGCGTATACAGACAAGAATTATTTTTAATCTAGCAATTAAAGGAGGAGATACTCATTTAGAGTTTCTCCAGACTTTAATGAGTTCAATTATGGATAAAGAGATGATTGAACAATGTATGAAAAAAGAGATAAGAGAAATTCCAGAATATTTAGAAAAAAAATTAAACTAGTGTTAGAAATTTATGGGAGATATTTATGAGAAAACGAAGTACGGAAATACTGGAAAAACTAAATTCTAGTGATTCAAGAGTAGTGGAATCAAAAAAAATAATTAAAGATTATAGAATTTCATTAAAAACGTTAAAAGCAGATATTGTGGAAATAAATGATTTTCTAAATAATCAGAGAATGTCTTCTGTAAAGTTAAATGAAGATGGGAATCTTGTTCTTCTTGAAAAAAATACAACACTAATTCAGAATGCCATAGAAAATATGGATACATATTCATATAAAATGTCTAGAGAAGAAAGACAAATTTATATAATTGCAACGCTAATAAAAAGTGATCAGTTTGTGACTATGCAAAATCTTGCAAAGGAATTAAATGTAAGTCGAAATACAATATTAACTGATTTTGAGATGGTAAAAGATTATTTTCAGGCCTTTCAAATTGATATTTTGATGAAAAGTAGTAAAGGAATTAAAGTGGATTGTAAACAGGAAAAGGTAGAAGAATTGTTACTTGAACTGTTTCGAACCATGGATGAAAACTTTGAATCCGGTAGCTTTTTTAGAAAAAAGATTGATCATATTTTAGGAATGCATATTAGGATTCGGGATATGAAGGAAAAACTACAAAGTTATATGCAAGAAAATCAATTGTTATTTTCAGATCAGATTTTTTCAGAAATTGTATTATATTTTTACATCATTATTAATAGTAAAAAAAATAGTCAAAAAGAGTTTCGATTAGATAGATTTATTCAAGAACCGGATCATTTAGATAAAATTGAGCAAATTTTTGTTTGGTTTGGTCAGGATTATGATGTTTTTATTTCTCATGCGGATATTTGTAAATTTCAGCAATATATTGAGGAACATCAATTATACGTCTCGGAAAAAGAAATTGATGATATTGAATTATATGGTATTATTTCATATTTTTTATTAATGGTGGGTAATGAGATTGGTATTAATCTACAGACGGATACAGTCTTAATTGAGTCGTTACTTGAACATATAAAAACATTCAAAAACTGGAGAAGCTATGATTTTGATATGCCATTTAGCGATGAATTGCCGATTCCAGAACAGGTGTTAAATCGAGCTGTGGAAAAGTATGGAAATATTTTGGAGAAATATATTGGCTATCCTCTAAATCAAGAGATGAAAGAATCGATTGTTGTTCATATTTGTGCTTCAATCGTCAGAAATAGAAGTTACCTTGATATGCTAAATGTGGTTATTATTTGTCCAGGAAGTATGGCTACTGGAAAATATGTAGAGGCACAGGTAAAGAATTATTTTAGTTTTCATATTGTTGGAGTAATACAGAGTGGAAAATTAGAAGATTTTCTAGGACGAAATATTATTGATTTTGTAATATCAACTGTGGAAGTTGAAACAGAAGAAGTTCCAGTTGTTAAGGTTGATGTATTATTAACTATGGATGATATTAATGCAATCCAAAATGTAGCATTTCTGCTTGGAAAAAAGAGCATGCAAAAGCAGGAAATTCCATCAATTACTCATGATCAAAATAGATTTTTAGAAAATGTCCGATCTTTTTTGCAAAAATTAACATTTGGGAATCGAAAAGAATTTTTTGACGAAGTATATAAGTTGATGAGCGAAAAGCTTTATGTGAATCATGGTGTTATGCTAACAAAGCTTTTAAAAAAAGAAAAAATATTGATCGAAAATTCATTTATTACATGGGAGAA
This sequence comes from Lachnospiraceae bacterium, assembly GCA_030523275.1. Taxonomy (GTDB): domain Bacteria; phylum Bacillota; class Clostridia; order Lachnospirales; family Lachnospiraceae; genus Fimousia. The sequence continues at coordinate 59,091 of JAUNIX010000012.1, forward strand.
TGGAATAAAAAAAGCAGCAGAAATTTTAGAAAAAGATGGTTGTATAGGATCAGAGTATGCGAAACAGGCAATTGAAAACGTAAAAGAGTATGGTGATTATATTGTAATCAGTAAAGGTGTTGCATTAGCACACGCGGGAAAGGGATGTAAAGTTTATAAAGATGGCCTTAGTCTTTTGGTCTGTCCGCAGGGAGTTGAATTTTCTGAAAAAAATAGAGTTTATCTGCTATTTTGTTTTGCAACGCAAGGTGAGAATGATTATTTACAATTATTTCATGAAATTATTTCGATTGGAAAAAATCAGGAGATATTAAGAGAAATCATCAAACAGGAAGATGTAGCTTCTGTATTTCGTATATTGTTATTTTTATAAGGAAGGAGTTTTATATTATGAAGATAGATATGAAAAAATTTATTGGTCAGTGTAGCTGTGGTAAGGATCATCAGTTGGTTGTTGATGATGTTATATTAGAAGAGGATGCATTGCAAAAAATTCCCGATTACTTGAAAAAAGAACCATACGCGAAATATCATCATTTCGCAATGGTGTGTGATGAAAACACCTATGAGGCAGCAGGAAAAGAAGTAGAAAAATTAGTAGAGGGAATTCAGGTTATTAAATTAAATCCAAAAAATCTTCATGCAAATGAAATTGGTGTTGCATTGGTACAGGAAGAATTGGATGCTATGCAGGGCATTGATTGTATGATTGCAGTAGGTTCAGGAACAATCCATGATCTGACTAGATATCATGCATATCAAAAGGGAATACCATTTATTTCTATTCCGACAGCAGCGAGTGTTGATGGATATGTTTCAACGGTAGCTGCGATGTCTTGGTATGGATTTAAGAAAAGTATGATTGCCGTTTCACCGATTTTGGTAATTGCTGATAGTAAGGTAATTGCCAATGCACCAATGCGTTTAACAGCATCAGGAGTTGGAGATTTATTAGGGAAATATACTGCTTTGGCCGATTGGAAAATTACAAACATTTTAAATGGGGAATATATTTGTGATCAAATCTGCAATATGGAGTATGAGGCTTTGGATAATTTAAAAGCATCGTTGGAGGGCATTAAAAATGGTGAGATTGCCGCTTATGAAGAACTGATGTATGGACTGTTGTTATCGGGCTTGGCAATGCAGATGACAGGACATTCTAGACCGGCCTCTGGTGCAGAACATCATATGGCACATTTTTGGGAAATGGCAGTCATCAACGAAGAAGTGGATGCATATCATGGTGAAAAAGTTGGGGTTGCCTTGATTCAGGTAAGCAATATTTATCACAAAGCAACAGAATATCTAAAAACTGGAAAATTCAATCTGAAAAATTGTGTTGAAATCGAAACAGATTTGATTGAAAAGACATTTAAGAATAAGGAATTATGTGAAAGTATTAAGAAAACAAATGATCCGAATTTATTAGACACGATTGATGCTACTGTATTAAAAGATAAAACAGCAGAAATTATACAGATTATTGAGGGAATACCAAAAGCGGAAGAATTAAAGAGGATGCTACAGATGCTCCACGGAATTACAACTTTGGAAGAATTGGGATTTGATTCTTCAATGAAGAAAAAAACTGCTAGGGTAGCACCATATATTAGAGATCGAATTACTTTTTTACGGATTCTCAAATTTTATGATTTTTATGAACAGATCATTCAGTAAATCATGTTTGATTGCTTTATCAGGGGAGTTGTTTTTTTGATCTCACTTCGTTATAATAGAAGAGATTTTAGAAAAAGAAAGCGAGAGTGACATACAATGCAGATGAAAATGATAAGAAAATTGCCGGTTCCGCATGAAATTAAGGAACAATTTCCAATTTCTGATAGAGCAAGACAGACACGTGAAGTTCGTATGGAAGAAATGAAAGCAATTTTTCGCGGTGATGACGATAGAATGCTTTTGATCATTGGACCTTGTTCTGCAGATCACGAAGAGTCTGTGATGGACTACATTTATCGTATTGCGGATGTACAAAATAAAGTCAAAGACAAAATTATGATTATTCCACGTATTTATACAAATAAACCTCGTACAACTGGTGAGGGATATAAAGGGATGATTCATCAGCCGGATCCTGAGAAAAAACCAGATATGCTTGAGGGGATTATTGCAATTCGTAAACTACATATTCGTGCAGTTGAGGAAACAGGAATGATTTTTGCAGATGAAATGTTATATCCGGAAAATCATCGCTACTTGTCTGATATTTTAGGTTATGTAGCTGTTGGTGCTCGTTCTGTGGAAGATCAGCAGCATCGTTTGACAGCGAGTGGAGTCGGTATTCCAGTAGGAATGAAAAATCCAACTTCCGGAGATCTTTCTGTCATGATGAATTCTATTACAGCTGCACAAAGAGGCCATACATTCCTTTATCGTGGATGGGAAGTGGAGACAGAAGGAAATCCATACGCTCATGCAATTTTACGTGGACTGGTTAATCGACATGGACAAAATCGTCAGAATTACCATTATGAAGACCTGATTCATTTATATGATCTGTATCAGGAAAAACAGCTAGCCAATCCGGCTGCGATTGTAGACTGTAATCATTCCAATTCCTGTAAACAATATATAGAGCAGATAAGAATCAGTAAAGAAATTCTTCATAGTTGCCGTTATTCAAAAGAAGTACGAAGTTTGGTAAAAGGGCTGATGATCGAAAGTTATATTGAAGATGGCTGCCAGAAAATTGGAGAAGGCATTTATGGAAAATCAATTACAGATCCTTGTTTGGGATGGGAAAAAACGGAAAAATTGATTTATGAATTAGCAGATTTACTGTAAGGAAGATACCCAACTGGTCATTTGACTAGTTGGGTGTTTTTTATTTCATAGGAAATTACGTTGTAATTTCCTATGAAATAAAAAACGCTCCGCTATATATTAGTGTTTTGAAGTTGCCCTTTATGGTACAATAGTTTTATGAAAAATGAAAAGGAGACAGGTATGTTATATTTTGTGATAAATCCATATGCCGGGTCGAATGATGGGCAGCGTATATGGAAAGAAGTAGAGCGAATATTAATGGAGCGTGGGGAAAAATATAAATGCTATCGGACCAAAAGACCCAGAGATATGGTTTATTTGGCCAGAAAATTAACGCAGGGAACAACAGAACGTCGCATTGTTGTTGTCGGTGGGGATGGCACGATCAATGAATTTTTAAATGGAATGTTACGGGTGAAAAATATTAAGCTCGGATTTATTCCAGTTGGTTCAGGCAATGATTTTGCACGGGGCATGAAGATTAGCAAGGATTTTAAAAAAGAATTAAGAAAGATTATATCCAATAAAAGTTGTAGAAATGTAGATTATGGAATCATTCAATATCAAAATGGGAAGATGCATCGATTCTTTGTCAGCAGTGGTATGGGTTATGATGCGAGGATTTGCTATGAAGCAGATCACACGAAAATAAAACAGATTTTAAATTTTTTGCATTTGGGTAAACTAGTGTATCTTTTGATTGGAATCCGCTATTTGATTTTTGCAGAAACATTTTCGGCAACTTTGATCGTTGACGATAAACGGTATTTGGAGGGCGATGGATTTTTATTTGTTTCGTTCCATAACCTTCCATATGAAGGGGGTGGCTTCTGCTTTTGTCCACAAGCGAAAACAGGGGATGGTAAGATGAATATATGTGTGGCAAAAGGAATACCAAAGTGGAGGATACCTTTTATCATACCTCTTGCAGCGATAGGACGTCATACTGGTTGTCGTGGGGTGTATCAGTTTGAATTTGAACAAGCTAAAATGATTGTTCCAAATGGACAATATATACATACGGATGGCGAGGCTAAAAAAAATGAACGTAACATTCAGATATCGGTGGCGAAAGAAAAGATTTTATTTATGAATTAAAAAAGCGGAGCAAATCTCTCAAGCTTTGAGCTATTTGCTTCGCTTTATTTCAATCAAGACTAATCCTGCATTAATTGATAACACATTTCAGTGGTTACATCGGTAAAAGAAGAAACTACAATGGTTGCAGTAGATAAATCCTGGTTGCCAAACAGCGGATTGGCAAAGCCGATTGCTTTCATGCCTGCACGTTTCGCAGCAAGCAGTCCGTTGTTTGAATCCTCGATCACAAGACATTCCTCCGGTTTTACCTGTAATGCTTTGGCAGCTCTGAAAAATACTTCCGGATCGGGCTTGGAATTTTCACATTCTGTTCCGGTAATAAATGCTGAAAAATACTGGCGAATGGCAAATAAGTCAACAATTCGGTCAATTTCTGACATCGGAGAAGAAGAGGCGATGGCAAGATGCAAATTAGCATCATGAAATCGTCTGATCAGTCCAAGGATATTTGGTAGTGGATGAAGTCCATTCTCTTTTTCCATTAACGCTCGCTTTTGGTTAATCGCATCGACACATTCATCGATCGTAAATGGCAATTGAAAATCATTTATGATCGTAGTCCACATCGCTTCATTTGTGATTCCAATAAACTGATCTTGATAATCGTCTGCAGTTATAATTCCCTGCTCTCTTAAGAACTCATCGGTGGCAATTTTGTAGCCTGGTTCTGTGTCAGCAATGACTCCGTCCATATCAAAAATAATTGCTTTTAGCATAAAATTCTCCTTATATATGTAGACAAAAACAGCCTTTGTAGTTACTACAAAGGCTGTATAAAATTTTATTCAACTGTTACGGATTTTGCAAGGTTACGTGGCTGGTCAACATTATATCCTCTGTATACGGTTGTGTGGTAAGCCAATAATTGCATAGCCACTGTTGTACCAAATCCACCGAAGAAATCATCCGTCTTAGGTACTTGGATCAAATCATCATATAAACCTTCATAGTTACTCATATCTTCATCAGTGATAAAGATGACATGAGCACCGCGGGCTTTTACCTCCTCGACATTGGCAACTGTCTTAGAGAAGATATCATCCTGTGTTGCTACAGCAATAATTGGAACACCTTCTGTAACAAGAGAAATCGTTCCATGTTTTAATTCACCTGCATTGTATGCTTCAGAGTTTACATAAGAGATTTCTTTTAATTTTAAAGAACCTTCACATGCAAATGCATAGTCCAAACCTCTTCCGATATAGAAAGCAGAGTAAGTATCTTTGATTTTTTCTGCAATTGTTTTAATGTAAGCATCCTGTTCTAAAACAGCATCAATTGTTTTAGATGCAGCAACGAAATTGTCTAAATAGGTTGCTAATTCTTCATCATTTAAAGTACCGTTGATTTCTGCCAATTTTAATGCAATCAGATACATACCACAACATTGAACTGTAAATGCTTTTGTACTTGCAACAGCAATTTCCGGACCGGCATGTGTATAAAGTACATAGTCGCTTTCGCGGGCAATACTAGAACCTTTTACGTTTACGATAGAAATTGTCTTAGCGCCACGTTCATTTGCAAGACGAAGAGCAGCTAAAGAATCAGCTGTTTCGCCAGACTGAGTGATAACGACAACGAGTGTATGTTCATCCATGATCGGATTCATATAACGGAACTCGGAAGCGATTTCTACCGTAACTGGGATGCGGTTTAATGTTTCGATGATGGATCTTCCTACTAATCCGGAATGATAAGCGGTTCCGCAGGCAGTTACAATCACACGGTTAATATCTGTAAATATATCATCATTGATATTATCTGCTGAGAAATCAACTTTTCCTTTATGAATACGAGGCGTGATCGTATTTTTGACTGCTTCCGGTTGATCATAAATTTCTTTTTGCATGAAATAATCATATCCACCTTTTTGTGCAGCAGTTGTATCCCAGTCTACATGTAACATTTTTGGTGTTACTTCCTGTTCATCCATTGTATATAATGTAATTGTTTCTTTTTCTAATACGACGATGTGGTGTTCTGGTACTACAAAATAATCCTTAGAATATGGGATCAATGCGATAACATCAGAACCGATATAAGAACCATCTTCTGTATGAGTTGCAACCAATGGGCTTGCATTACGCATACAGTAAATGACACCTGGTCTGTCTTTAAACATAACACAGAATCCATAAGCACCTTCTAAAATGTCATCGGCTTTTCTCAAAGCTTCAAATGGATCACCGTCATATAAAGAATCAATCAGTAAAGCGGCAATTTCTGTATCTGTTTCAGAAATTGGAGTATAGCCTTTTTTTGCAAGATCAGCAGCAACTTCCTGATAGTTTTCGATAATACCATTATGAATCAATGTTACTTTCGGTGTTTGATGTGGATGAGCATTTGTAGTCGTAACACCACCATGAGTTGCCCAACGAGTATGTCCGATTCCGCATGTACCATGTGTACCTTCGGTGTTGGCAACTTTATCACGAAGTTCAGCAACTTTACCGGTAGTCTTGATTACTTTTGTTTGTTCGTCCTGTACAAGTGCGATTCCAGCGCTGTCATATCCACGATATTCAAGGCTTTGTAACCCATCGATCAAGATATTAGACGCCTGTTTCTTTCCTGTAAATCCAATAATTCCACACATATTGAAAATCTCCTTTATTCTGTTTTCGGACTATCCATATAATCATTTGAATAGTAATATTGTTTGTTAATTTATAATATGGTGGTTTTTTCGCTTTGGTAATCCTGAATTTGTTTCCAAAATTACTTTTGGAGTTTGTCAGAAAATACGTACCCAAAGCAGTACGGAAGGACATCCGCCGAATATTCGATCATCCTTCTCCTCGTCATCCTGTCTTAAATATCCGTTCCAGACAGGATCTGGCGCTCGCTATTTGTCTTTATAACCTCCTTGATTTATTAATTCAGAGGGGCAAAACCACACAGCTCCTAAGAATCGCAATAATACTATCATTATAAAATTAAAAAGTCAAGCGAAAAAGAAAGCTTTGTGAAATTACAGTAAATATTTAAGAAAATTATAAGAGAATTTGTATAGATAGTTTTTTTTTAAAATGGTATAATAGCAATGTTGATTATGATAAAATAGGTTACGATTAAGCTATAATATGAAATGGTAACAAAATAGGTGAAGTAGAATGAAAGAACGATTAACAAACATTAAAAACTTAATAAAGGAAAAAATCAAATTCATATTACGTCCAATCTGGAAAGTACTGACAGCAATTATGAAGTTTTTCTATGAAAAACCACTTTTGTTGAATGCTGTTTTAGCAGTTATTTTAGCAGTTGTTTTGGAAATAGCAGGCAGACAGACATTCCCATTAAGTGCATGGGGATTTATATCTGAGAAAACAACGATGTTTTTATATAGTGTTTTCATCATTTTTTTCTCATATTCGATCGTCTTGATCGTAAGGCGGCGTATTTTTGTTTACATTGTTGTATCTATATTATGGGGTGCTGTCGGATTAGTCAACTTTATGATGCTTGACAGTCGTAATACACCATTTACCTATGTAGACATCACTTTGATGAAATCGGTACTTCCGGTTATTACGAATTATTATTCGATTTCATCGATTATTATGATGGCAGTGGGACTGTTGATTGGATTGGTACTTTTGGTCGTAGGTTTCTTGTATTTGCCGAGTGAAGACAAGTTTTCAAAGCCGAGAACAATCCGCAATGTTGTGGCTTTTGTAGTTATTGTAATCGCTTTTTGTGGAACGACAAAATATAATTTGAACACTGGTTTTATCACAACGGAAATTCATAATATTCGACTTGCATATTCAGATTATGGTACTCCATATTGTTTTAGTGTGACGGCATTGAAGACGGGAATTGATAAACCGTCCGATTATTCAGAAGAACATATTGCACAGATTAAGAACAAGACAGAAAAGGACAGTAAAGCCATAGTTAAAAAGTCAAAAATAAAGAAAAAGAAACCGAATATTATTTTTGTACAGTTGGAGTCCTTTTTTGATCCAACACAGGTAAAAGGATTGAAGTTTAATAAAGATCCATTACCAAATTTCCATAAATATATGAGAGAATATTCTTCTGGTCATACGATGACACCTTCGTATGGAGCCGGTACAGCAAATACGGAGTTTGAGATTATGACACAGATGAATCTAGATGTATTTGGTGCGGCAGAATATCCATATAAGACGGTTCTTCAGGACCAGACAACGGAAAGCGTGATGACAGATCTGAAACAGGAAGGATATTCCGCACATGCAATTCATAACAACAGTGCGGCATTTTATGATAGAGATTTGGTTTTTGCCAATTTAGGATATGATACATTTACTTCGAAAGAATGTATGGATATTAAGAAATGGACAGAAAATGGTTGGTCAAAAGATGAAATTTTGACCGGTCAGATCAAGAGTGTTCTTGATTCAACCCCTAATCAAGATTTTATTTACACGATTTCTGTTCAGGGACATGGTGATTATCCAAGTAACGAAATTATCGAAAATCCAGTGATCGATGTAGAAGGTATTGAGGACGAAGCGCTTCGCAATAAATACATTTATTATACAAACCAAATTTATCAGATGGATCAATTTGTTGAAAGTTTGGTTCAGTCTTTAAAGAAACGAGGCGAAGATACAATTCTGGTTATGTATGGTGACCATTTACCAAGTTTGGATGTCGAAGATGAAGACTTAACATACGGAAATAAGTACTGGACAAGTTATTTTATCTGGGACAATATCGGACTCAAAAAACAGGATGCAAATATTGAAACTTATCAGTTGGCATCGACGATTATGGATCGTGTCGGACTTCATGATGGATTACTGACAAAATTCCATCAGACACAAAAAGATTCCGATACATATATGGAAGATCTGATTAATTTACAATATGACATTTTCTATGGAAAGAATTATATTTATAATCAGGAAAATCCATATGAACCAACAGATATTGTATTCGGTGTCAAGGATCTTGAAGTTAAGAAGATTTATGAGTCAGACAATAGTATTTTCATCTGGGGAAATAATTTTACCAACTATTGTAATGTTCTTGTAGAAGACAATAAAATATCAACTACATTCCACAATGAGCATTTGCTCGAGATATCAAAAGAAGATATCCATGACGGAGATACATTCGAAGTAGATATTATCAGTAAAGCACCAAGGACACTGCGTAGATCTCCACAGTATATTTATAGAAAAGGTGCCGAATAAGAAATATGTATGATTATGTGCATATTTACTACGTTTTGAAAGGAATAAAATAGTAGACAGAGTATTTTTGTTATGGTATAATTTTAAAATGTCTAATATGGAAAGATATGCAAGTCTTTGGCGTAAATAGGTAGCTTTTGCTATATAAGGCAAAGACACTGATATTAAGAAGATAAATTTAGGAGGATTCATAAAATGAGTTTACAAATTGAAAAATTGGAACATAATATGGCGAAATTAACAATCGAAGTAGATGCGGCTGAGTTTAAGAAAGCTACAACAGAAGCTTATAAAAAGCAGAAGAAGAGCTTTAATATTTCAGGATTCCGTAAAGGAAAAGTACCTCAGGTATACATCGAAAAATTATATGGCCCAGAAGTATTTTATGAAGAAGCTGCCAATATTATTATTCCAAAGGCATACTCTGAAGAAATGAAAGACTGCGATTTAGAAATTGTTAGTCGTCCGGAAATTAATATCGAACAGATTGAAAAAGGAAAATCTTTCATCTTTACTGCAGAAGTTGCTTTAAAACCAGAAGTAACATTAGGAGAATACAAAGGATTAGAAGCTCCTGTTGAAGTAGAAGAAGTAACAGATGAAGAAGTATCTGCTGAATTAGTAAAACAGCAGGAAGAAAATGCAAGAGAAGTTGCTGTTGAAGATAGAGCGATTGAAGATGGAGATATCGCATTGATCGATTACTCTGGTTCTGTTGATGGCGTTAAGTTTGAAGGCGGTACGGCTGAAAACCAGACATTAGTAATCGGTTCTGGTTCTTTCATCGATAACTTTGAAGAACAGTTAATTGGTAAGAACATTGGTGATGAAGTAGAAGTAAATGTTACATTCCCAGATGAATACCATGCACCAGAATTAGCTGGAAAAGAAGCTGTTTTTGAAGTAAAAATCAATGGTATCAAAGTAAAAGAACTTCCAGTGATCGATGATGAATTTGCAGAAGAAGTATCTGAATTTGATACATTAGATGAATACAAAGCAGATATTCGTGCAAAATTAGTAGAGCAGAAAGAAAAGGCTGCTAAGACAGAAAAAGAAAATAAAGTAGTTGACTTAGCAATTGAAAATGCAACAATGGATATTCCAGAAGCTATGATCGAAGAACAGACAGAGCAGATGGCAAATGAATTTGCTCAGAATATTAGCTATCAGGGATTACAGCTTGAGCAGTATTTACAGTTTACAGGCATGACTCAGGAACAGTTCATGGAAGATTTAAAACCACAGGCTAAAAAACGTATTCAGTCTAGATTAGTATTAGAAGCTGTTGTTGCTGCTGAAAATATTGAAGCATCTGATGAAGATTTAAATGCTGAAATTGCTAAGATGGCAGAAATGTATCAGATGGAAGTTGATAAACTTCAAGAATTAATGGGTGATGCAGAAAAAACTCAGATGAAAGAAGATATTGCTGTTCAAAAAGCAGTTGATTTCTTAGTTGCAGAATCTAAATAATAAGATAAATTATAAAAATACACCAGAAAAGAAAGGGAAGTATCTTCCCTTTCTTTACGCTATTATAATATATTATCAATATTATGGGTAAATTATGAGATAGGAGGAATTTCAATGAGTTTTGTACCTTATGTTATTGAGCAAACAGGTAGGGGTGAACGCTCTTATGATATTTATTCAAGACTATTAAAAGACAGAATTATCTTTTTAGGGGAAGAAGTAACAGATGTATCAGCAGGTTTGATTGTATCTCAGTTATTATTCTTGGAATCTGAAGATCCAGATAAAGATATTAATTTATATATCAACAGTCCTGGTGGATCTGTGGTAGCTGGTATGGCAATTTATGATACAATGCAGTATATCAAATGTGATGTTTCTACGATTTGTATGGGTATGGCAGCCAGCATGGGAGCATTTTTACTTGCCGGTGGTGCAAAAGGAAAACGCTATGCGCTTCCAAATGCTGAAATTATGATTCATCAGCCTTCCGGTGGAGCTCAGGGTCAGGCTACAGATATCGAGATTGTATCAAATCATATTATTAAAACTAAACAGAAATTAAATACAATTTTAAGTGAAAACACAGGTCAGCCTTATGAGAAAATTGCAGCTGATACAGAGCGTGATAATTACATGTCCGCTGAGGAAGCAGCAGCATATGGATTGATCGACAGTGTGATTAGTAAGAGGTAGAAGATAGTATGGCAGGTAGAATGGATGATAGAAAGCAATTTCGATGCTCTTTTTGTAATAAGACTCAGGATCAGGTGAGAAAACTGATTGCTGGACCAAAAGCAAAGGGTGTATACATTTGTGATGAATGTATTGAAATTTGCAGTGAAATCATTGCAGATGAATTTGTACCATATGATAATCAGGATGGAATTAATTTATTAAAACCAAAGGAAATCAAGGAATTTTTGGATCAATATGTTATTGGACAAGAAGATGCAAAAAAAGTACTTGCTGTTTCGGTGTACAATCATTATAAAAGAATTCTTGCAAATGAAAATTCAGATGTAGAATTACAAAAGAGTAATATATTGATGCTTGGACCGACAGGATCTGGAAAGACTTTACTTGCACAGACATTGGCAAAGATTTTAAATGTGCCATTTGCAATTGCAGATGCAACTGCCTTAACAGAGGCTGGTTATGTTGGTGAAGATGTCGAAAATATTTTATTAAAAATTATTCAGGCAGCAGATTATGACATTGAACGTGCTGAGTGTGGAATCATTTATATTGACGAAATTGATAAAATTACAAGAAAGTCTGAAAATACATCCATTACCCGTGATGTTTCAGGGGAAGGTGTACAGCAGGCATTATTAAAAATTATCGAGGGAACAACTGCTTCTGTACCTCCACAAGGAGGAAGAAAACACCCTCATCAGGAATTTATTCAGATTGATACCACAAATATTTTATTTATTTGTGGTGGAGCATTTGATGGATTAGAAAAGATTATCGAGTCCAGAACAGGTAAAAAGTCATTAGGTTTCAATGCTGTGATCGAACAGCAGAGCAAAAAAGACATTGGAGTTCTGTTAAAAGATGTATTACCACAGGATTTAGTGAAATTCGGTTTGATTCCAGAATTTGTTGGACGTGTTCCAGTCGTTGTATCTTTGGATAAACTAGACGAAGATGCCTTGGTCAATATTTTGACACAACCAAAGAATTCTATCGTAAAACAGTATTGTAAATTATTCGAATTAGATGGGGTAGAATTGGAATTTGAAGAAGATGCATTAAAGGCAATCGCCCATAAAGCGATTGAACGTAGTACAGGAGCCAGAGGGCTTCGTGCAATTATGGAATCTGTAATCATGGATTTGATGTACTTGGTGCCATCGGATGAATATATTCGAAAATGTATTATTACAAAGGATGTTGTCGAAAAAGGAGCAGAACCGATTATGATTCGTTCCGAAGATAAAAAGGCAGTAAAGTCATTAACATCCAAAAGAGCAAAGAAAAATAATGGTGAAATTGCCTAAGTATGAGTGTAAAATACCTGCTTCCATAGAGTTCGCTTTATGGGAGCAGATTTCTTATACATGAGGAAGAAGTTGTATTTCCATTTACCGCAGAAGTAGGAGTAGTTATGACAAGAGTATTACCAATGCTGGCATTGCGAGATAAAATGATTTATCCGAAATCAACGATTCATTTTGATGTATCGAGAAAAAAATCAATTGCCGCAATTGAGGAAGCAATGCAGAATGATCAAATGATTTTTCTTAGCAATCAGATAGATGCTGGAATCGAAAATCCAGCACCAGCGGATTTATATGAGGTTGGTTTAGTTGCTAAGATTAAACAGGTTGTAAAATTACCACAGAATATTGTTCGTGTCTTTGTAGAAGGGATAGAACGAGCAGAAATTATTGAAATTTGTGAGACAGAGCCTTCTTTTCGTGTAGAAACGAAGAAAATAGAGACAATAAAAGAATTTGAGATATATCAGGAAGAGGCTTATATCGAATCTGTAAAAAATGGTTTACGAGCATATCATGCACAAAACCCACAGCTCAATCGGGAGTTTGTATCAAAAACTCTACGTATACAGGATTTAGAAAATTTAATTGATGAGATTGCGACTCATTTGCCGTTTTCCTTGGAAAAAAAGCAGGAGATTTTAGAATTATCTGACCTGCAGGAACGAAGTCAAAGAATGTTGGTCGTTTTGACAGAAGAATGTGAGATTGCACGTGTACAAAAGGAAATCCAGGTAAAAGTAAAAGCAGCTGTGGATAAAAGCCAGCGTGATTATATGCTTCGTGAACAATTACAGGTAATTCGCGAAGAACTTGGTGAAACATCGATTGAGGAAGATGCCGATATTTTCTTGGCAAAAGCAAAGGAACTAGATGCATCAGATGAAGTAAAAGAAAAAATCATAAAGGAAATCAATCGTTTTAAGAGTATGCCGGCAATGGCTGGGGACAGCGGTATGCTGCGTAATTATATTGAAACGATGCTTGAAATGCCGTGGAATAAAAGAAAAGATGAAAATCATGATTTGAAACAGGCGGCAAAGATTTTGGAAGAGGATCACTATGGCTTAGAGAAGATCAAAGAACGTATTATGGAATTTCTTGCTGTTCGAACATTGACCAATAAAGGTGAGGCACCGATTATTTGTCTTGTTGGTCCTCCGGGTACTGGAAAAACATCCATTGCAAAATCCATTGCGCGTGCGCTTAGTAAAGAATATGTGCGGATTTCTCTTGGGGGTGTCCGTGATGAAGCAGAAATTCGAGGTCATCGAAAAACATATATTGGGGCAATGCCTGGTCGAATTGCAGAGGCAATTAAGAAAGCAGGAGTTGCAAATCCATTGATCTTACTTGACGAAATTGATAAAACAGGAAAAGATCAAAGAGGTGACACCGCCTCCGCGTTGTTAGAAGTGCTTGATGGAGAACAAAATGTAAACTTCCGCGATCATTATTTGGAAGTTGCGCTTGATTTAAGTGAAGTCCTTTTCTTGGCAACGGCAAATGATGCCTCGATGATCCCTAAACCATTGTATGATAGAATGGAAATTATTGAAGTTTCCAGCTACACAGAAAATGAGAAATTCCATATTGCAGAGCAATATTTGATTAAAAAACAACAGATTGCCAATGGTCTGACAGATAGGCAAGTACGTTTCCGTAAAGAAGGAGTCTGGGAAATCATTCGTAACTATACAAGAGAAGCGGGCGTTCGTTCTTTGGAGCATAAAATTGGCGACATTTGTCGTAAATCGGCCAGATTTCTTCTGGAAAAAGAGAAGGATCATGTGACGATCACAAAGAAAAGAGTTCGTGAAATGCTGGGAACAGCTCCATATGCAGAAGAGAAAGAGGAACTATCTCCACAGTGTGGAATCGTGCGCGGATTAGCGTGGACAAGTGTTGGCGGAACCACACTGCCGATCGAAGTCAATACGATGCCGGGAAAAGGAAAACTGCAATTGACAGGTAATCTTGGAGATGTCATGAAAGAATCAGCACAGATTGCGATTAGTTATGTGCGCTCGATCAGTGAATCTTATGATATTCCAGAAGATTATTTTGAAAAGCATGATCTACATATTCATGTGCCGGAAGGTGCGGTGCCTAAAGATGGTCCATCCGCTGGCATTACAATGACGACAGCCATTTTATCAGCGGTGACAGGAAAAGAAGTGCGCGGTGATATTGCTATGACCGGTGAGGTTACTCTGCGTGGAAATGTTTTGCCGATTGGAGGATTAAAAGAAAAACTTCTCGCGGCGAAAAATGCAGGGGCGAAAGAAGTATTTATACCACGAAAGAACAAGAAAAATGTAAAAGATATCAATCGGGAAATTACCGATGGACTTACGATTACTTACGCCTCTCATATGACAGAAGTTATCAACGGAGCATTTGTTTAAGGAGGAATTTGATGGTTATAAAATCAGTAAATTTGGAAACAGTTTGTGGAATTACGAGTAAATTGCCGAAAAATACACTTCCAGAAGTTGCATTTGCAGGAAAATCTAATGTGGGAAAATCTTCTTTGATCAATGGTTTGATGAATCGAAAATCCTATGCGAGAATTTCTGCCCAGCCGGGAAAGACACAGACAATTAATTTTTATAATATCAATGACGCCTTATATTTTGTCGATTTACCAGGGTATGGATACGCAAAAGTGACACAGTCCGTAAAGGCAAAATGGGGAAAGATGATCGAGAATTATTTGCATCAGTCAGAACAGTTAGCCATTGTCTTTTTGCTAATTGATATTCGACATGATCCATCAGCAAATGATTGCCAGATGTACGATTGGATACTTTCTAATGGTTACTATCCGGTCATTATTGCGACGAAACTGGACAAATTAAAAAGAAGTCAGGTACAAAAACATATCAAGGCGATTCGTGAGAAATTACAACTTCGCGGGAATACACCGATTTTTCCGTATTCTGCAGTGACAAAGCAGGGAAGAGAGGAAATCTGGGAATTTATCGATGAATTTGTATTAGAGTCAGAAGAATGATAAAAAGCCATAGGAAATGCGTCAAATTGAGATTTCCTATGGCTTTCTTTATAATCTTGTTTTGTTATTTTGACATCAATTTTTCTACAAGGTATCCGTATACATCGGAACTGTCTTTGTGCCAATCATCACAAATATGGATTGCCTGTTCTTTTGAGTAAACATTGAGTCTTAGTTCTAGCAAAACATTTCCTTTTTCTTTGATTTTACAGTCTACATAATATTCATCTTTCCTGGTTGGATAATAATCGGCAGTAATTTCGACTTCACTACGCAATTCGTATTTGTTTTTCTCAAAGAAAGATAAAATATCTTGTTTGATCACATCAGGAATTCGATCTTCGAAGATATCGACGGCTTCTTTACCAGCGGATTCTAGATGATAAAGAGAGGAATTTCGTATATTTTCTACTCGAATCATATCAGAATCTAGTAATTCGTTGATCACTGTTTGTAAAGTAAAATAATTGGTGTAACCTTGATCAAGGATAAATTCGGATATCTGTGAATTTGTTAGCGGGAAGTCTACCTTATCAAGCATAAATAAAACAATTAATTTATATAGAGTATTTGAATCCTGTTGCATGTTTATCACTCCTTGTCTGAGCATGAATCCCCTGATAACTGTCTCTGATTTTCATTTCATGGGCAATCGTATTTAAAACGAACCGTTTGTTACCGCTCCATAAAGGGGCAATCAATAAATGTTTTGGACCATCGCCGGTGATTCGGTGAATAACAAGATCTTCTCGTAAATGTTCGATACACTGAATAATAAAATCGACATATTCTTCCGGTGCAAAAACCGGAAAAGGATGTGCTTTATATTGTTCGCCTAAAACAGTACCTTCTAATACATGAAGCATAGATAGTTTCACACCATGTATTGGAAGATGATTTAAGTAGGTTACTGATTCTAACATCTGAGATTTCGTCTCTCCCGGCAATCCCAATATCAGATGAACGATAATTGAAATCTGTCTTTTTGATAATGCAAAAACAGCTTGTTCAAAAACATCCAGAGAATAGCCGCGATGAAAAGCACGTGCAGTATCTTCATGAATTGTTTGCAATCCCAGTTCAATAAATACAGGTTTAATCGCATTTAATTGCTCTAAAAGATCGAGCATTTCCTCAGGCAGACAATCAGGTCTGGTTCCGATAGAGATGGCTGCGATTTTTGGATGATCAATTGCTTCCAAAAATTTGGCACGTAGGCTTTTCATGGGACCATACGTACTCGTAAATGCCTGAAAATAAGCAATATATTGGTCTGTTTCTGCCTTTTTGGAAACTAATTGGATTCCATCTTCAATCTGCTCGGAAATTGATTTTGTCCTTGAAGATGCAAAGTCACCGGAACCGCCTGCACTGCAAAAAGTACAGCCTCCGATGCCTTTTGTACCATCCCGGTTCGGGCAGGTGCAGCCGGCATCTAAAGAGACCTTATATAATTTTTTGCCAAAAGTCTGTTTAATATAACTGTCAAAGGAATAAAATCGTTTTCCGTGCCAGTTTGTGTGTTTCATTCTAGATATGATCCTTTACAGCTTTTGATACAACATCAGCAAGTCTTGGATCAAAAGGTTCAGGCAAGATGTTGGTATCGCTTAATTCGTCATTTGGTATCAGTGATGAAATAGCAATTGCAGCAGCCAGTTTCATTTCTTCTGTAATGGCAGTTGCACGACCTTCTAAAGCACCTTTAAAGATTCCTGGGAAGACTTCTACATTATTTACCTGATTTGGGAAGTCAGAACGGCCGGTTCCCACTACTTTTGCGCCGGCTTCTTTTGCCAGGTCAGGCATAATTTCCGGTACTGGATTTGCCATTGCAAAGATGATCGCGTCTTTATTCATAGAAGCAACCATTTCCTTTGATACAATATTAGGAGCAGAAACGCCGACAAAAATATCTGCACCGATGAGTGCATCCGCTAAAGTTCCCTTTTTGTTCTCAAGATTAGTCACATCCATCAGTTCTTTTTGTGCCCAGTTGAGATTTTCAGAATCTTTGCCCAAAATACCAGAAATATCACACATGGTAACATCTTTAAATCCATAGCGGAGTAATAATTTTGTGATTGCCATTCCAGCAGATCCAGCGCCATTGATAACAACTTTGCTCGTCTCTTTCTTGCGTCCGGTCACTTTCATTGCATTGATAACGCCAGCTAATACAACAATTGCTGTTCCATGCTGATCATCATGGAATACAGGGATATCCAGACGTTCTTTTAATTTGTTTTCGATTTCGATACATCTAGGTGCAGAGATGTCTTCCAAGTTGATACCGCCAAATGCAGGGGCAATGCGGACAACGGTTTCTACGATTTCATCTACATCCTGTGTATCCAGGCAAATAGGGAATGCATTGACATTTCCAAATTCTTTAAATAATACAGCTTTTCCTTCCATAACCGGCATGGCTGCTTTTGCACCGATATTGCCTAGTCCTAATACTGCACTTCCGTCGGAAACGACAGCAACTGTATTTGATTTAATTGTATATTCATAAGCAGCTTCTGGGTCTTTAGCAATGACTTTACATGGCTCTGCAACACCAGGGGTGTAGGCAAGAGCTAAATCTTCTTTTGATTTTACTTCGCATTTCGCTGTTGTGTCGATCTTGCCGTTCCATTCTTTGTGAAGCTGTAATGCTTTTTCGTTGTTTGTCATGGGGGTTCCTCCTATTATCATTTTACGTATAATTATTCTACTATATATTATCACTTGATGGTGGGAACTGCAAGTTTTGAAGCAGGAAAGGATACGCATAGTTCAAGACTCGTGAGCGAGTCTTGGCACGGGATTCGGGTCAGCTTTTGCTGACATAATACCTAGCCGAATCCCTGTGCATCCTCGCGGAGCGTATATCAGATGGGAGTTATCTCACATCTGATATACAATCTTTTCATTGAGAAAACAGTGTAATTACGTTAATATATAAATAGGAAGAGAACTCTACAGACAAAAATGAAATATTGTCAGACGGACGGAATAGTTCATTTTTCAATGATTGGGAGGAAGAAAAAATATGGACAACGTAAAAGGTCTTTTATTATTTGACTATGATGGTACGTTAGTGGATGGCAGTATCGGCATCCATGACATCAGTGAAACAACAATTGCAGCATTAAATCAAGCACGTGAAAATGGTTATTTGACCATTTTGGCATCGGGAAGAAGCATTGGCATGGTGGAATCGATGAAACATTTATTCGATGGTTTTATTACAACAAATGGTGCCTATGCGAAACTTTTAGATACGGAATATTTTGATAACAAAATATCAACAGATACCATTCGCAGAATCTACGAGTTTTTTCAGGGTAAAGAAGATAAAATCTATGCCAATATTGAGACACAGACTTATGCGTATGTGACAAAACTAGGAAGTCAGTTGTATGAACAGTTTATGGAATACTTTGGACTTGACCGTTCTATTTTTAGACCGTGGGAGGGACAGATGGACGATGGATTTTATAAAATCTCTGTAATGTACAATGATTTAGATACCTATTATGAATTGGAAGATCTATTTAAAGATGATTTAGAAATTATCCATCATCCACACGAATATTTTACAGAAATGACAGCAAAAGGATGCACCAAAGGAGCCGGACTAGAGGCGATTCTTCAAAAATCAGGATTTCCTAGAGATAAAGTCTATGCATTTGGTGACAGTGCGAATGATTATACGATGCTTAAAGCAGCAGGACATGCAATCATTATGGGAAGACATATGGATATTGTAGAAGAAGTAGCCGAATTTACAACGAAAAATGTAGAAGATGATGGAATTGCATATGCAATGAAACATTATGGGATTATAGAATAAATTCAATTGCAAATGTTATGATTATGTAGAGGGAGAAAGAAGGTGAATCCATGAAGAAACTTCCATTGGGAATAGAAGATTTTAAAGAGCTTATAAGTCAGGGATATTATTATATAGATAAAACATCTTTGATACAGGATGTGGTGAAAGAAAAAGTTTGTTTGTACACAAGACCAAGACGATTTGGAAAAACTCTGAATATGAGTATGCTATATTACTTCTTTTCGAATAAAGTGCATGATATAGATTCTTTATTTTCAAATTTGGAGATCAGTCATAATCAAGAAATTATAAAATTAAAAAATCAGTATCCAGTCATTTTTCTATCTTTTAAAGACATGAAAATGGATACCTTTGATCATCAAATAGAGTGGTTTCAATTGTTGATCGGTGAGTTAGCATCCCAATTTCCAGAATTATATGCTAGCTCTGCCTTAGATGAGATTGATAAAGAGTTATTTCTAAAATATCGAAAAAAAACGGCTTCGTTTGGAGAAATACAGAATAGTTTACACCAGATGAGCATTTTTTTAAGAAATCATTATCAAAAAAATGTCGTGATTTTGATAGATGAGTATGATGTACCTCTGCAAAGTGCGTATTTAAATGGATATTATGAGGAAATGGTATCTTTTTTAAGAAATGTTTTTAGTTCCGTATTAAAGACGAACTCCGCATTAGAAAGAGCTGTGCTGACTGGATGTTTAAGAATTGCCAAGGAGAGTATTTTTACAGGGTTAAATAATTTTTCTGTTCGATCAATTTTAGATGAAAGTGCTTCCGTTTGTTTTGGTTTTACACAAGAGGAAATGAATCAGATCTTGCATGATTACGATATTGACCAGTACAAAGAAACAATGCAAAAATGGTATGATGGCTATCGATTTGGCAGGACTGATATTTATAATCCATGGAGTGTATTAAAGTATGCAGATCAGTTGGTACACACTTCGGATACTTATGCGCAGTCTTATTGGGCAAATACCAGTAGCAACGATATTATATACCGTTATATCAGTCATGGTAATCTGCAGATGAAGCGGGATTTTGATCAATTAATATCAGGAAGGGCCATTTGCAAGAAAATAAAACCAGAGTTGACATACCGAGAGATGGATGACATGAATAATGTTTATAGTTTTTTACTGTTTTCTGGTTATTTAAAGATAAAAAAACGGATTAATCGCAATGAATACGAACTTATGATTCCTAATTATGAAATAAAAACAATCTATGAAGATATTTTTCAAGAATGGGCAATGGAAATTCAGGATTCCAATCGTTCGAAATTGATTCATGCACTACTTAATATGGATGTCGAACAGGCAAACGAAATTTTGAATTATATTCTTTTGCAATCGGTGAGTTATTATGATAGCCAAGAAAGCTTTTACCATGGTTTTATGATAGGACTTTTATCAAATGAAAATATGTATTCGAATATTGAAAGTGGCGATGGAAGAAGTGATATTAAGTATCTTCCAGTTAATAAAGAAAAAAGAGGGTTTGTTCTGGAGTTAAAAGTGTGCAGGGAAAAAGATTTATATGATACCGCAGTGTTAGCATGTGAGCAGATTAGAGAACAAAGATATCTAGAATCTGATTTGGCCCGTGGTTATCAGGATATGATTGGATATGGGATTGCCTTTGAAAAGAAGAGGTGTTTTATTAAACTTTTTTTACCAGAGCGTTGACAATTAGGCAAATGATAAGGTATATTATTTAAAGATGTCTTCGATATATCGAAGGCATCTTATATATAGTATTTTATAGCGATGACGGAGAGAAGTAGCATAGAAGTTCGCTTACAGTGAGCAGGAGAGAGTGGAAACCCTGTAGTATGAGTCTGTGTGAATAACACTTCTGAGCTGCAATCTGAACGGAGTATTCCCAGTAGGTGCGCCGTAAGCCACGCGTCAGATGGCAAGGTTTTTTAGCCTATAAGTGACTGCTAAGCAGTAAATCAGGTGGTACCGCGGACTAGACTGTTCGTCCTGACATTTTGTTATGGATGAAGGGTCTCTTTTTGTATTAAGAAATGTTTTATAATTTCTATGAAATAAAAAAGAATGGAAAGAGACACGGATTCCGAAAAATCAGCATTCATGTAGAAGGAGAAACTTAAAAAATGAGCACAGCAAACATTTATCGTAACAGAGTATTAAATGAAATTAGTGAAAATGAGATTGGAGAAACTCTAAAAGTAGCCGGATGGGTAGAAAATATCCGTGATCACGGCGGAGTTTCCTTTATTGATTTACGTGATATGTATGGCGTATTACAGGTTGTTATGCGCAATACAGATTTATTAAAAGGAATCACAAGAGAAGATTGTGTTTCTATCGAAGGAATTGTAGAAAAACGTGACGAAGAAACATACAATCCGAAAATTCCAACCGGAACAATTGAATTAGAAGCAAAATCCATTGAAATTTTAGGAAAAGTTTACAAACAGCTTCCATTTGAAGTAATGACCTCAAAAGAAGTTCGTGAAGACGTACGTTTAAAATACCGTTATTTAGATCTTCGTAACGAAAAAGTAAAAGATAATATTTTATTCCGTTCCCAGGTTATCAGTTTCTTAAGACAGAAGATGACAGAGATGGGCTTCATAGAAATCCAGACACCAATTCTTTGCGCGTCCTCACCAGAAGGAGCAAGAGATTATATCGTACCTTCTCGTAAATTTAAAGGCAAATTTTACGCATTGCCACAGGCACCACAGCAGTATAAACAGTTATTAATGGTATCTGGTATTGATAAATATTTCCAGATTGCACCATGCTTCCGTGATGAGGATGCGCGTGCAGACCGTTCACCGGGAGAATTTTATCAGTTAGACTTTGAAATGAGTTTTGCGACACAGGAAGACGTCTTCCGTGCCGGAGAAGAAGTGTTAACAGCGACATTTGAAAAATTTGCTCCAGAAGGTGCAGCAGTGACATCTGCTCCATATCCGGTTATCAGCTATGCAGATGCAATGTTAAAATACGGAACAGATAAACCAGACCTTCGCAACCCATTGGAAATCGTAGATGTCACAGACTTTTTCCAGAGATGTACCTTCGAGCCATTCCATGGAACAACCGTTCGTGCAATCAATGTTCATCAGCAGATGTCTAAGAAGTTCCACAAAAAATTCGAATCATTTGCAAGACATATCGGTATGGGTGGACTTGGATATTTACAGGTTCAGGATGATATGACTTATAAAGGACCAATCGATAAATTTATTCCAGATGATATGAAACAGGAAATCGCAGATATCGCTGGATTACAGGCAGGAGATACGATTTTCTTTATCTCTGACAAAGAAAAACAGGCAAACTTATTTGCAGGTCAGATTCGTACCGAATTGGCAAATCGTTTAGATTTATTAGAAAAGAACGCTTTCCGTTTCTGCTTTATCAATGATTTCCCAATGTATGAATATGATGAAAAAGAAAAGAAGATCATCTTCACACACAATCCATTCTCTATGCCACAGGGTGGCTTAGAAGCTTTAAATACCAAAGATCCAGAAGAAATCTTAGCATACCAGTACGATATCGTATGTAACGGTGTAGAATTATCTTCCGGAGCGGTTCGTAACCATAACTTAGACATTATGATAAAGGCATTTGAAATCGCCGGATATACAGAAGATGACCTAAAAGAAAAATTTGGTGCATTATACAATGCATTCCAGTATGGTGCTCCACCACATGCAGGTATGGCACCTGGTGTCGATCGTATGATCATGCTTTTACGCGATGAAGAAAATATCCGTGAAGTTATCCCATTCCCAATGAATGGAAATGCACAGGATCTGATGTGCGGTGCTCCTGGTGAAGTGTCCGAATTACAGTTAAGAGAAGCACACATCAAAGTAAGAAAATAAATCATTTGTGAAGACGTATAAAAGGTAGATGGCTAAATTTGTTAGTTATCTACCTTTTTTGTATTCATTTATTTTTTTATTTCTAGTTCTTTATGGTTGCCTCAAAATCTGACTATTTCTGATAAATCATCATTTTTTGGAACAAGACTCATGTTTTTTCGACATTTATAAATGGAATAATGAATGTTAGAGTGTAAATGTTTGTTTTTTTTATTTCGATAATCATTTTGTTATTTTTAAAATAATTCAATATTATTAATATTTTATGTCAATTATTCTGTACTTTTGTGAATACAGGTTAATTAAGACTTGACTTTCAAGACCTAATTCGTTATGATTTAAATAGTGAAACTGTACAATAAATGATAATTTATAGTACTAATTTCAAGAAATAACTTTGCTGGATTGTTATTTCGATTTTTTTATGTTAAGCAGCATAACTGGTAAGGAGAAGAGTCGATATCTATTTTGTTCAAAGGGCATGATAGATAAATTTTTTATGCAAGATAAAGAAAGGGAGACCAGCTATATGAAAATTAAGAAAGAGTTTGTTTTAAGGGAAATTGCTGGTGATTATATATTAGTTCCGGTTGGAAACACAGCTATGGAATTCAATGGATTAATTACCTTAAACGAAGTCAGTGCATTATTATGGGAGAAACTGCAAAGTGAAGTGAGTTTAGAGCAGTTAATTGATGCTGTTTTAGAAGAATACGAGGTTGATCGAACGACAGCAGCTCAGGATGTAGAGGAGTTTGTTGATAAATTAAAAGAAACGAAAATATTGGACTGACGATACAGCAGATATTGTGGTGATGAAATGATATTACTAAAAGCGAAGCTGGATGGACCAGAACGAAAGGGACAGTTAGAACGAATAAGAGTACAAAAGTGGTTGCAGGAGCAGTTACAAAGAGATCCTCATCGAGTGTTGTTTGGCTGTCATGGTATGGGAAAGACCACAGAATTACTTAGTTTTATACGAAATTATTATAAGAGTTTATATGGATATTATTGCCTGGATCATTGTGATAATGATGTATCACAATTCCAGGCATATTTTGTTGCGATGATTCAAAATGCCGGGATTGTCGTGCAGGGATCTCTGGAAGATTTGGAGTTGCATGAAACGATAGAGTGTGTATTAAAGACATTGGAGCAGAATCGGCAACAGCATATTTTGGTATTTGATCGGGTT
This sequence comes from Lachnospiraceae bacterium, assembly GCA_030523275.1. Lineage (GTDB taxonomy): Bacteria > Bacillota > Clostridia > Lachnospirales > Lachnospiraceae > Fimousia. Next base: position 83,591 of record JAUNIX010000012.1, read on the forward strand.
GATTATTTAGAAAATTTTCAAATTATTCAAGAATTACTATTTTTGTCAAAATATGCTGGTGATTCCTGCGCGGTTGTTTTTATCTGTGATAATATTGTTCCGAAAGCATTCAAACAAGCGTGTTATGAGGGAATTGTTTCAGTCTTATCAGCGGGAGAAATTGTATTTAACCAGGAGGAAACGTCCCATTATCTGGCAACAATGCGCTGGCATATGGGAAGAGAAAAAATGCAGCTTATTCAAAAGTTTTCTGGAGGATGGCCGGGAATTTTTCGTTCTATGGCGGAATTTTGGCAGAAATCAAAGCAAGATGCTTATATAGAGGGTATTATTGTATCGCCAGTTTTGAACGAATATATCTATCGGAATATTTGGCAATATCAAACAGAAATTCAACAAAAAATTTTAATCTATGCAGGTTTGTTTCCATACGTAAATGAAGATTTTTTTAGAGAAATTATACAATTATCTGTGCGAGAAGATGGGCTGCTGTGGCTTGTCCGTTCAGGAATTATGGTTTATGAAAAACATACCGGATATTATTATATGGTAGAAATGATGAAACCATTCATGCAAAAAATAGCAGAGCGAGAAGGCCTTTTACAAACCGGGGAAATCACTCGCGCCGCATATTGGTATGACAAACATCAGGCTATAAAAGAAGCGATACTTTGTCTGGAAATGTTAGAGGATAAAGAAGAATTAGCTGCTTATTTGGTGATGCATGTAAAAGAGATTACACTTGGATTGCAGACAGAAGAATTGCAACAGTGCCTGTTGTATGTGCATGGAATCTGTGAGTACGCGGAAGAAGTGTTTTTACAAGGAATCCTTGAGCTTCGCGAAGAAAAATATGATAGAGTGAAGCTATTAGAGCAAAAGCTTGCAGAAAGATACCATGAGGTGGAAGACGCACAAAAAAGTCGAATTTGTGAGTTATTATTAAATCTCCTCTATTTGGATCCATTGATCAGTGTAAAAGATTGGCTGGATCAGGCAGAAACCTATTTGGCAGATCAAGAAACCGTACAGTTATACACACTTGTTAGCAGTGGAATGAGTATATGTTGTGGTGGGAAGCATCTGGCAGATTTTTTTGTCGAGGGTGTGAAGCAACAGAGAATATACAAAAAAAGATGGCAGGCGGTTGTCTGTGAAGAACAGGTAGGATGTTTTGACGTTGCGGAAATAGAATATTTACTTGAGACAAACCGTGAAAAACAGGCATTGGAAAAGCTTCAGGATATTTTAACCTACACGCAAAATCTTTCGGATACCAATCAATTGATCGGTATTTACGAGATTATGTGTAAGTTATATCGAAAAAATTTGAATGATAGTATTTATGAAGATACAATGCAATTTTTAACAACCCAACTGGGAAACTTATACTCTCAGTGGATGGGGATGAACATGGAAGCATGTCGCATTTATTATGAGGCGTGGAAAGGGTCTAGAGACCAATTAGCTTATTGGATTCAAAACGATACTCTACCTGGAGGAGAACATATTGTCTATGAAAATGCTTACACTTGCCTGCTAAAAGGCATGGGGTTATTAAACCTGCATCAGTATGCCAAAGCGTATGCGTTGTTAGAAAAAGTAACGTTATTTTATCGAAACAAAAATAAGCCATTATATTTCATGAAAAGCCAATTTGGAGAAGCGGTTGCCCTTTATGGTCTTAATCGTCAGACAGAGGCATTAAAACTGGCAACTCAGGCTCTGACTATGGGTGTGAAATATCGGTATGTTGGAATTTATACAGAGTTTGGGAAAATAGGTTACGAATTGATTCAGTTGTATCAGCATATGATTGAAGGTGGAGAGACAAAGCGTTCGGGAAATAAGAAGAAATATTATTATGGAAATATTCTTCGCGCATCTTATGAAGAATATCAAACGATTCTCCTGAGAAGTGCCAGAAAAGAGGCAAAGCGATATGCTTTAGAGGATGGAACCGAAAAGGAACATTTGACAACGACCGAGTTATTGATTTTAAAAGAAGTGAGTAATGGAATGACAAATCAGGAAATTGCTACAGAGATGAACATCAAACAGACAACCGTAAAAACACATTTATATGCAATTTATCGAAAATTAAATGTGAAAAGTCGTGTGGCAGCAGTAAACAAGGCAAAAGAAAGTGGAGTTTTGTAGGTAATAAAAGAAATAAGACTGTGCTAGACTTACTTTGTCGTTATTTGGCGAGACTCAGATAAATTTGGATTTATTTGTAGAAAAATGAAATGAAAGAGAAACCAAAAAGTGCCGGAAAGGGCATAAAATAAAGGTTTCTCTTTTTTTGTACAAAAATAAAGGGAAAAAGTAAATCGCAATTTACCTGAGCCGTATGCTTGGGAATCCATTGATTTTACCGGGTTTTGACACCGAGATGTGTTGATTATTACCCGTGTAAAGAGGGGAGGGAAATGATAGAATCCGATCCGTTCTGCATAGCGGTCGGAGGATCCTACATATGCAATAAAATAATGAAAGGAAGTAGAAAAAAGATGAAAATGAAGAAGCGAATCAGTAAGTTTCTGTCGGTATTTCTGTCACTGGTGTTCGTAGTAACAATGATTCCGTCATCTGCATTTATAGCAAATGTAAAAGCTGCAGAGGGAGATGATGAAATAATAGTTGCGCCAGGAACTACCGTTACTCCAGATATTACCTGGTCAAGATCAAAAGAGGTTAAATATAATGCAAATAATAAAGATTTTTCAGAACTTGGTAGAGGAATAGCTTATAAAGGAGATAATGGACCAGTTTGGACATGGAATAATGTTAGTGGTTTAAAGACATCCATTACTGGAGAAAATAATGTATGGGATTATAACAAATCAACCCAATATGGAGATATTACTACAGGTAGTGGAGCAACTGGAGCAACATGGAACCATTGGACACAAAGTAATTATGGTGGCAATAGTTATAACTATTATGACCATAATTTATCTACTAATTATGCAACTGCTCGTAAATTTACAGGTACATTTGATTGGCCTGAAGGTTATGATTTAAAAGATGTTGGTAAGTTAGTTTCTGTAAATGATGACATGTATAAAGCTGTGTATGATGCTGTAGAAGAGAATGATGAATGGAAGAGTTTATATGGCGGGAAAACAGTGATTCCTGTAAATGATGATATGTATGTATTTATCCATGATGAAAATACACAACTTGATGAGAACAACTATATGGATTATATGGTGTTCTGGTCTGGTACTATTAATCAGAATGGTGCAGTAACTTATAAAGATAGAACTGGAACAAAAGCATTTTATAAGACAATGCCTGATGGTAAAACAAACTTAAACGTTAATATGAACCATACTGATAACTGGTATACTTTTGCAGATACAAATGGTGTTTCTACTGTATTAGCTAATAACTATAAAAATGGAATTGCGGCTGGAACAAAAATGGTAATTGATATTATCGCATTTGACTATTGTGGTAGTGGTGGTATGGATAAAATGAATTTCCAATTGACAAAACGTGCTGCAACCGCACAAACTATTACAGTTAAATATTATTTAGATACGGTAAATGATGCTGGATATCTTGGAGAAAGTACAATAAATAATGTAATGTCTGGCACAGGAGTTACATTGCCAAATGGTACCGATGCTAGCCAGTTAAATTATCTAAAAGCAACAGCTATAACAAAAGCAGGTGGCAAGACAGTTACTGATGGACAACAACAAGGAGCAGTTCCATATATTGTAAAACAAGATAAAGAAAATGTTATTAATGTTGTTTATACGAGAGGAGACAGTCTTTCTACAAAATCATTTGTTATTGATTATGCCAAAGATGTTACATTCAGTAATGAAGATATATTTGGAAAAGGTAACGATAACGAATTAACAAAGCTTGGTGGAAGCTCAGACATTTCTTTAAAAGATAGTAAAGATAATAATTCACTTAAATCTGTAGTAAATGGTGATTGGGGTCAAATGAATGTTAATAAGACTGACAAAAGTTTGACTTATAAGTTAAAGAAAATTATGAGTGGAATTGATACCTATTATTTAAATATTGAAAATAAGATAGGTAGTCAAACTGCAGACTTACAAAAAGAAGTTAATGTTATTCCGGCAAATAATGTATATTATGAAGATGATTTTGTAACAAATGAGTCTAGTGGAACTGTTGGTATTGTATATAACGATAAATGGACAACAGATGGAAGCAGTTCTAATAATACAGAAACAGCCAACGGCGATATTCATGGTTGGGAAGATTCTTTAGCTGATGACACTGGTTACAGTGATGGAAGTGCACATAAATCGGATACAAATGGAGCAAAAGCAACCTTTACCTTCACCGGAACCGGCGTAGATATCTATAGCCGAACAAACATCAGTACAGGAACGGTAGCCGTTACATTGGTCGGCAATAAGGCAGATGGAACGCATGTAGCAAAAGGATTCTCCATTAGCAACAAGGCTAATTCTGGTGACTATTATCAGATTCCAACCTTTACCTGGAGCGGCGATTATGGCACCTACACAGTTACTGTTACAGTAACAAATGCAGCCGCAGATCAAAGTCGTTCTACGTATTACTTAGATGGTATCCGTGTTTATAATCCAATTCAGGATCAGGAAGATAATCCGATTGTCAGTGGAGCATATGGTACAGATGAGCTTAATGCAGTATTTA
>JAUNIX010000057.1 GCA_030523275.1 Lachnospiraceae bacterium
AATATGTGCAGAATAACATAAGTGCCTGGACTTTTCTTTAATATAGCCCATACCATCTTTTTTAGTAAATTTGTTAAACTTCTTTTCATAATGAATAAAAGGATAAAAGCCATGTTTCATTATGTTATCTGGATTACTAATATAATTCCATACTTTGTCTAACGAAACTTTTTCGTCAAAATGTGCGTATTTTCTGGCAGTTGCATTTTTAACTTTCCATTCATATAGATCCATGCAGTTTCCCTATTTAGCGAAAGACCCACCAGTATGAGGGATAGCATCTCTTGACTGATAGGTCTTCTTTTAACGTGGTATTCAATTTTGTCTTTCGACAGCTTTGATGTGGTTCCAGCTATCCATTATTCGTTCAATACATATCTATGTTAGAATAGATAAGAAGGAGATGATTCTAATTAACATTCTTATGTGGTTATTCATAAGTTTGCAACCAGAACACCAGTCATATCTGAAAGAGCTCTTTCAAGTATTGACAACAATTCCTTTCCCTTATATCTAATATATAAGGCACTTTAAATATAACTCTTTAATTTCCATATGTCAATATCTACTCGCTTGAGTTTCCGTACTTTTATCCACACTTCTCTGCTTTCACAGGCTCTGCTATAAACAACTTTCAAAAAATACCCAAAATATAAGGAATCCTATTCCTTTTTGATGTAAAATTAAGTCACCACAACATAACTGTACTAAACAAAAAAGAGGAGGATTCCCTGTGGTTAATTTTACATCAAATACTTATCAAATGAAACGGGTAATTTTATCTTTTTCAAATAAAATTTCAAAACACCTGTCCAAGCCGGACAAAAAGTTTTCTGCCGATATGACTTACGGTATGCTTGCCTCCGGAAGCTGTCTTTTAACCGTTGTTGTGGATCAGCTTCATGAAGATACTAAAAAGGTCAATTCTGTTGAACGGCTGACTAGACATTTAAACAATGGCACTTCCTCCACTGCACTTAAATCTTATCTTACTGCCATCCGTAGATGGGCTCCGCAGGAACCTGTCATACACATTGATGACAGCGACGTTGTAAAGCCTGATGGTTACAAATTTGAAGCTCTCGGACTTGTCAGGGATGGCTCGAAAAGTACTGCTTCCAAAACAGTTTATGAAAAAGGATATCATGTAACGGAAGCCTGTGTTCTCACTAAAAATAATCATCCTGTCAGTATCTTCTCAAAAATTCATTCCTCAAAGGAAAAGAACTTTACGTCCAACAATGATGTAATCTTTTCTGCAATGGAACGTGGTGCAGCTCTCTTTGGCAAAGCAACCTTTGCCATGGACAGAGGCTACAATGACAACAAGATGTTTCTGAAGCTTGATGAACTGGAACAGGACTATGTCATCCGTCTTACTGCCAAAAGAAAACTCTTCTTCCATGGAAAATGGGTTCCTGCCATACAGCTTCGTAATCAGAGAAAGGGTAAGATCAAAACTGCCCTGACTTACAAGGGTCAAAAGCACGATGCCTATCTTTCTCATGTGAAAGTGCAGATTACCGCTTCAAAGAAAGATATTTATCTCGTACTGGTTTACGGCATTACGGAACATCCCATGATGCTTGCAACCAATAAGAAAATCAAATCCAAAGAAGACGTGGTAAATATTGCTCTGACTTACTTTTCCAGATGGCGCATTGAGGAATATTTCCGCTGTAAGAAGCAGATGTTTCAGTTTGAAAACTTCCGTGTGAGGAAGCTCGCTGCAATCAATGCCCTGAATTTTTATATTACCCTGTGCATGGCATTTCTGGCACATATGTCCATGAAATCAGAAACGCATGCCCTGAAGGCTGCAATCATACAGAAAGCAGACCCAATAAAAGAAAAAGTTCAGTTCAGCTATTACCGGTTAGCTAAAGGTATCTCCGGCATACTCTCGTATGCCAAAGAAGGCATCAGGCTGTGGTTTCGGACAAAACGTCCGTCATACCGTCAACTCTGCCTTAAGCTGACCGCTTAGATAGATAAAAGTATATTTCTCCCAAAGCCCGGCTCCGGTGGGGTTTATTAAAGTACCTCTATTCGTAAAACTGCTATTCTCAACGCTTCAAAAATTCGGCAGATTGGTGCTTTGGGAAGCTGTGTTCATTTTAGAATTACATTCTGCGGAAACTCAAGCAATCACATTAATTCTCTTTATAACTTCATTTCTAATTCTATGCAGTCCCATTTCTCTCCCATGACGGCATATTTTTCTGCTTCGTCCATTTCTACATTTTCGAATCCTATTGCTTTATAGCAATAATACGCTGGTTCATTATTCTTAAAAACTCCTAATGATGCCTTATTTGCACCGAATATCTCTTTTGCATATTTCAGTCCTAAGTTAAGCATATTTTTACCATAACCCTGACCACGTTTTTCTGAATCGGCAATTACAAATCCAAACCGTAATTCCTCAAAGGAATCATTTGGTCTTCTCATAGTAAAAAATCCCACTATTTTCTCATCATCAATAGCAGTAAATGCCATAAGATTACTTACCGTATTAAACTGCTCCACCGAAATAGGATATTCCCCTAAAATTCCTGCTGTCCATTTATAAAAAGCTTTCTCGTCTTTTATCCATGTCAGAATTGTTTCTGCATCATCTTTATTGTATGGTCTTAATCTTAACATACTTAACTTTACCTTTCTCTTCAAATTCTCTTTGCAATTTCAATGGCAATATACAATTTGTCCATATTATGATTCGCATCTGCAAGTCCCGAAACATCATACACCGCCTGATCAAGTACATCTCCTGTTGCAAGAAAATCATACAAATTCCATTCATAAAAATTGCATACAGCTTGAACTCCAGCAAGTTCCATTTCTACTGCCAAACAGCCTTCATTTTTCCTTGCTTCAAGCTTTGCTTTTGTTTCTCTATAAATTGCATCCGTTGTCCAAACTTTACCTGTCACGCTTGGAAGGTTCAATTCATCAAAAATTTCTTTCACTGCTTTTGTATTCTTAATCTCTATGTAATCTGTTGGTGCAGCGTAATGATAACTCAATCCATCTTCCCGATAAGCTGCTGTTGGAATAACAAACTTTCCATCCGTCGCATTGCTGTCCAAAGAACCGGCTGAACCGAACATAATAAATTTATCTGCACCCGTAAGCCAATTTGCGTCTATCACATCACTTCCAGCCAATGCAGATCCTATATGGCTCAAATATCCTGCAATCTTCATTCCTTCTATTTCAAAAACATATACTGCTGTCACTCCATTGCAGCATCGTATAACTCCTGCCTGCTCATGTTCATATGTTTCAAGCATGTATTCAAATATGACCTCTGAAAAGACTATAATACACTTATCACATAAATTCTTTTTCTCACCGTAGAAGTCCTTTGGTCCAAACAAAACCTCTGATTTATCAAATGCGTCTGTTATCATTTAAATCGACACCTCCTTAAATTTTTCCAACCTGTAATGATATTCTTCATCCAACTCCTTAACACCATTCTTATAATCATATCCAAATTTTCTGTAAAATTCTGTTGCTGTAATAGAAGCAGGTATTTCAATACGATTTGCTCTTACATAAAACTCATCCTGTTCCAATGTATTTATGATTTTTCTTCCGATACCTTTCCCATGCAATTCCGGCAAAACAAAAATAGTCAGCAAAATACTTTCTGTCTTACTTCCCCAAAAACTGGAAATCGATCCCGTGCCAACTATTTTACCATTCCATTCAAATACATACATATGTGCATAGTTGGCAATATTTAGAACTTTCCCTAAATCATAAACTTTTGCAAGTTTCTCCATAGCTGCAATTCCATAATCCTTGCTATTAACTTCTAAGAAATTCCTTACAACTAACTTGCTAACCTCTTCTGCATCCTCTTCTGTAAATCTTCGTACACTAATACAATTTTTTACATACTTAACCAATGTCATCTTTTTATTTACAACTATTTCCTCTCCAGTCCTGACAAAGTCGCATTTCTCGTATAAATGGCAATTGCCTTTTTCCTGCTTAATCGTATCTAAACGCCATTCTATTGTATTTGGATAAATATCAAATAATTGTTCTATCACCGTGCTCGCAATCCCTTTATTTTGAAATTCGGGAATTATAAAAATAGGAGATATCCAATTAACGTCTTTATACACCTTTTCACCTTTATGCCTGCTGACTCTCACACCTCCAACTTTTTCTCCATGAAATACAACGAAGTAGTAATCTGAATTTGTATCAATAATCTTTTCTGTTACTCTCTTCAGGCTTTCTTTTGCCGGACTTGTATCATCATCTTGATATTTTTCATATAATGGCATAAATGCTTCTACCTGTAGTCTGTGCAGACACTCTGCTTCATCTTCTGTTACCAATTTCAATTTAATTAAATCATTCATTCCATACACCTCTTTCACGTAAAAAAATCGCACCAAACATTCATTGTCCAGTGCGATAATTCCAATTTACAATGTAATATATATTAACACATCACTTACATTCTGGTTTTATGCACTAAACTAATAGACCTACCGGCTATAAGTCAATGCATTAACCTTGCAAAGCTTATAACACAGTATGTCTATAATACATGTACATATAACGTCTTGAATGTAAGTTCTGATTCATTTGTATGCTCTCCTTGTAATTTTGGTGACAAGTATACTATCCATATTCTCTTGTGTCAATAAAATTTTTATTTCAAACCATAAAAACCATAAAAAACTTTCCATTACTCAATTCACAAATAGAGCCAAACCAGAGCCATTTTATAAAACAAATGCCGGAAACCCGCATAAATACAGGCTTTCGGCATTTCTGTCCGTTATTCAAACTCTTTTTCGGGTTTGTTTTTTCATGTAAATTTGTTGTTATTATGTTTCAAAACAGCATCATTTTGGTACGGTTTCATATGTCGTTTATACGGTTTCATTTCTGGTGTACCCAAATTGTACCCACGCTATTTCTGTACACTATTCTTCATTATCAAAGGTGTCATTTTTTCCATGAGTGCATCCGCGATACGTCTGCTTTTGTCATCAAGAATTTTCTTCTGTTCATGCGCCCACTCTACAGCCTTAAGCTGATCTTCTAATTTTTACTTAACAAAACATGATCTTCATCATTCATATGTCTTATTCTCCTGTTACATCTTCAAACAACTTTGCTGACACAATATCCTCAATTTTTTCTCTGAACTGCTTAAGCATTGCTGTATCTCCAACAATAATTTCATCAAAGAATAAACTTCCAGTTGTTTTTCTTAGAATTAAATCTACAGTCCCCGGATTCTTCAATTCATTTCCTTTTATCAAGGACTTCGGACGTGCTTTCTTTGATTCTGAAAAACCTAATGTGCAGTTTCCATCCGCTGTTGCCAGCGAACACACTACCCGATTTTTCCGAAAGCCTTCTTCTACTTGAACATCCGATTTCATTAGTGTCATCATATCAGGCAATACTTGTATTTTTCTTCTTATTGTACCTTTTACCGACTTCTCATTCTGTCCTGCTTTTGCAAAATCAAAGTCCACTTCCGCAAGCGTTCCATCATAACATTTGCGGAAAAATGTCTTAGCATCTATCTTTGAATGTACACCTGTTAAATGCTGAAAATTATCTTCCTCCGCAGCAATTATATAATAATCATTTTTCTCAAATGTTACCGAGCAAATTAGATACTCATAATCAACATAGATGTCCTTATACTGTTTTGCAGCTTTTATCATTTCCTGTCGGGCACGTTCCTTAAAACTCTCCTCTGCCATTTCATCTCCTTCGTTAAAGAAAGACGGATGACCGAAGCCATCCGCCTTTGATTTTTAGCAGTTTACTCTGTAATGGGAATGAGTTTTAGGTCTACATCCCGACCACTGGAAACGGGTTTTAAGTCTCCGTTCCGACTGTAGTATCTTCTCTTTGTAATTTAAATATACACTATCGTATGCTAAAAGTCAATCTGCTGTGAAGGTTGGTTCGGGTAAATTTACTGTAGGAAATTAATAGACAGAGCATCCTTGAGATATGTTTC
>JAUNIX010000036.1 GCA_030523275.1 Lachnospiraceae bacterium
ATCCCCTCAAGATTGAGGGGAAGGGGAGTTGAATAGGCGAAGCCTATTTTTTATTACATAAGAAATTTCATCAGTTTAAAAAGCCTGATTCGTGTCACTGATCAAAAGTAGGAAAAAACTGTTGCTGGGTATGAACATCTAGTTGATGGCTAATAGTAAAATTGTTCAATATAATAAAATTGTTAAAAAAATAACTTATCTTTAAATTTATCATGACGGATGAAGGGAAAGGAAAAGATACACAATGTACGAATTGAAAAATCAGAAAAAATCAGTTTTTTTCGTAAAAGCAATGAAACTGATGAAAAAAAAGAAACTTGATGCGGACGTTAAAGAACTAGTCATTAGGACAAAAGTAGGAAATGTAAGGACTTTGTGTTTTGGATTCGAAAAAAAGGAAAAAGAACCTGTATTGTTTGATCTACATGGTGGAGGATTTGTTATGCACACGGCTGATGTAGATATCAATATTTGCCGGTATTTCCGTGAAAATTGTCATTGCAAAGTGGTTAGTATTGACTATGCAAAGGCACCAGAACATCCATATCCGCAGGCAGTCAACGAAGTATATGAAGTCATTAAATATTTTACAATGCATGCAGAAAAATATGGAATAGATAAAGATCGTATGTGTATTGGTGGACACAGTGCGGGAGGTAATCTAACAGCGGTTACATGTTTGCGCAGTTTAAAAGAAAAGGAATTTTCTTTTCGTGGACAGATTCTAGATTATCCGCCTTTGGATCTTTCGATTAATCCGTATGATAAACCATGTCCAGAAGGAGCGATTCCACCGAAAATTGCAGCTGCTTTTGATGCATGTTATTTACCGGACAGCAACCATGAAATAGATCCATATGTTTCTCCTGTCTATAGTAAGCGAGAGGATATGATTGGACTTCCAGATGCTTTGGTGATCGCAGCGGGACACGATTCTTTGCATGATGAAGCAGTTCACTATTATAAACTTCTCTGTGAATCAGGAGTTCAGTCAAAACTTCTGGAATATCCGAACTCAGCACATGCTTTCACAATGAAAGATAGTGAAGATACAACAGATGCCTTACAAAAAATGGCACATTTTTTAAATAAATGTTTTAAACAATGAGTCATTTTCTTGTGAAACCGAATGAAACACACTCTGTGAGTTTCATTCGGTTTGCGTGTAGCAACAAATAGAAATACAAGTACAAGGTGAATTACCGCTTGCGGTAAGAGAGGGCAATGGCGATTTGGTTGCATCCTCGCGGAGCGTTTTTTATTTCATGGAAATTATAACGTAATTTCCTATGAAATAAAAAAAGGATTCTTACGAATCCTTTTTACTGAGTCACAGAAGCAACGATATTATCTGCAGTAGCTACTGCATCATTTGAAATTGTTTTTAAACTTTCTGTATCTGCTTGGATATCCGTTGTGATATCGCTTGTAACAGCAATTACATCATTAGAAGAATCAGCTTTAGCAGTCTCTTTTTTGCTGCTTGTCTTTACGACTTTGTATACTTTTACTTTTTTCTTTTTACCAAATTTAAGTGCTTTTTTATGAGAATTAAAGTAAATATCAATACGATTTCCTTTGATTGCACCACCTGTATCTTCGGCAGTATAAGTAGTTCCATTAATATGAATTTTTGTTCCTAATTTAATTTTTTTTCTATCAACTGCAATTGTTCGTCCTTGCTTTGGTTTTGTCCCACTTGCTGTTTTTTTTCCGAATTTTCCAGAACATTTTTTGCATGGACAATACGCTGTTAATGTATATTTTCCAAGATAAACTTTTTTCGTTGCTGCCTGTGTATCTTTTGCAGGGAGAATACTTCCACCCAATACAATTGATAACATAAGTAAAACTAACAAACATTTTTTCTGAATATGTTTCATAACAAATCTCCTTTATTTATATATAAAATATGTTATAATCTGTTCAACAATTGTTATCATAACAGAAAAGCCTAAAAATTGCAATACTTTTGTAACAATTGGAAGTATTTTCATCAAGAAACGAAATAAAAACGTAATATTTAAGTGGTATGATAGAAACAATAACATGATAGATAGGAGTTCGCAATGGAATATTTGTATCCTGATTATTATCGTGAATTTCATTGTATTACTAAGTACTGTGAAGATACCTGTTGTGCTGGATGGACAATCGCAATTGATACAAAACAGAGAGTTGCCTATAAATTTTCGGTTAGCAACTGCGCTTGTTTTTTCCTATGACATTCAACGTCGAATACAAAAACAGCAGAAAGAAATAATATTCTGCTTATCAGAAACAATTTCTGCTTATCAGTTATTAGAACATCAGGATAAACAATGGTTTGTCATCATAATTCGGGAATTTGATTTTGAGCGATGGATGGAAAATGGTAAAACTTACATTTTTAACGAATGAACTATCGAATGCTTCTTATGTTTTTAATAAAAAACAATGAATATTTTATGGATTTTTGAGCATTTTTACTATATAATAAAATGGTATGTAGGCGGAAAGAGACCAAGGGGGATTACAAAGTGGAATATTCAATGAATATTATTAAAGAATTGCAGAAGTATGAGTCTACAAGTACGCTGGATAATATATATTGTGAGGCATTAAAAGCAAAGAATCTGGATGTTTATTTATCAACGATACAGTCTATGGAGCCTGAGGCGATTTTAGTTGGGGAATCGCCGGTGTACAAGGGAAGCCAAAAGACTGGAATTCCATTTACTGATGAATATAAGATTGGAAATGAAAAAATTACATTGCTTCATCACAAAGACCAGCAAGGTCATATCATTAAAAATGATACAACCGAAAATTTAAATCGCGACCGTTCTTCCGCAATTATTTGGAATGAGCTAGGAATTGATATGGAACATGTTTTGTTATGGAATATTTTCCCGTTTTATGCTCATGAAGAAGATTTTTTTGTAGCACGACGACAATTGACTCCAGAAGAAGAAAAGATTGGATATCATTTTTTGGAGTTAATTTTAGAAGAGTTTCCATCAATTAAAGTGATTTTAGTTGCCGGGGAAATAGCATCTCATGTTATCTTAAAACATGAAGAACTAAAAAAGAAATATCATATTTGTTACATCAGTCATCCAAACGCTGTTGCAAAGGAAGAATTTATTGCACGTTTTAAAAAAGCGTTTGAGTTGAAAGAAAATATTATTCAAAGAGAAGATATAGCTAGTGAGAATGAAGTATCTTATGAATATCGAAGAAGATGGGCAGATACTGATGAAAATGGGCATTTTTATTGCCGGGCATTAAATAAGATTTTGCCCAAATCTATGATGGAATATTGTAAATATTGTCCATGCAATTTGCACGAAGATGGATATTGTGGTTATTATGATTTTAATCGTGATGACCAGGGCTTAAGTTTAAGAAAAGTGAAACGCCGATATGATTTATTAATTCAGGCACATTTGATTCCATTATTTCCTGACTATAAAATACGAATCAACAAACATGATTTATTAATCGAACAGGCATTTCAGTTTATAGCTGAATTTTATCGTGATCGGATTAGTCTTGAAGCAAATACACCTTATTTATTTCACCTAATGGAAGTGGCAATGACATTAAAACCATATCTCTTTCAAATAGAGGTTGGTGAACCACCAGAAGAAATATATGTAGCAATACTATTCCATAATATACTTAATGGTACAAAAGTTCCATCTGGAAAAATTGCCAAAGAATTTGGTGAGTACATACGTTCGCTAATCGATCCAAATGCAGAAAATCATATTGAGAATTTATTAAAAATTGAAGCGCAATTGCGAGAAATCAAAGCTCCATCCGATATTATAATGTTATTTAAAAGAATATTTAAAATGGAATATCTTTGATGATAGAAAATCAGCAGCCATATTATATAATATGATTGCTGGTTTTTCTTGTTTCATAAGAAATTCGTAAAATGAGATTCTTTCTTGATTTTTTGCAATTTTTTTCTTATACTTGATAGAGTTTGATGAAAAAAGGGGAATGATATATGAGTGCCAAAATTGTGTTTAGTCAGATGCTGATCATTTTTTCATTAATGTTGGTCGGTTTATTTTTATGCAAAAAGAAAATAATTGCCAAAGAATCGTCAAAAGATATTTCCAGTATTGTTGTAAATATATGTAGTCCAATGCAATTGATTATGAGTGTTTTAAATACAACGAAGGTAACCGCTGATCGGACCAGTTTGCTTCATTTTTTTCTTTTTAGTTTGATTGCATATGTCGTGATGATTTTATTTGGTCATATCATAAATATTGTTTTAAGAGTACCCAAAAAACAACGTGGTGATTATCTTTTAATGACTATTTTCGGAAATTGTGGATTTATTGGCATACCAGTTGCTCAGGCCTTACTCGGTTCAAAATCATTGATTTATGTTGCGGTTTTTAATCTGTGTTATAATCTGTTTATGTATACTTACGGACTTTTTATTATTACATCGGATATCCAGGGAGCAAATATTAAGGAACAGTTAAAACAATTTGTGAATCCTGGAACGATAGCGGCAATAATTACAATTATTATTTTCTGGTTTGAGATTAAAGTACCAGAACAAATACAGATTTTATGTACTTATGCCGGACAGCCGGCGACTTTTTTGGCATTGGTAGTAATTGGGATTTCATTAGCAGAGATGAATTTCCATGATTTGTTTGGCGATATACGTTTTTTTATTTTTATGATTATTCGTTTTATCGTGTTCCCAGTCACATTTGTAATTATTTTAAAATTATTTATTACTGATCCGCTGATTTGTGGAACGATGGCACTTATGATTGCAGTGCCGGTTGGTAATATGCCGGCCATGATGCGTTCTCAATATGGACAAGATGACCAGTTGCTCGCAAAGGGTGCAGTGGTCACAACGATATTCTCAGTCATAACAATCACGATTACATGTATGTTTGTTTGATACGGAAAGAAAAAAGGATTTTAACATTATGCTAAAATCCTTTTTCTCTCGTTTATTCCGCTGCTAATATTTCATCCTTGCGGTTTAACAAATCATCGCTAAATAAGTCTTTTTCTAATTTTTCTTCGCCCAAACGGTCAATGACTACGCCTAGACGTTCTTTTCCATTGGCATTTTCCTTAAACCATAACATGGTCTTTTCTAATAATGGGAAGATTTCATCATAAGTCACTAGTTTGGATAATTTCGTTCCCATGCGTGTCTTTTTGCCCCAGGTGCCACCAACATAAATCTGATATAACGTCTCACTTTCATGTGATACAGCTTGAAATGGACATTTACCAGTACAAACGCCACAGCTTAAACATTTGGATTCATCAATGATCATTTTGCCATCGACAACTCGAATCGCTCCAGAAGGACAATTTATTTCACACTGGCATTTTTTGCAGCCTCGACATAATTCTTTATCGTATATAGGAACTTTGTGTCCCTCAATACCAAAATCATTTAAAGATGGTTTTAAACAACTATTTGGACAGCCACCTACAGAAATCTTAAATTTATGAGGTAATTTCACATCGCTCCAGCCAATATAATAGTCTTCATGTAGTTTTTTTGCTAATGCTTGTGTATCGTAATTACCGTAGACACAAGTTGTTCCTTTACAGGCAGTGATCGGACGGATTTTGGCACCAGTACCACCAAAGTATAAATTATGTTCTGCTGCATAGGCTTTTGCCTCAGGAATTTGATCATAAGGGATTCCTACGATTTCTGCACACAGGCGGGTTGTAAATGCGACTGTGCCATTTCCAAATTTATCGGCAATTTCTGAAATCGTTTTTAAATCTTCACTAGAAAAAGTAGTTCCTTTTGGAACAATGCGCCCGGAAAAAAATTCTGTTCCACGATTGAGTAAAAAGCCTTGTGCTTTTACGTCTTTGATCTGCTGTGGCTTTAATTTTGCCATAATATCAACTCCTTATATTAGAATCATTTGTTATAACTTTACACTATAATCATGAATTTATTATAAATTATAATATACCAAATGTAAATGATAGAAAGGCATAATTTGTATACTTGACTTTCAGGTAAAATGTTATATATAATCGTATCATATATATTCAGATGAAATTGAAAATCAGGAGGTTTAACATGGAAAAGAAAGAAACCATACAAGTGGCTGTATTAGGTGCAGGCACTGTTGGAACAGGTGTTTATAAAGTAATTCAAAACCTACAAGAAGATATGCCTCATAAAATCGGATCTAACTTAGTTATCTCCAAAATTCTCGTAAGAGATGCATCCAAAAAACGTGAGGGCATCGATCAAACATTAGTAACTGATCAATGGAATACGATTATTGAAGATGAAAACATAGATATTATCATAGAGTTAATGGGTGGTATCGAACCGGCCAAAACTTATATTACAGAAGCTTTAAAAGCTGGAAAGCATGTTGTGACAGCGAACAAGGATCTAATCGCTGAACACGGAAAAGAACTATTAGATCTTGCAGAAGAAAATAGTTGTGATCTCATGTTTGAAGCTTCTGTTGCCGGCGGAATTCCAATTCTTCGTCCATTAAAACATTGTCTTGCCGGAAATCATATGACAGAAGTTGTTGGTATTGTAAATGGTACGACAAACTTTATTCTCAGCAAAATGACAGATGAAGGTGTTGGTTTCGATGAAACGTTAAAGCTGGCACAAGATTTAGGTTATGCGGAAGCGGATCCGACTGCAGACGTGGAAGGGCTAGATGCAGCAAGAAAAGTAGCGATTATGGCATCGATTGCATTTAATTCACGTGTTACATTTGATGATGTCTATACAGAGGGAATCACAGAGATTACAGAACGTGATATTGCTTATGCAGAAGATATGGGTTGTGTGATCAAGCTATTAGGAGTTGCAAAAAACACGGCAGGGGGAATCGAAGTAAGAGTTCATCCAATGTTAATTAATAAAAGACATCCTTTGGCATCTGTAAATGATTCTTTTAATGCCGTGTTTATTCATGGAGATGCCATCGATGATGCGATGTTCTATGGACGTGGTGCCGGTGAATTACCAACAGCAAGTGCTGTTGTTGGAGACGTCATCGAAACTGCAAGAAATATTCAAAACCATTGTACAGGTAAGATTGCATGTACTTGTTATAAGAACATTCCAATCAAACCGATGGAAGAAATTGAAAGTTGTTATTATGTCAGACTGCGTGTAGAAGACCGTGCAGGTTCTCTTGCAAGTATTGCCAGTGTATTCGGTAATAATCATGTTAGTATTGAAAAAATCGTACAGAAGAATAAACGAGAAGAATTTGCCGAAATTGTTGTGATTACAGATTTAGTAAAAGAAAAAGATATTATGAATTCTTTGGCAATTTTAAGGACAATGCCATTAGTCGAAAAAATTTCAAATGTTATTCGCGTATACTAGATTGTAGGATTGATTTATGATATACTAATTTAAATATAAACAAATAATTATATCTAATGAGGTGCAAGATGAAAGATATCAAAGATATGAAGAGAATTCTCTTAAAACTGAGCGGAGAAGCACTTGCCGGTCCAAAGAAAAGAGGATTTGATGAGGCAACATGTGTGGATGTTGCAAAACAGATTAAAGAGGTTGTTGATTCTGGCGTTCAGGTTGCTATCGTTATCGGCGGTGGTAATTTTTGGCGTGGAAGAACCAGTGATAATATGGATCGGACAAAAGCCGATCAGATCGGTATGCTGGCAACCGTCATGAACTGTATTTATGTTGCGGATATGTGTCGCTCTGTTGGTCTTAAGACAAAAGTATATACGCCATTTGTCTGTGGTTCTTTTGCTGACGTATTTTCTAAAGATGCAGCGGTTGCTGAATTAGAACAGGGAACAGTAACTTTCTTTGCTGGAGGAACCGGACATCCATATTTTTCAACCGATACTGCAACTGCTTTGCGTGCGATCGAGATCGAAGCGGATGCAATCCTACTTGCGAAAGCAATTGATGGTGTATATGACAGTGATCCAAAATTAAATCCGAAAGCAGTGAAGTATGACCGAATTACATTGGATGAAGTTTTAGATCAGAAATTAGCAGTCATCGATTTGACGGCAACGATCATGTGCCTTGAAAATAAAATGCCACTCGCAGTTTTTGGTCTAAATGATAAAAATAGCATTATTAATACGTTCAACGGTAAATTTAATGGTACGTATGTTGATGTATAAAATAAAAACACAGGAGGAGACATCATGTTAACAAAATATGAAGAAAAAATGGAAAAATCTTTAATGAGTCTTGAAAATGAATATTCCACGATCCGCGCCGGACGTGCAAATCCTCATATTTTAGATAAAATTAAAGTTGATTATTATGGAGCACCAACACCTTTACAACAACTTGCTAATATTTCTGTTCCAGAAGCAAGAATGATCACGATTCAGCCTTGGGAAGCAAGCCTGGTAAAACCAATTGAAAAAGCAATCCTTTGTTCTGATATTGGTATCAATCCAAACAATGATGGAAAGATTATTCGCCTGACATTCCCTGAACTTACAGAAGAACGTCGTAAAGATCTTGTAAAAGATGTGAAGAAAAAAGGCGAAGGTGCAAAAGTAGCAGTTCGTAACATTCGTCGTGATGCCAATGATTTCTTGAAGAAACAAAACAAAGCAAGCGAGATCACAGAAGATCAATTAAAAGATTATGAAAATGATGTTCAAAAAATGACAGATAAATTTATTAAAAAAATTGATGCTGCAATTGAAAAGAAATCCAAAGAAATTTTAACCGTTTAATCTTACAAAAGATACTAAAAAACAGGGTATGTCTGGAAAATGAGGGCAACCCTGTTTTGTGGCGTATATAAAAGGAGGATTTTATGTCAGAATTAAAGATACCCAATCATGTGGCTATCATTTTAGATGGAAATGGGCGTTGGGCAAAAAAACGAAAATTGCCAAGAAATATGGGGCATGTACAAGGTGCTAAGACCGTAGAACAGATTATTGAAGATGCACATAATTTGGGAATTAAATATTTAACTGTCTATGCCTTTTCGACAGAAAATTGGAAGCGTCCACAGGATGAAGTCAACGCTTTGATGAAATTACTGAAAGATTATCTAAAAAACTGTATTAAACGTGCAAATAAAAACAATATGCGTGTACGTGTCATTGGTGATAAAACAGGTTTGGAACCTTCTATTCAGGAAAAAATCAAAGAACTGGAAGAAATTTCTGCTAAAAATACCGGCATTAACTTCACGATCGCTATTAACTATGGAAGCCGTGATGAGATGGTACGTGCGATGAAAAAGATGATGGAAGACTGTAAAAATGGTAATTTATTACCATCAGAAGTTTCAGAACAGGTTTTCCAAAGTTATCTTGATACTTGTGATCTTCCGGATCCTGATTTGTTGATTCGTACTAGTGGTGAAATTCGTTTATCAAATTATTTATTATGGCAGCTGGCTTATACAGAATTTTACTTCACGGATGTTCTATGGCCTGACTTTAACAAACGAGAATTAGAAAAAGCGATCGAATATTACAATGGAAGAGACCGCCGTTTTGGCGCTGTATAGGAGTGTGAGTAACAATGTTTAAGACACGTTTATTAAGTGGAATTTTATTAGTAATAGCAACTGTATTAACACTATATTTTGGTGGATTTGTAACCTTTATCGTATTAACTGCCATTTCTCTGATCGGAGTGAATGAAATTTTACGTATTTTTGAGATTGAGAAATCTTCATTGGCTGTCATTGTGTATTGTGCAACGATCTTGTACTATTTAATGCTGTTTTTTGGTGTTGGAAGTTGGGGCTTTATGTTCTTACTTGCAGTATTGATTTTCCTTCTTGGTGCCTATGTATTTGGATATCCAAAATATCATGCCCATCAGTTAATGGCTGCATTTTTTAGCCTTGTCTATGTGAGTGTGATGATGTCTTATATTTATCAACTTCGTATTCTTCAGAATGGTGGAGAATATGTTGTATTGATTTTCCTTGCAGCATGGGGAACGGATACGTTTGCATATTGTAGCGGAAGACTTTTTGGTAAACATAAAATGACTCCGGTTTTAAGTCCCAATAAGACCATCGAAGGTGCTATTGGCGGTGTAATTGGATCTGCTATCTTAGGAGTCATTTATGGTTTCTTTATTCAAAACAAATTAAGACTTGATTATGATCCAGTTACTATCTTTCCTATGATCTGTGCTATTGGCGGCTTGGTATCTATGATTGGTGATTTAGCAGCGTCTGCGATCAAAAGAAATTTCGATATCAAAGATTATGGAACTTTAATTCCAGGACATGGCGGAATTTTGGATCGTTTCGATAGTATTATTATTGTTGCTCCAATTGTTTATTTGGTCGTAGCTATGATCACAGGTGCATCTTTATAATTATATTTAGAAAGCAGGTAATATTTTTTGAGAATTATCATTGCATTATTTATTTTTAGTTTTATTATCCTTTTTCATGAACTTGGCCATTTTTTATTTGCAAAAAAGAATGGTATTTGTGTAGAGGAGTTTTGCCTGGGACTTGGTCCGACTTTAATTGGCAAGCAGATGGGAGAAACCTTTTACAGTTTAAAGTTATTACCATTTGGTGGAGCTTGTATGATGAAAGGAGAAGATGAAGAAAGTACAGATTCAAGAGCTTTTGGTAACAAATCTGTTCTAGCAAGGATTTCTGTCGTATTCGGCGGACCACTTTTTAATTTCATACTGGCATTTGTTCTTTCCATTATTTTGATTGGTCTTGTAGGAAGTGATGTTGCGGTTTTATCAGATGTTGAGACGGATTCGCCTGCATATGAAGCTGGACTTCGAAAAGGAGATCAGATTACAAAAATTGACGGATCACGAGTTCATAACTTTCGAGAGATCAGTTATTATTTATTGTTGGAAAATTCCAGTGATTCTTTTTCACTTGAATATAAACGTGATGATGGTACAAAAGAGACTGCAACTGTCAAACCTAAGTTTGATGACAAAACCGGAAGTTATCGTATTGGTATTAAAAGTTCCGGTTACCAAAAATTAAATCCGCTACAAACAGTACAATATAGTTTCTACGAGGTACGATGCCAAATTAAAGTCACCCTTCTTAGTCTCAAACAATTAGTATTAGGCAAGATTGGGTTAAATAATATTTCTGGACCAGTTGGGATTGTATCTGTCATTGGAGATACTTATAGTCAGGCGAAAACTTACGGATTTCTTGTTATATTAGAGTCCATGCTTAATTTGACGATTTTGCTCAGCGCAAATCTGGGTGTCATGAATCTGTTGCCACTTCCAGCTTTGGATGGCGGTAGACTTGTATTTCTGATCATCGAAGGTATTCGTGGAAAAGCGATCAATCCGGATCGGGAAGGACAAATTCATTATATCGGTTTACTACTATTGCTTGGACTAATGTTAGTCGTTATGATTAAAGATATTCGAACATTAATCCTAGGATTTTTATAAAAAGAGTGAGGTAAATATGGGTTATCGAGATCAAACAAAAGTAATTAAAATTGGGGATAAAGTGATTGGTGGTGGAAATCCGGTTCTGATCCAGTCCATGACCAATACAAAAACCGAAGATGTGGAATCGACGGTTGCTCAAATCTTAAAACTAGAGCAGGCTGGATGTGAGATTATTCGCTGTACTGTTCCAAATCAGCAGGCAGCTGAGGCGTTAAAAGAGATAAAAAAACAGATTCATATTCCTTTGGTTGCAGATATCCATTTTGATTATAAAATGGCAATTGCAGCAATTGAAAATGGAGCAGACAAAATTCGTATCAATCCTGGTAACATTGGTTCAGAAGAAAACGTCAAAAAGGTTGTTGATAAAGCCAAAGAATACAATGTCCCGATTCGTGTTGGTGTAAATAGTGGTTCTCTTGAAAAAGAAATCATTGAGAAATACGGAAAAGTCACCGCAGAAGGAATTGTGGAAAGTGCATTAGATAAAGTCCATATGATTGAAAAATTAGGATATGATAATCTAGTTGTCAGTATAAAATCATCCGATGTCCTTATGTGTGCAAAAGCACATGAACTAATTGCACCACAGATTCCATATCCAATTCACGTTGGAATCACCGAATCAGGTACTGTATACAGTGGCAACATCAAATCGGCGATTGGACTGGGTATTATCTTGAATATGGGAATTGGGGATACGATTCGTGTTTCATTAACAGGTGATCCGGTCAATGAAATTGCTAGTGCAAAGTTAATATTAAGAACACTTGGACTGCGTACCGGTGGTATCGAAGTTGTTTCCTGTCCAACATGTGGACGTACGAATATTGATCTTATCTCATTGGCGAATCAGGTAGAAACGATGGTTGCTGATTTTGATCATTTGAATATTAAAGTGGCTGTTATGGGCTGCGTTGTAAATGGTCCTGGAGAGGCAAAAGAAGCAGATATCGGAATTGCCGGAGGAATTGGTGAGGGACTTTTGATTAAAAAAGGCGAAATTATTCGCAAAGTACCAGAAGATCAATTGCTTGATACTTTAAGATATGAATTGACACATTGGGGTGAAAATTAAATGAAACCTTTTTTTGAAGTGTTTCCTGACTTTGAGCCTTCCACCGAATTAAAAAATTATTTTGAATACGTATCAATTGAAAAAATTGTAATGCATCGAAAATCAAACACACTTATGATCCATATGCATAGTACTCGCCTGATCAGTCGTATTAATACATGGAAAATGGAACGTGCAATACGTGAAAATTTCTTTCAGAAGGCATATGTAAAAATTCGTTTTCATGAAACGTATTCATTGTCAGAGCAATATGATTTAGAAAAGCTGACTCAGGAATACTGGGACAGCTTTCTTTTTGAATGGAAAGGAAAAAGTCTGCTTATTTATAATATGATGCGTCATTGCGTGTGGCGTGTGGAGGATGATGTTTTAACTCTTGTTCTCGAAGACAGCTTTCTTACCAAGAGCAAAGCAGATCAAATGAAGAAATTTTTTGAGACTATTTTCCTCGAACGTTTTGGCAAAAAAATTTATGTTGGTTTTGACTACCAGAATCTTGACAGTGAAGCCTTTTTAAAAGAGAGGGATCATAAATTGGCAGTTGAAGCCGGATCTATTTTTAATCGGGTAAAAGATCAACAGGAACAAAAAGAAGAACAAAAACAGACAAAGAAAAAATCACATACGAGCTCTTATCAGGCACGAAGAGCAAGACAGAGTGATCCTGATTTGATTTACGGTCGTAATTGTGATGGAGAATCGATTTCAATTGTAGAGATTACAGAAGAAATTGGTGAGGTTGTGATCCGCGGTAAAATTCTCGAGTTAGAAACACGTGAGATTC
This sequence comes from Lachnospiraceae bacterium, assembly GCA_030523275.1. Lineage (GTDB taxonomy): Bacteria > Bacillota > Clostridia > Lachnospirales > Lachnospiraceae > Fimousia. Next base: position 13,285 of record JAUNIX010000036.1, read on the forward strand.
GTAATCACAAAACGATCATCATGTTTGCAATTACTGATTTCACAGATACGATCAAATGTAAAATCTTTGTAAAAAATGAAGATTTGCCCGATATTTTGGATTTATTGGTAAAAGGGCATTTTTATCGTGTCAAAGGGATGGCTTTATATGATAAATTCGATCATGAGGTAAGTATTACATCCGTAACTGGTATTAAATCGATCCCATCCTTTGTGACAGAACGAGAAGACACAAGTTTGGAAAAACGGGTAGAGCTTCATATGCATACGGTCATGAGTGACATGGATAGTGTTGTTGGAATTGCAGATATTATAAAGAGAGCAAAAAAATGGGGACATCCTGCGATTGCGATCACGGATCATGGTGTGTTACAGGCATTCCCGATTGCGAATCATGTGTTGCCAAAAGATGATCCTTTTAAAATTATCTATGGAGTTGAGGGCTATTTTGTCGACGACTTAAAAGAATTAGTTGTCAACGAATGTGGACAAGATTTCAATGACACGTATGTCGTTTTTGATATTGAGACAACAGGATTTCATGCTGTCAATGACAAGATCATTGAAATTGGTGCTGTAAAAATCAAAAATGGAAAAGAAGTAGATTATTTTAGTGAATTTATTAATCCGGAAATTCCAATCCCATTTAAGATTGAACAATTAACAAGTATTACGGATGATATGGTTAAAGATGCTCCTCTTATTGATGTGATTTTGCCCAAGTTTTTAGAATTTTGTAAAGGTGCCGTTTTGGTTGCTCATAATGCAGAGTTTGACACTGGTTTTATCAAAGAAAAAGCAGCACAGCTTTCTCTTGCATACGATTTTACCGTGGTTGATACATTGCCTTTGGCACGTGTACTAATGACGAATCTTGCAAAATTTACACTGGATAATATTTGTAAGCATTTAAATATTGTATTAGAAAATCATCATCGTGCCGTTGATGATGCAGGCGCAACAGCAAAAATGTTTGAGGCATTTATAAAAATGCTCAATGAACGTGGAATTCATGATTTAAAAGGGATAAATGAACTTGGAGAAGTTTCTGCTGATATCATCAAAAAATCGAGAGTCTATCATGGGATTATTCTAATAAAAAATGAAACTGGAAGAATCAATTTAAATCGCCTTGTATCGGCTTCGCACATTGATTATTTTAATCGTCGACCGCGTATGCCCAAAAGTCTGATTCAAAAATATCGTGAGGGTTTGATTCTTGGTTCGGCTTGTGAAGCGGGTGAACTATATCAGGCATTACTCTCACAAAAAAGTGAGGAAGAAATCGCAAGAATTGTCAATTTTTATGATTATTTAGAAATCCAACCAAACGGCAATAATATGTTCATGATCGAAAGTGACCGTGTTGAAAATGTAAATTCTATCGATGATATTGAAAATTTAAATCGAAAGATTGTGGAACTTGGAGAAAAATTCAATAAGCCTGTCGTTGCTACTTGTGATGTGCATTTTTTGGATCCAGAAGATGAATTATACCGACGTGTTTTAATGGCAGGAAAAGGATTTAAAGATGCTGATAATCAGGCACCTTTGTATTTTCGGACAACGGAAGAGATGTTAAAGGAATTTGCTTACTTGGGAAGTGAGAAAGCAAAAGAAGTTGTGATTACAAACTCAAACCTGATTAATAGCTGGATTGAGAAAATATCTCCGGTTCATCCGGATAAATGTCCTCCGGTCATTGAAAATTCCGATCAACAGCTTCGTGATATTTGTTATGACAAGGCGCATGAAATTTACGGTCCGGATATTCCACAAATTGTGATCGATCGTTTGGAACGTGAATTACATTCAATTATTACAAATGGATTTGCAGTTATGTATATCATAGCCCAACGTTTGGTTTGGGATTCTGTCGATCATGGATATTTAGTAGGTTCCCGTGGATCAGTTGGTTCCTCTCTAGCAGCAACGATGGCCGGTATCACCGAAGTAAATCCTTTACCAGCACATTATATTTGCCCAAATTGCTATTATACAGATTTTGATTCTGATAAAGTAAGACCTTATGTGCAAATGGGTAAATCCGGGTGCGATATGCCAGATGCACTCTGCCCAAAATGTGGAAAGCCATTGAATAAAGAAGGCCATGACATCCCCTTTGAAACATTTCTCGGATTTAAGGGAAACAAGGAACCTGATATCGATCTAAACTTTTCTGGTGATTATCAGGCAAAAGCACATGCTTATGTAGAAGTCATTTTTGGAAAAGGGACTGCTTATCGTGCTGGTACGATTGGTACTATGGCTGAAAAAACAGCCTATGGATATGTATATAAATATTTTGAAGAGAGGGAAATCCATAAACGACGTTGTGAGCTAGAAAGAATTGCAACAGGATGTACTGGCGTCAAACGAACGACCGGACAGCATCCGGGCGGAATTATTGTTGTTCCGCACGGTCGTGAAATTTACGAATTTACGGCCATTCAACATCCGGCGAATGATCAGAATACACCAATTGTAACGACGCATTTTGAATATCATTCCATCGATCATAACTTATTAAAATTAGATATTCTCGGACACGATGATCCGACAATGATTCGATATTTAGAGGATTTGACAGGAGTCAAGGCAACAACAATTGCCCTAGATGACCAAAAGGTTATGTCTTTGTTCCATAGTACAGAGGCACTCGGGATCAAACCAGAAGATATCGGAGGCGTTGAACTTGGTTCACTTGGAGTCCCGGAATTTGGTACTGATTTTGTTATGCAGATGTTAAAAGATATCAAACCGAAAAGTTTTTCTGATCTGGTTCGTATTGCTGGTCTTTCTCACGGAACAGATGTTTGGCTTGGGAATGCACAGGAATTGATCAATAGCGGTACGGTATCTGAAATTGCAGACTGTATTTGTACTCGTGATGATATTATGATTTATCTGATCAATATGGGACTTGATTCTGAAGAATCTTTTAATATTATGGAAAAAGTTCGTAAAGGAATTGTTGCAAAGGGAAAATGTGACCAATGGCCGGAGTGGAAAGCGGATATGCAGGCCCATAACGTTCCTGACTGGTATATTGGTTCTTGTGAAAAAATCAAATATATGTTTCCAAAGGCGCACGCTGCTGCTTATGTTATGATGGGTTGGCGTATCGCCTGGTATAAGGTTTTTGAACCGTTGGCTTATTATGCTGCATTTTTTAGTATCCGTGCGTCTGCATTTTCTTACGAACTGATGTGTTTCGGAAAGGACAAATTAGAAGAACATCTAAATGCTCTTTTAAAAATGCCAAAAGATCAGACAACAAAGAAAGAACAAGACTTGATTCGAGACATGCGTTTGGTGCAGGAAATGTATGCGCGAGGATTTGAGTTTATGCCACTAGATATTTATCGTGCAAAGGATAAATATTTTCAGATTATTGATGGAAAGTTGATGCCATCTTTTTCGAGTATAGATGGCATGGGAGAAAAAGCGGCAGAACAGGCGATGATTGCAGCCAAAGATGGCCCATATACTTCGATTGAAAACTTTCGTGATCGAACAAAAGTCAGTCAGACATTAACTGAAAAAATGAAAGAGTTAGGGATTTTGACAGACTTACCAGAGTCCGATCAGTTGACCTTTGACTTCATATAATACCAGAATATATATCATAAAAGCAGACAGGAGGGGGTAGACATTGGCAACTTATGCAATCAGTGATATTCATGGTTGTTATTCCATGTTTTTAAAAATGCTCGATAAAATTCATTTTAATGAAACAACAGATACGCTTTATATTATCGGTGATATTATGGATCGTGGGTCAGAGGTTGCTCCGTTGGTCCGCTGGGTATGGCAACACGAGTCGAAACACGTCATTATGTTAAAGGGAAATCATGAAGATATGTTTGCTTCGTATCCGGATCCTATCTATTATGAGCGGTATTATCGGGAATTTACAGCAAGAGAAATCATTCATCTTTTAGAATGGATACCGAAGCTTCCTTTGTATAAAGAAGTGACGATAAACGATATTGATTATATCCTTGTTCATGCCGGAATTACAGAAAAAATCCTAAAATGTAAAAAGGATCCAGACGATTATTGCATTTGGGCAAGGCAGGAATTTTATCTTGGTGATGGGATCCCTGGCAAAACAATTGTATTTGGACATACACCGATGATGTCTCAGATGATCGATGAGGAAATCATTGTACATATTTGGAAGCCAAAAGAAAAAAATATAATCGGCATTGATACAGGAGCCGTTTTTGCAAAGCGTTTTGGAGGTAAACTTTCTTGTCTTAGATTAGAAGATCAAAAAGAATTTTATGTACATGGTTAAAAAGCCTTAAAATGTATGCAGTTTAACATATCCTGCATTATTAGAAAAAAATGGTTGTATTTTTGCTATAAGCATGCTATACTATATAAGAAGATAATATATGTGTTATGATAAGAGTGGGCTTTCAGGAGTCCACTCTTATTCGTTAAAATAAGAATGTTTGTGTTATCAAAAGAAAGGTGGGAAGTCCATTGGCAAAACGTACCGATATCGAAAGTCGCGTTGAATCTATGGTAATGCCGATCATCGAAGAAGGAAATTTCGAGCTTGTTGATGTGGAATACGTAAAGGAAGGATCTAATTACTATTTACGTATTTATGCTGATAAAGAGGGTGGAATCAATATCGATGATTGTGTTGCAATCAGCCGCGCCTTGGAAGTAAAACTTGATGAAGATGATTTTATTTCAGATGCATATATTTTGGAAGTAAGCTCTCCAGGACTTGGCAGACCGCTAAAAAAGGAAAAGGATTTCAAGCGTAGCATTGGGAAAGAAATTGATATTAAATTGTATAAGGCAATTGATAAACAAAAAGAGTTTACTGGAACATTAACCAGCTATACAACAGATACAATTGTTCTAGAAATAGACGGGGAAGAAAAAACATTTTCCCGTAAAGACTTAGCACTTATCCGATTAGCTTTAGATTTTTAGGAGGATATTTTAATCATGAGTGAAATAATCGAAGCGTTAAATCAACTGGAAAAAGAAAAAGATATTGATAAAGAAGTTATCATTGAAGCAATCGAGGCTTCTTTGCTTGCAGCATGCAAGAGAGACTTTGGTAAATCTGATAATGTAAAAGTATCGATTGACCGTGAAACCGGCAATATGACGGTTCTTGCAGAAAAGGAAGTTGTAGAGGAAGTATTTGATCCGGCAATTGAAATCAGTCTTGCAAAAGCACAGGCTATTGATCCAAGTTATAATATCGGTGATGTTGTAAATACAGAAATCACACCAAAAAACTTTGGACGTATTGCAGCACAACATGCGCGAAGTGTGATTGTTCAGAAAATTAAGGAAGAGGAAAGAAAAGTAATCCTGAATCATTTTCAATGTAAAGAAAAAGATATTGTCACAGGTGTTGTACAACGATATATCGGTGATAATATCAGTATAAGTCTTGATGATAAGACAGAAGCTTTGCTGACGAAAAATGAACAGGTAAGAGGAGAAACTTTTAAACCTTCTGATCGTATTAAGTTATATATCATCGAAGTAAAAGATACAAATAAAGGTCCTCGTATCCTTGTTTCCAGAACCCATCCGGAATTAGTAAAACGCTTATTTGAAAAAGAAGTAACAGAAGTCCATGATGGTACTGTAGAAATTAAGAGTATTGCCAGAGAAGCTGGATCACGTACAAAAATTGCCGTTTATTCTAACGATGAAAATGTTGATCCGGTTGGTGCATGTGTAGGATTAAATGGTGCCCGTGTTAATGCAATTGTAACGGATCTACAGGGTGAAAAAATTGATATCATCAATTGGAGCGATAATCCAGAAATTTTAATCGAAAATGCGTTAAGCCCATCAAAGGTAATTGCTGTATCTGTCAATGAAGAGGATAAGACGGCTCGTGTTGTTGTCCCTGACTATCAATTATCCCTTGCAATTGGGAAAGAAGGACAAAACGCCCGTCTAGCTGCCCGCTTGACCGGATATAAGATCGATATTAAGAGTGAATCTCAGGCTAATGTAGAATACGATGATTTCGGTGATCTGGAAGAAGAAAACACTACATTGTTTGATGTGGACGAATCAGAAGAAATCGTGTTAGACGAGGAGTAGATCGATGAAAAAAATCCCTATGCGGCAGTGTGTTGGCTGCCATAATATGGTATCAAAAAAAGAAATGATCCGAATCATTAAGACTTCTGAAGGAGAAATTATGTTGGATGCAACAGGGAAAAAGAATGGACGCGGAGCTTATATTTGTAAATCTGCAGAGTGTTTACAAAAAGCAATCAAAAATCGTAGTCTGGAACGCTCCCTAAAAGTCAACATTCCTTCCGAAATATATGATTCATTAAAAGAGGAGTTGGGCAGAATTGAATAAGAAAGGAATTTTTTCTTTTCTCGGCTTAGCAGCAAAAGCAGGTCGGATCGCAAGTGGTGAATTTGCTACCGAACGTTCCATCAAAACTGGTCATTCCTATTTAGTCATGATTGCGGAAGATGCATCGGATAATACAAAAAAGATGTTTGATAATATGTGTCATTATTATCAGGTTCCGCTTACATTTATTGGAACTAAAGATGAGCTTGGACATTGTATCGGCAAACAATATCGTTCTTCACTTTCAATCGAGGATGAAGGATTTGCGAATGCCATCATGAAAAAGCTTGGGATTAATGGAAATATGGAGGTATAAGACTGAATGAGAGTATATGAACTTGCAAAGAAATTAGATAAAACAAGTAAAGAAGTGATTACTGTTTTAAAGACCCAGGGGATTGAAGTTAAAAACCACATGAGTTCCATTTCAGACAGTGATGTGAGTAAAGTGAAAGCGCATTTCTCACCAAAAAAACAAGAAAAAAGGCAACCAGAAAAACAGGTTGAAAAGAGAACACAAAAACATCCAAATCGGAAACCAGAGAAAAAACAAGAAAAGAGACAAGAGAAAAAACAAGATAGAAATATGGAAAAGAAACAGTCAAATAATCAGCAAAAAGGGCAACAACCAAAGAGAGTGGATAATCAGAATCATGAAGGTGCAAAAAAAGGATTTAAAAAAAGAAATAAAAACACTCAGAACCGCAATGGTCAGAATGTACAAAATGATTCGAACAATCGTAAATTTAAAAAGAAAAATAAGTTTAAAAACAACAATAACGAAAATAAACAACAAAACCGCAAGAAAAAGAAAACTGGACCAGGTGCATTTATCAAACCGGAACCAGTGAAAAAGGAAGTCGAAAAAGTTGAATTTGCAAAAATTCCTGAAACCTTGACATTAAAAGAATTAGCGGATGCAATCAAAATTCCGGCAAATGACATTATCAAAAAACTTTTATTAAGCGGTGGCGGACTGGTCAATTTAAATACAGAATTAAGTTTTGAACGTGCAGAAGAAATTGCATTGGAATATGATGTGATTGTTGAAAAAGAAGAACAGGTAGATGTAATTGAAGAATTATTAAAGGATACAGAAGATCCGGAAGATTCTTTAGTTGGACGCCCACCAGTTGTCTGTGTTATGGGACACGTAGACCATGGTAAAACCTCTCTTTTGGATGCCATTCGTTCTACAAGTGTAACCAGTGGAGAAGCCGGTGGTATTACACAGCACATCGGTGCATCAGTTGTTGAAAATGATGGTCAGAAAATTACATTCCTTGATACACCAGGACATGAGGCATTTACTTCTATGCGTATGCGTGGCGCACAATCTACGGATATTGCAATTTTAGTTGTAGCTGCCGATGATGGTGTTATGCCTCAGACAATCGAAGCAATCAACCATGCAAAAGCAGCTGAAGTAGAAATTATTGTGGCAGTCAATAAAATTGATAAAGAAAGTGCCAATATCGAACGTGTAAAACAGGAATTGACAGAATATGAATTGATTCCTGAAGACTGGGGTGGAAGTACTGTCTTCGTTCCTGTTTCCGCACATACAAAAGAAGGCATTGATGATCTTTTGGAAATGATTACTTTAACAGCAGAAATGCTGGAATTAAAAGCTAATCCAAACCGTAAAGCCCGTGGTATCGTAATCGAAGCTGAATTAGACAAAGGTCGTGGTCCGGTTGCAACTGTATTAGTACAAAAAGGTACGTTGCATGTTGGTGACAGCATCGCGATTGGCAATACGTATGGTCGTGTCCGTGCAATGATCGATGATAAAGGACGCCGTGTAAAAGTGGCAAAACCTTCGACACCAGTGGAAATCCTTGGTTTAAATGATGTCCCAATGGCTGGTGAAGTTTGTATGGCAATGGAAAATGAAAGAGAAGCAAGAAACGTTGCAGACGCTTTTGTCGCTTATAATCGTGAAAAATTAATTGAAAATACAAAATCACAGTTATCTTTGGATGACTTATTTAATCAGATTCAGGCAGGTAGTGTTAAAGAATTAAATATCGTTGTCAAAGCAGATGTACAGGGATCTGTAGAAGCTGTAAAACAGAGTTTGGTTAAATTATCAAATGATGAAGTCACAGTCAAAGTGATTCATGGCGGTGTTGGCGCGATCAATGAATCTGATGTAAGTTTAGCATCTGCATCAAATGCTATTATCATTGGCTTTAATGTTCGTCCAGATAATACGGCTAAAATTGTGGCTGAACGCGAAAAAGTAGATTTACGATTATATCGTGTTATTTACAATGCAATCGAGGATATTGAAGCAGCTATGAAGGGTATGTTAGATCCTGTATTTGAAGAAAAAATCACGGGACATGGAGAAGTACGTCAGACATTCCGAGCTTCTGGAGTTGGAACAATTGCAGGTACTTATGTCGTTGATGGTTCTATTTTACGTAATTCAAAAGGACGTATCGTTCGTGACGGAATCGTTATTTTTGAAGGAGAATTAGCATCCTTAAAACGATTTAATGATGATGTCAAAGAAGTAAAAGCCGGATATGAATGTGGTATTGTATTCGAAAAATACAACGACATCAAAGAAGGAGACCAGATTGAATCCTTTATTATGGAGGAAGTAAAACGTTAGTCTCTGTAAGGAGGTAGTTATGAGAAAAAACAGTATTAAAAATACAAGAATTAATGGGGAAGTGTTACGTGAATTAAGTCGAATCATCAGTCGTGAAGTGAAAGATCCAAGAATTGCACCTATGACCTCTATCGTTATGGTTGAAGTGGCACCAGACTTAAAACTGTGCAAAGCATATGTGAGTGTTCTTGGTGATGAAAAAGCACAGCAGGATACGATTACCGGCTTAAAGAGTTCTTCTGGTTTTATCCGCAGAGAGCTTGCTCATTCCTTAAATCTTCGAAATACACCAGAAATCGTATTTATTTTAGATCAATCAATTGAATACGGTGTCAATATGTCCAAAAAAATAGACGAAGTAACACACCGTTCATAAAAAGGAGTGTGTAAAATGAATGCATTTATCCGTGCAATTAATCAAGCGAATACAATCGCTGTAACCGGGCATGTACGCCCGGATGGCGATTGCGTTGGTTCCTGTTTAGGTATTTACAATTACATAAATGATAATTTTCCGAATAAATCAGTAGATGTATATTTGGAACCAAGCAATTCTGTTTTTTCCTTTCTAAAAGGATTTGACCAGGTAAAACATGAAGTAGATGAAAATGAAGCGTATGATTTATTGATCGTACTAGATTGTAGCGACGAAAGTCGTATTGAACCTTTTATTGCTCTTCATAACAATGCATCTGCAACGTTTTGTATTGATCATCACATTAATGAGCACGAATTTTGCGATGATAGTATTGTGGATTCGGGTGCAAGTGCAACTTGTGAATTATTATATTTATTAATGGATGATGAGAAAATTTCTTTGGCATGTGCGGAATGTTTGTATACAGGTATTGTTCATGATACAGGCGTTTTCAAACATTCTAATACGACAAAAGAAACCATGCACATTGCAGGTAATTTACTTGATAAAGGAGTGAACACTTCTCATATCATAGATGATACTTTTTATAAAAAAACTTATTTACAAAATATCATCATGGGCTATGCATTACTAGAAAGTAGTCTGGTCATGAATGGCAAGGTAGTTTATTCTATAATCACAAAAAAATGGTTGGATTTATACGGCGTGACAGGTCAGGATCTTGATGGCATTATCGATCAGCTTCGTGTGACTGACGGTGTCGAAGTTGCAATTCTTGCTTATGAATGTAATAATTTAGAATTTAAAGTCAGCATGCGTTCCAACGATTATGTGGATGTCCAGAAAGTTGCCTCTTATTTTGGCGGGGGCGGACATATAAAAGCTGCCGGATGTACAATGAAAGGAAATTCCTTAGATGTCATTAATAATTTACTTCTTCACATTGAAAAACAGTTAGAGGCACAGACGGATTAATGAATGGAATTATTAGTGTATACAAAGAAAAAGGCTACACATCTCATGATGTTGTAGCAAGATTGCGAGGCATTTTAAAACAAAAAAAAATCGGGCATACCGGTACGCTAGATCCAGAAGCCGAAGGAGTTTTGCCAATATGTCTCGGAAAAGGCACAAAACTTTGTGATATGATTGAAAATACAGACAAAACTTATCGTGTGACTATGCGATTAGGATTGGAAACAGATACCGAAGATATGACAGGAACGGTTCTTCGTGAAGCGCCGGTTACCTGCAGTGAAGCAGAAGTGGAAAAGGCAATCTTAAATTTTGAGGGCGAACAATCTCAGATTCCACCAATGTATTCTGCAATCAAAATCAATGGAAAAAAATTATATGAATTAGCACGTGCCGGAAAAGTTGTGGAGCGCAAGCCCCGACAAATTCATATTTATAAAATTGATATTGAGTCCATACAGTTACCAGAAGTTACGATGACTGTTCGCTGTAGCAAAGGAACCTATATTCGCAGTTTATGCCGAGATATTGGAGAAATTTTATCCTGTGGTGGATGTATGAAATCATTGCTCCGTACAGAAGCATGCGGCTTTACGTATCATCAATCCTATCGCTTGGATGAAATTGAAACTTTCATGCGTGAAGGTAGCCTAGAAGATAAAATTGTTCGTATTGATACAATGTTTATGCAATATCCATCGGTTAGCGTTCCAACTAAATTTAATAAATTATTATATAATGGGAATGTAATTCCTATAAAAGTAGAATCCACAAAAGGAAAAATCAGGGTATACGATCAAGAAAAACATTTTATTGGTTTATATCAGATCAAAGAAAATTCTTTAAAACCATTAAAATTATTTTTTGATCGATAGCCTTGTTTAGGAGTCAGAAACATGAAATATATTACAAATACAACTGATTTTCATTATGAAAATACCGTTGTGGCATTAGGTAAATTCGAAGGCCTTCACAAAGGACATCAAATGCTCTTAAATGAATTGTACCGTTTAAAAGAAGAAAAAGGCTATACTAGTGTCATGTTTACCTTTGATCGACCGCCCAAATTGGTTACGAAGGGAAAACGTTACCGCTCTATCTACACAAAAGCAGAGCGTTGTTATAAACTTCAAAAAACCCCGCTGGATATTTTGATTGAATATCCATTTACAAAAGAATTTTCACAATTAAAGCCTGAACAATTTGTAAAAAACATCTTAGTGGAACAACTGGATGTAAAAGTAATCGTAGTTGGTTTTGATTTTTGTTTTGGTTATAAACGACAGGGTAATGTTAACGTTTTGCAACAATTATCTTCTAAGTATGGATATGAGTTAATTGTAGTACCCGAATATACCGTGCATGGTCAGAAAGCAGGAAGTTCGCAAATACGCAAATATATGGAACAGGGCGATTTAGATGAAGTCAATGCCTTCTTAAATGAACCATATAGTGTTATTTCTAAAGTTGTGCATGGAAATGCAATCGGTCGTGCGTTGATCGGGTTGCCAACAGCAAATATATTTCCTGATCCTCACAAAATGCTACCACCAAAGGGAGTCTATGTTACAAGAATTTATTACAATGATCAGGAGTATTATGGAATTACAAACATTGGAACGAAGCCAACTGTAGAAGATTATGAAGTGACAGGGATTGAAACTTTTATCTTTGATTTTGATCAATCGATATATGGAGAGACCATTGAGGTACAATTCCTTCACTATAAACGACCAGAAATGAAATTTTCAGGATTAGAAGAATTATCTGCTCAAATGAAAACTGATGCAGAGTATGGGCGGGAATACGTTCGCATCCATTATGGATATGGAAAATAATCAAATGAAATGGAAAAGCAGGATGATAATATGTGTTAGCGATTGATATCACACATTTTTAATTGTTCTGCTTTTTTCAATAAGAATGTATTGATAATGATTCTCAATATAATTATTGTATTTTTCTTGTAAATTGTTACAATAGTATTAGTTAGCAAACACTAACGTAATGTGAATGAATCATGGCGACTCCATAACCCGTGAATGATTAACGCCCATTACGGGTTTTTGGATCACCATAATATGGAAGGAGTACATATGAATTATTTAGAAATTGAAAAAGTAATCGGACGAGAAATCATTGATTCCCGTGGAAACCCTACTGTAGAAGCAGAAGTATATCTGGTAGATGGTACTGTTGGCAGAGGTGCAGCCCCTAGTGGTGCTTCTACAGGAGAATTTGAAGCGCTGGAACTACGTGATGGAGATAAAACCAGATTTGGTGGAAAAGGGGTTAGCAAGGCAGTTGAGAACATCAATACAACGATCAATGATGTATTAACTGGTCTGGATGCATCTGATATTTATGCAATCGATAAAGCTATGATTAATGCTGATGGAACAAAAGATAAATCTAATCTTGGTGCAAATGCCATTTTAGCTGTATCAATTGCATCTGCAAAAGCGGCCGCATCTGTATTAGATCTTCCACTCTATCGTTTTCTTGGTGGAATCAACGGAAATAGAATGCCTGTACCAATGATGAATATTTTAAATGGCGGAGCTCATGCAGCCAATACCGTTGATGTTCAAGAGTTTATGATTATGCCTGCAGGCGCGCCAAGTTTTCGTGAAGGTTTACGTTGGTGTACAGAAGTCTTTCACGCGTTAGCATCTTTATTAAAAGAAAAAGGACTTGCCACTTCCGTTGGTGACGAAGGCGGATTTGCACCTGATTTAGCAAGTGATGAGGAAGCAATTGAATATATTTTAGATGCTATTAAAAAAGCAGGTTATGAACCAGGAAAAGATTTTGTTCTTGCTATGGATGCTGCCTCTAGCGAATGGAAGAGCGACAAAAAAGGGGAATATATCCTTCCAAAATGCGGAAAGAAATTTTCATCCGCTGAATTAGTAGAACACTGGAAAGGATTATGTGATAAATACCCAATTCAGTCAATCGAAGATGGATTAGATGAAGAAGATTGGGAAGGATGGAAATTGATGACGAAAGAACTCGGTGATAAGGTACAATTAGTCGGTGATGATTTATTTGTAACTAACACAGAAAGACTTTCCAAAGGTATTTCCCTTGGATGCGGTAACTCTATCCTGATCAAATTAAATCAGATTGGATCTGTATCTGAGACATTAGAAGCGATCAAAATGGCTCACAAAGCAGGATACACGGCTGTTACTTCTCATAGATCCGGTGAGACAGAAGATACAACGATTGCTGATTTAGCAGTAGCTCTAAATACTGGTCAAATTAAAACAGGAGCTCCAAGTAGAAGTGAACGTGTTGCAAAATATAATCAATTACTTCGCATTGAAGAAGAACTTGGTGATAGTGCCGTTTATCCAGGATTGGATGCATTTTAAATAATCGTAAACTGAAAAATTCAAAAAAGGAAAACGAAGTTATTTTTATAACTTCGTTTTCTTTTTGAATACAAGTTAATAAGGTATGGATTTACTTTCTTAAAAATGTTATAATATATTTAAAATATGTTATAGCATTTTTGGAGGGACTTATATGACTGTACCAGTAAATACAATCGGAAAGCGATTAAAAGAGATTCGTACGAATCGTAGCTTAACTTTAGATGATACTTCAAAAATAACAGGAGTAAGCAAGCCCATGTTAGGGCAAATAGAAAGAGGTCAATCTATTCCTACTATCACAACTCTATGGAAAATTGCAACCGGATTGAAAGTGCCGTTGTCCTCTTTTTTAGAAGAACAACAACCAGAATATACTGTTGTTGATATTGCGCAGGAAGCAACTATTTCAGAGGACAATGGGCGTATGAGAGCTTATCCGTTGTTTACGTATGATCCTATACGAAATGTAGAGATATTCCGCATTGAATTTGATTCAGGTTGTAAGCATGTTTCAGAAAAACACAATGACGGTGTGGAGGAATATATTTTAGTCCAGACTGGCACATTGCAACTTATCTTAAATGGCCAAGAAATTGTGATTGCAGAAAATCAGTCGATCCGTTTCAAGGCTGATATACCACATAGCTATAATAATCCCTTTGATGTGATATGTACAGTTTATAATATCATTTTCTATCCAAAATACTAATGGAGTGATACACGGAAAAATTAAACACAAATTTTGAAAACAATATGCCACTTTGGGAGCAGTTGTAAGGAGGATTTTATATGGCAATTGAAAAAGTTAAAGAATATTTCAAAAAATACAACATGGAAAACAGAGTGCAGGAATTTAAAGTATCAAGTGCCACAGTGGAGCTTGCCGCAAAAGCGTTACATTGTGAACCTTGTAGGATTGCAAAAACACTTTCATTTATGGTAGACGGATATCCGGTATTGATTGTTGCTGCTGGTGATGCAAAAATTGATAATTCCAAATATAAAGCGCAGTTTAGAACAAAAGCTAAAATGCTTTCTCCAGAAGAAGTAGAAACAATGATAGGCCATGCCATAGGTGGTGTCTGCCCATTCGCCGTAAATAATGAGGTAACCATTTATCTTGACGAATCATTGAAAAGATTTCAAACAGTATTTCCAGCTTGCGGAAGCAGCAATAGCGCAATCGAATTGACAATAAAAGAGCTTGAACAATATTCCGCATTTCATTCATGGATTGATGTTTGCAAAGGTTGGAGTAAAAACGAATAGCAAAGTTAGACGAGCCAGGGGAAAGATAAAGTTGTCACAATTCAAAATTAGATTGTGGCAACTTTTTTATTTCATAGGAAATTACGTTGTAACTTCCTATGAAATAAAAAACGCTCCGCGAGGATGCGACCAGATGCATAAGGTAATG
>JAUNIX010000013.1 GCA_030523275.1 Lachnospiraceae bacterium
TTTGAACAAATTTCTACATGGATATCTTCTTTTGTAGAACCTGTTACAAATTCATTCCCACAGTTGCAAACAACTTTTGCCTGATAATATTTTGGATGGATTCCTTCACGCATGTCTTTCACCTCTTCATCATTTTTCGTTGGATTTTGCCAACGTACTTACTTGCGAAACGAATTCTCTTAGTTTCTAATTGTTTACTGTAAACATAAACAGCTTTTAAAGTATATCATACACAACGTTATATTGCAATATTTTCTTTTAAAAAAACTATTTTCTCAACAGAGAACGTTGCGTATATTCTACAAATTCTTTGTTATTTTTTGTTCGTTTAAATAAGGTTAACATCTGCTCTAATATATCTTCTGCTTTTGCGCCCGATAACTCTTTATGCAGTGCATAAACAACTTCCTGTTCTTCTTTTGTCAACAACAGATCATCCCTTCGTGTACTCGATCTTGCTATGTCAACGGCAGGAAAAATACGTTTTTCTGACAATCTTCGGTTTAAAACCAATTCCATATTACCGGTTCCCTTAAATTCTTCAAATACAACATCGTCCATTCTACTCCCTGTTTCTACCAAAGCCGTTGCAAGAATAGTCAAACTGCCACCCTCACGCATATTTCTTGCCGCACCAAAGAATTTCTTTGGCATATAAAGAGCAGCAGGATCAAGACCTCCGGTTAATGTACGACCACTTGGCTGAACAGTCAAGTTATAAGCTCTGGCAAGACGAGTGATGCTGTCTAACAAAATAACAACATCTTCTTTATGTTCCACAAGACGTTTTGCACGTTCTAATACCATTTCCGATACACGTTTATGATGCTCCGGTAACTCATCAAAAGTAGAATAAATTACTTCTACATTAGGACCTTCAATTGATTCTTTGATATCCGTCACTTCTTCCGGACGTTCATCAATTAATAATACAATTAATTTTGTTTCTTTGTAATTTGTACTGATACTTTTTGCTATCTGTTTTAATAAGGTCGTCTTTCCTGTTTTAGGCGGAGATACAATCATCCCTCTTTGTCCTTTTCCAATCGGAGCCAATAAATCAATCATTCTCATGGAAATATCTGTGTGATCTGTTTCTAACGATAGTTTTTCATTTGGAAAAATAGGTGTCAAATCTTCGAAATTCTTTCTCTTCTGCGCTTCATATGGATGATACCCATTAATCATATCAATATAAAGAAGGGCGCTAAACTTCTCTCCCTGTGTTTTCACACGAATACTTCCTCTCAAAATATCACCCGTTTTCAAATTAAAACGACGAATCTGAGATGGTGAAACATAGACATCATTCTCTCCTGGCAAATAATTTTCGCAACGGATAAATCCATATCCATCTTGCATAACCTCAAGAATACCATCTGCCTTTTCTCCGCTATCTAAGTCTGCAAGTTTCTGGCTCTTCTCTTCATCTCTATGGTTCTGATGATTTTGATTGCGATTGTTGCGATGCGCTTCCCGACCACGTTTATCGATTTTTTCCTTCACCTGTTCGGGTTCCTTTTTATCATCTTCCATATTTTCAACTTGTTTTTTACTTTCTTCTAATTTTAAACGCTCTATTAATGCACTCTTTTTGAGCGCAGATACGCCTTTAATTCCCTGATCTTTTGCATATTTTTTTAATGCAACAAGAGACATTTCTTCAAATACCATTCTTATTCTCCTTATTTTCATTATCTGGAAATACAATCATTCGATGTTTTAAGACCTGAAATATACATATAATTATAGAATGCACATTTTATGTGCTAAGACATGGTCTGGTAATATCATAACATGCATTTTCATGAAATGCAAATTTAACATTTCCTCAAATTTACACTTATTTTCCGTATCATCAATCTTATTTTAAAATCCCTCTCTTTTTAAAATTTCTTTTAATTTCTTGCGAATATAATGATTTCGTTGAATTGCCGTATTTTCAGATATGTCAAGTAGAACTGCAATTTCCTTAAATTTATATCCATAAAAATAATGTAAATATAGAACGGAAGCATAATCCTCTGGCAATTTTGCAATTGCCTCATGAACCATAACCCTTTCTAGATGTAAAAATTCTGGATTATGCTCCTGTTTGATATCTGTATACACAAGATTATCTAAAATATTGTCTATGCTCACAATCAGATAATCCATTTTCCTTTTCTTTAATACTTTATATGCTTCGTGCTTCATAATTGAGTATAAAAGCCGAAAAGCTTCCACATCCTCCAACTCTAAAAAATTATAACCATGTTTGATTGCACGTTCAAAAGCTGTCTGTACAATATCTTCCGCAATTGCATACTCTCTAATATAATTCTTATATGTTTCAGCAATAAGAATCTTACCATATTTTTTGTAAATTTCTTCGATTCTCCGAATCCTGGCTTCTTCGGCTTTCAATTTCGCTTTCGTATACAATAAAACTTTCCCTCTTTTCACAATCGTATATTATCCTTCGAACAATATACGTTTCGTCTTACATAGTATACAGATATTTTATTCAATTGTAAAGCAGACAACCTATTTTCAAATTTTCCTCTCAGCAGAATGACTAATCCCGACGAAATAAATCTCTTGTATATACTTTGTCTTTGACATCATCCAGACAACCATGATACCGATTTGCAATAATCGCATCACTCTGCCTTTTAAACTTGTCCAGATCATTGACAACCATACTTCCAAAAAATGTGCTTCCATCTGTGAGTGTTGGCTCATATACGATCACAGTTGCACCCTTAGCTTTTATTCGTTTCATTACACCTTGAATAGATGATTGACGAAAATTATCAGAATTACTCTTCATCGTTAAACGATACACACCAATCACAACATTTTTTTCTTTCTTGGGATTCCAACTGCTATTGATAGTATATGCATAATATCCCGCATTCTCTAACACGCGATCAGCAATAAAATCCTTCCTTGTGCGATTACTCTCTACGATTGCAGAAATCATATTTTGTGGTACATCTGCATAGTTTGCCAACAATTGTTTCGTATCCTTAGGCAAACAATATCCTCCATAACCAAAAGAAGGATTATTATATTGATCACCAATACGAGGATCAAGGCAAACCCCTTTAATGATCTGTTGTGTATTAAGTCCCTTCATCTCAGCATATGTATCCAACTCATTAAAATAAGAAACCCGAAGTGCTAAATATGTATTTGCAAATAATTTTACAGCTTCCGCTTCTGTAAATCCCATAAACAAGGTCTCGATGTTTTCTTTGATCGCACCTTCCTGTAACAAATTTGCAAATGTATGGGCTGCATCTATCAACCTTTTATCCTTTAAATCTGTGCCGACAATAATACGAGATGGATACAGATTATCATACAGTGCCTTAGACTCACGTAAAAATTCAGGGCTAAACAAAATATTTTGACTTCCTGTCTTTGCCCGAATCGATGCCGTATAGCCTACTGGAATCGTACTTTTGATCACAATTATTGCATTGGGATTATATTGCATCACTAATTCGATCACCTCTTCTACAGCTGAAGTGTCGAAATAATTCTCTCTACTGTCATAGTTTGTTGGTGCCGCAACGACAACAAAATCAGCATCCGTATAAGCCTCTTTTGCATCAAGCGTAGCATGTAAATTCAATGTTTTTTCTGCTAAATATTTTTCAATATAATGATCTTGAATCGGTGATTTTTTCTGATTGATCAAATCAACTTTTTCAGGAATCACATCTACCGCCACCACCTGATTATGTTGCGCAAGCAAAGTTGCAATAGAAAGACCTACATAACCAGTACCTGCAACTGCAATTTTCAGTCCCGTTTTCATCATTCATACACCTCTAATTAGTAAATTATTTGACATGTCGATTATGAGTGTATATTAGCACAAATCCAAACATTCAACAATAGTCATCTTTAATCTCTTTTCTGGCTTACTTCCTTTTGTAACATTTCCATTTTCTCGTCTTCTTGCGCTCCAACAACAAAACAACAATAGACTCCAAATGACAAAACTGACATGACACTTAATAATATAGAACATATTCCAATCTTCATTTCTGTTTCCTCCTTATGAAGTTAGTATTGACGGAGAAATAGAAAATGAAACGTAAAATCGTTATTTATCTGTTATCATAAGCAATCTTTTATTTATTTTCTGATCCAGTCATCCTTTTTTTCAAAATTAATAGTATTCTTTTCTCTAATCGGGATACTTGAACTTGCGAAATACCTAAAAATTCTCCCACTTCTCGCTGTGTCTTATTCTCAAAATATCGCAATTGAATGAGTTTTTGTTCGTCCGGCTGCAATTCCTGGATACTCTCTGTCAAAAGCATGTTATTTAAGAGTTCTTCCTCCCACCGTTTCTTCTCTTCAATCGTGTCCATCATCGAAAGAGCATGTCCATCACCTTCATAAATCGTTCGATTCAAGGATTCCACCTCACGATTTGCCTCTAACGCAACTACAATTTCATCCATCGGCAATTGTGTCATTCCTGAAATTTCATCAATCGTTGCTTCTCTGTCATATTTCTTTTGAAATTGCTCCTGTGCCAGATTCACACGATACGCATGTTCTTTTAGGGAACGACTGACTTTGATCATACCATCATCTCGCAAAAATCGCTTAATTTCACCGGAAATCATCGGTACCGCATAAGTGGAAAATTTTACTTCATAGGATAAATCAAATTTATCAATCGACTTCATAAGTCCTATACATCCAATTTGAAATAAATCATCTAATTCATATCCTCTGTTCGCAAAACGTCTGACAATACTCCAAATTAATCCTACGTTATTTAATACCAAGGCTTCCCTGGCTTCTTTATCACCTGCTTTTGAACGTTTGATTAATTCTCTTTGCTCCACTGGCTCACCCTTTTCTTCATCATTACTTTAGTCCCTTTTAGAGGTTCCGATTCAACCGAAAGTTCATCCATAAATGCTTCCATAAATGCAAATCCCATACCAACCCGTTCCTTATCCGGCTTTGTTGTATAAAGAGGTTCCATTGCTTTTTCCACATCTTCAATGCCTTTTCCATAATCAACAATCTTCACCGATAGACAATGATCTTCAATGTCTGCTTCCATTACAATCGTGCCGACACAATTCTCATATCCGTGAATGATCGAATTCGTTACCGCTTCTGAAACAGCTGTTTTTACATCTGCCATTTCCTCTAATGTCGGATCCTCTCTTAGTAAATAAGCTGCGATTACAACTCTTGCCATTGCCTCATTTTCAGACTGACTGTCAAATTCAAAACGTATCATACTTATCCTCCTCTATTTATTGTCCAATAATCTTATACAATCCGGAAATTGTCATTATTCGGTCGATATTGCGATTAATATTTTTCGTGTAAATGCGTCCACCAAGTGCATGGACTTCCTGATATCTTCCCATAATCATTCCCACTCCAGAGCTATCCATAAAATCCGTTTTTAAAAAATCAAATCCTATATTTTCAATTGGATATACAACCATCATCATCTGACATTTTCGTTTTACCTGCTGTGCCAAATGGTGATCTAATTCTCCTTCTAATTGCACCCAAAGGGTATTTCCCTTCATTTCATAACTTGTTGCCATGTTGTTCTCCTTTCTTTTTCTCTGTTCTGAACGGTTACTAATTTACATGACTTAATATACGAATACACACGAAACAAGGCGAAATCCACATTGTGAATTTCGCCTTGTGATAATCATTTATGGTAAAAACAAAAAATTACCTTTATGTAATATTCTATTCAAAAAAAGAGAACGAAAATTTTTCGTTCTCCTTTTTGCTTTTATATTGTTTTTATATTTACTCTTCTGTAGTAGCCTTTTTCTCTGTTGACTTTTCAGTTGTTGATTTCTCTGCTTCTAATCTTTCTATACGTCGTTTAGAATCCGATACAAAGCTTTTATTTAATTTTACTACTTCATTATAATTTTTAATCGCATTTTTGCTGTCACCATCTGCTTCATAAGTACGTGCAAGATAGTAATAGTAGTTAGGATTTGTATCATCCGCTTTAATTGCTTTCTTAAACTGTTTTTTGGCTTCGCTGTAATTCTTCTTATACCATTGTTGCAATCCATTATTATAGAAAGAGTTTGCTGCCTTTGAATAAGTCGCAGATTTGATATTATTATACAAATTCTTTGCTGCATCTGTTGTTAAAATCTTTGTATTGATATCCATTAGATTTTCTGCAGCACTTGTTGTATTGCCTTTTAAATATTCATTTGCAGCCTCTAATAAATCTTTGTTTCCATCTTTATAAGATTTAGCTTCTTTTTCAGCAGCTTTTGTATCAGCCTCTGCCTCTTTTAAATCTTCCTTCAGACTGGTAATCTCGCTGTCTTTCGCTTTCAACTGATCTTCATAACTATCTGCTTTATTCGTGTACTGGCTTTGCAAAGAACTTTTTAATGTAGGTACGACCAAAATAAACATCGCAATGACGCCAATTAAAAATCCAACACCAAGATAAACAAATCCTTTTTTATTGCTTGTTACTTCTTCATAATCGCTTCCATTTGCCACTACTTTTTTAGAGCCTTCCTGCTTTTTCTCTGGTTTTTGCTTTTTCTTTACCGGAGTGGTTGGTGTCTTCTTTGCCTTTTCCTGTGTTTTCTCTGTAGTTTTTGATTTCACAGTTTTCTTTTCTTCTTTTGGAGCTTCTTCCACTTCTTGTGGCTCTTCAGGAACTGCAATTTCACTCTGATATTGTTTTACAATTAGATTGTTTGCATCCAATAGCGCTGCACGTTCTAAAGCCTTATTCGCCTGTGAAATTTTCCCTTCATGAATACAAATTAAAGCCGCCAGTAACTGTGCGTTTAAATCGTCTGGAATCAGACGAGTAACCTTCTGAATTTGAATATAAGCCAAATCATAACTATCTGTTTTACAATAGTTAACTGCAAGATTGTAACGCTTTAATACCTGATCTAATTTATTTTGTTGAAGAGAAGCTGCTTCCTCGCTTCCATCAAAAATCATTTTTTTAATCTTTTCTTCATCAATGCCTGCTTCAATTCTATCTATTTCCTGTTCATAATTCATCATGATGCTTTTCCTCCTGTCAAACGATCAATCGCTTTATCATACCTGCCAAATACAGAGAGCCAAGACAAAACAAATAGTCTTCTCTTTTCAGTTTTGCCTGTTTATATGCTTTATAAACATCCTCTTCTATGGTAATCTCCGCTTTGGTATATTTTTCAAATTGTCTTTTTATTTGTAAAGAATCCGCTTTGCGATTTCCTGGTATTGTTGTAATCATAATATGGCCGAATGTATCTGCACTGCAAATCTCCCGAATCATTGTTTCATAATCTTTATCCGCAACAACTGCAAACAATAAATCTTTTTTCGTATTTGCAAACTGCGTTTTAATTATGTCACTCCAGGCACAAATTGCATGAGGATTGTGCGCCCCATCTAAAATGATATGAGGTTCAATCTCTTCCATTCTGGCAGGCCAGCTCATAGCAGCCAGTCCTGTACGGATACTTTCTTCTGAAAGATCCGGTACAATTTCCTTAACCGCATGTACGGCTAACATTGCATTCCATGTCTGGAATTCAGCAATGGTTGAAATCTTTAAATGATTATATCTATAATACCCACTTTCGAAAGAAAAAGCAATGGATTTCTCTTGATTTTCTATAATCTTAATATCATCTTTCGAAAGTCTTATGATTTTTGCACACTTTTGATGCGCTTTTTCTTCTATCACCTGATTTACTGACGGTTCCTGCATCATATAAATAATCGGTTTGCCTGATTTTATAATTCCTGCTTTTTCTTTTGCTATTTGTTCGAGTGTATCTCCTAAAATCTTTGTATGGTCAAGACCAATGGAAGTGATCACCGAAATTTCCGGTATCACTACATTCGTTGAATCATAAGTACCTCCAAGACCGGTTTCTAAAATACAATAATCGACTTGTTGATCTACAAAATATAAAATTGCCATTAAAAACAAATATTCAAAAAAAGACAATGGCTCCACAACCACCCGCTGTACTCGTTCCAGATAATCTGAAAAATCCTGATCAGAAATATCTCTTCCATCAACTTTGATTCGTTCATTTATCTTTGATAAATGTGGTGACGTGAAAAGAGCGGTTTTATAACCGCCTTTTCTTAAAATGGAATCCAAGAACGCACACACAGAACCCTTCCCATTGGTACCTGCCACATGGAAAAATTTCAGTGTGCATTCTGGATGCCCAAGTCTCTCTAAAGTTTTGATCAGATTATCATTTGAAGAATCCGCTCCAAAATATGGAATATGGTCGAAAAAGCGAACTGATTCCTCATAATTCATATCATCACCTATTTTTGTAACTGTGCCAAACGTTCTTTTACCTGAGCAAGCATTTGTGTATATTTCTCTAATTTTGCACGTTCTTCTTCCACTTTTGCTGCCGGTGCCTTGCTGACAAAACGTTCATTGCCAAGCATGCCTTCACATCGTTTAATCTCACCCTGCAATTTTTTCTGTTCCTTTTGCAGACGTTCTAATTCTTTTACAATGTCGACAAGTTCTGCAAATGGCATATAAATCACTGCCTCTGGAATCACTGTTGATACGGCATCCTCTGCAATGCCTGTTTTGTCTTCCTGAATCAGAACTTCACTTGCATATCCAAGTGTTGCAAAGAATACTTCTCCATTCTTGAAAATATTACGAACATCTTCATTTTCAGAAACAACATAAACCGTTGCTTTTTTCTTTGGTGATACATTCATCTCTGCACGAATATTACGGATTCCTCTAACCGCCTCTTTGATTGTCTCAACTGCAATTTCATCCTCTGCAAAGTTCCATTCTTCTTTATATTCTGGCCATTGAGCCAACATAATGGACTCTTCGTCCGTTAAATTACAATAAATTTCCTCTGTGATAAATGGCATAAATGGATGTAACATTTTCAAAGATTCTGCTAAAACAGTCTTTAATGTCCATAATGCGGCTGCTTTTGTCTCATCAGTGTCACTATAAAGACGAGGTTTTACCATTTCAATATACCAGTCACAGAATTCTTCCCAAATAAAGTCATTAATCTTCTGAACCGCAATACCCAACTCATATTTTTCCATATTGTCGGTCACTTCTTTGGCAATCGTATTGAATTTCGATAAAATCCATTTATCAGCACTTGTTAGATCTTCTAATGTCACATTAGAGAAGTCTGCCTGCTCAAAGTTCATCATCATAAATCTGGATGCATTCCATACTTTATTGGCAAAATTACGGCTTGCTTCCACACGTTCCATATAAAAACGCATATCATTTCCTGGTGCATTACCAGTTACTAATGTAAATCTTAAAGCATCTGCACCGTATTGATCAATAATTTCCAATGGATCGATACCATTTCCAAGTGATTTACTCATCTTGCGTCCCTGAGAATCGCGAACCAATCCATGGATCAATACAGTATCAAATGGAGATTTTCCTGTATGTTCATAACCAGAAAATACCATACGTACTACCCAGAAGAAGATAATATCATATCCGGTAACTAAGACATTCGTTGGATAAAAATAATCCAATTCTTCTGTCTGATCTGGCCAGCCAAGTGTAGAAAATGGCCATAAAGCAGAACTAAACCAAGTATCTAATGTATCCTCATCCTGTGTGATATGTGCACTGCCACATTTTGGACATACCGCTGGTTTACCACCGCGTTGTACGATCGTTTCTCCACAATCATCACAGTAATAAGCCGGGATTCTATGTCCCCACCATAACTGTCTGGAAATACACCAATCACGAATGTTTTCTAACCAGTGTAAGTATGTTTTTGTATAACGTTCTGGTACAAACTTTAACTCGCCTTTTTCAATCGCTTCGATTGCTGGTTTTGCAAGTTCATCCATCTTAACAAACCACTGTGGCTTGATCATTGGTTCGATCGTTGCTTTACATCTATCATGCGTTCCAACTGCATGAGTATGTTCTTTTATTTTAACTAAATATCCCTGTTCCTCTAAATCTTCCACAATTGCTTTTCTTGCCTCATAACGATCCATGCCTGCGTATTTACCACCAAATTCGTTAATTGTAGCATCATCGTTCATAATATTAATTTCTGGAAGATCATGACGTTTTCCAACTTCAAAGTCATTTGGATCATGTGCTGGAGTAATCTTAACACATCCAGTTCCGAATTCTTTATCAACATACTCATCGGCGATTACTGGAATCTGTCGATCACACAATGGCAATTCTAACATTTTACCAACTAAATGCTTATATCTTTCATCATCTGGGTGAACGGCAACCGCGGTATCACCTAATAATGTTTCTGGTCGTGTTGTCGCGATCTCAACCACTTCATCACTGCCTACAACCGGATAATTGATATGCCAAAAATGTCCTGCCTGATCCTCATGCTCAACTTCTGCATCTGAAATCGAAGTCTGACATACCGGACACCAGTTGATAATTCTAGAACCTTTATAGATATATCCTTTCTCGTATAGTTTTACGAATACTTCTTCTACAGCCTTTGAACAACCTTCATCTAATGTAAAACGTTCGCGGTCCCAGTCACAGGCTGAGCCTAATTTCTTTAACTGACTGATGATTGTTCCACCGTATTCTTCTTTCCATGCCCAGGCATGTTCTAAGAATTCTTCTCTTGTAAGATCCGATTTATCGATTCCTTCACTCTTTAATTTTTCGATAATCTTAACTTCTGTTGCAATGCTGGCGTGGTCAGTTCCCGGCTGCCATAATGTATTATATCCCTGCATCTTTTTAAAACGGATTAAAATGTCCTGCAGAGTTTCGTCTAATGCATGTCCCATGTGGAGCTTTCCAGTAATATTTGGTGGTGGAATGACGATTGTAAATGGTTCTTTACTTCTGTCTACTTCTGCATGGAAGTATTTTTTGTCCAGCCACTTTTGATATAATCGGTCTTCAATTTCAGACGGATTATAATTCTTTTCTAACTCTTTGCTCATCTTTTTTGTCTCCTTCTATATAATATGGAAAAAGCCCTTCATCCATTTGGACGAAGAGCTCTCTTACTCCTCATTCGAGATTTATTTTATACAATCTTTAAATTTCTGTCAATCTGTTTCAATGGTTTGGACCAAATATTCGTCTATTTTCCGCATTTTTTCCTTTATCTGATTCATAAACGTATCTTGGGCTTCTTCGATCAAAAAGATTTCCGGAATATAAAGATATATTTCCGGCCGTTTAAACTGCTCCAGTTCCATAATTCCCTGATATTCATTTTTCGCTTTTCGATATTCTTCCCGATATTCCATTTTTCTAAGAATTTTTTCGACATATGGGTATGCCTGTAATTGATATTCATCAATTTCCTGAAATACATTGCGATATTTTATATCAAAAAACTCAATTTCCTCCTGTCTTTGCTGTAAACATTCACGGGCAAACTGTAGCTCGTTTTCTATTTCAAGTTCTTCATTCTCTGTTTCCTGATCAAGCAGTCGCATCAGTGAAAATCCATAAAATCCACATAAAGCTAATGGAAGTGCTAACATCAGGACCAAAGAAGGAATCCATATATCATGGTACAGTCGAAACATAGTTATCTGAAAAACAATTGCACATAGAAACATCACTGCAAAAGAAAGAAACAAGATTAATTTATTTCTGATCAACTTTTGACTATGTTCATACTTATCGTTATATATCTTTAATTCTTTTTTATCTTCTTTGATTTCTTGTTTTAATTTTTTAATATCCTTTTCCACACGATTTATATACGCAAAATCGGCTTCTAATTCTTTTCGATAGATAAAAATTGGCTTCACTGCATCAATTTCAATATCATTTCTGCAAATTTCTTCCCACGTTTTGTGAAAAATCCGATGAAATTTTTGGGCCTTTCCTATTAAAGCAATAAGATATTCATCACTCATATCCTTTAATGAATCAATATCTGCCCGTATATCACTAATTTTTTCTATCTCTGCCTCATATAATTTAATCAGACGGCGCTTCTTATCCATTATTCTACCTCCCTGCGGTAGTCTTTTTTCCATTGTGCTAATTTTTTCTTTTTATATTGATTATTTCTAACAACCGTTTCTTCTGCAATCTGTGTTTTCCATTGTTCTTTCCATGTATCCCACTTCTTTATAAAAGCCGGATACTCGTCGCCTGCCATAATTTTGACTGAAGCAAATTCTCCTTGAAGCATCAAGATAGCATAATGTGCCTCTCGAATCCATTTGCGCCCGCTAATTTCATATGCTTCCTGAAAACATTCTGCCGCACGCTCAAAATCCCAGTGTCTCGCATAGCAAACCCCCATATTATAACAAATGCGATCTGTTTTCTTTTGTTGATACGCATCTCGATAATAATACAGTGCTTTTTCATAGCGCTTTTGTTTCAAATATTCATCTGCAAGAAGACTTCTTCGCTCTGCATCTGACATTTTTATGTAACGATCATATCGTTTCATTAATGCACCGATTTCCTGTGGCAAAAAGTAATTTCGACAAGAAATCAAATGTCTTAGCTTATCTTTTTTCGTTGGAAGTGTATCCCATTCTTGTTCTAAATCCCGAATTTCTAATTCGACAGACATCCAACTGATCAGATCTTCTGGAATTCCCTCCTCCACAAAAAAA
This sequence comes from Lachnospiraceae bacterium, assembly GCA_030523275.1. Lineage (GTDB taxonomy): Bacteria > Bacillota > Clostridia > Lachnospirales > Lachnospiraceae > Fimousia. The sequence continues at coordinate 12,619 of JAUNIX010000013.1, forward strand.
ATAAAATATTCACGTATATAATAACATAGCTCTTCATATGTGGAAATCTCCTGATGGAAGGATGCAAACTGATAGGTATTTTCCGCTTCTTTTGTTTCACATAATATCATCTGTCCCATATTGCTACCTCTTTTTAAGAAAGCTTAAATTCTTCCTGATAAATCATTCCTTTGCCTTCTCTGCTGACACCAAACCCAACATCGTATACCGTCGTCTCAATTACGTTTGTTGACACGCATCGCATACGAATACGGATTTTTGTTGTTCGCAAAGGATATTGCTGCTTCATGTTAAGTGGAAGGCAAACCTTAATTTTTTGACGGGTAATCGAATGCATACCTTCGATTTCTAATTGTTCGCATTCATCAACTAGAACTTCTACCGTACCTTCTGTAGCAAACCAAAAGGAACCTGGCTGTATAATAGGAACAAATACATCTTTTTGTCCATGATGAAAGGCACGAATTCCCCAATAATAGGGGTGATTATCCTGTGTGATCACATTCATTAATTTCTCACTATGCTCTTGCAGTGATAGCAACGCACCATTGGCAAACAAATGATTTCCCATAAAAACTCTGCGCCCATTACAAACCGAATTTAAACTAAGTTCCATCCACTCTCCGGCAAATTGTTCACCGATCAGATAGACATGGGTAGCAGGATTATGATTTAATTTATCTGCAGTCTGTTTTGTAAAAAAACGATCCTTTTCTTTTGCCTCTCCAAGCTTTTTAGCTGACACATCTTCTTTCTTTCGCGTTGTCAATAAATTATTTCCCTGTCTACGAAGCTCAAAAAAGCAAAAATACTGTTCATGAAACTCAAATAAAGCAACGGGCTGTTTCCATAAATTTTTTTCCTGACCTAGAAGATAAGCTGCAAATGCCTCTTCTTTTGAGATCAACGATATCTGATCCCCACACACAATCTCCAACGCCTCAGGTGTCATTTCTTCGATCACGAGTACCGCCCGATCATGTTCCTCTTCTAAATATTTTTTTGCAAACTCTATACGCTCTGCTATGTCTCGTGGACAACGAACCACATTTAAATCCGTTATTATTTTTCCATCTGAGATGCTTATATAGCATATTTCATTTGTAAAATCAAATCCATAATTCATTTTATCACTCCTAGAACCACGGTTTTAACGATTGTTCTACTAAATATTCTGTCTCTCCAAACTGTTCCATCATATCATATACTTTATCGCTGTGCATCACTGCCAGCATTTCATTAATCTTATGATATTTGAGTCCTTTTCCCTTCATTTGTCCCGGTTCTACCGCCACAGATTTACGGTACTTACGTTCATCCCCCTCAATGGTAATATAGATTTCCAGATGTTCATCAAGAAATGGTCTGAAATATCCAATATAAACACCATCGAGAATTTCCAACATCGGCATTTCCCATACAATTCCCTGACGTCCATTTTGACAATGCATCCATGTCCGACATCCTTTTCGTCCCTGATAGGTAACAAAAGACATACAATATAGTTCCTGAGGTATTCTTATTTTTCCTTCAAAACGTAAGAAAAATGACAGATAAATTCCCTGTTTGACAAAATAATCCATCACGCTTTCTGCAAGCTGTTTTTCATTTTCTGCAAGCGATTCCTGTCTCGAAATCGCATGTAACCAAGCCAAAGGATAATGCAACTTTTCCCATCCGTATTCTTGCAAAAATTCAGTCAAATATGTAAAAAATTCATCAGAAAAACTTTTTCCATTTGCGAAATACCATTTCCCAATTTCTTCGAGTGCCCAATGGAACAACTGACTAATCTGTTTTTCTCTCTTTGCATATTCTAAAAACAGTTCTATCAATTCTTCTGTAATCTGCTCTTCTTCCAATGCTTTCACAATCAAATAACTGGTGAAATCTGCGTCATAAATACTTGTCTCAACGCCTCTTTTCCAGAGTAGATATGGTTCTGCAAAATCCGCTGGTATATTTTGTTGCAGATAAGTAAGAACTTCCTGTTCCTCACTCCCCTGTCTAAAAAGCATTTCACACATATTAACAGCAAGCACCGATTTTCTGCCATTCAACTGTGCTAATAAAAAATGTGTCATTTTCTTCAACAATTCTGGTTTTAATTGGTCAAATCCATAACGTCTGATTCCCTTTAACGCCTCTTTATATAAACCTCTGCTAATAAAATATTCTATAATTGCATTTTGATTTTTTTTGCGGATATGATCCCATTGCACCTGTTTTAAATATTCTTCTAATGTCTGATAATCTTGATGTTTATAACAAAAATTAAGTAAAAGCTCAAGCAAAATTTCTTTTACCTCGCCACTTAACATTTGAAAATCCAGTAAACGTTTTATGATCGGAAGTTCTGCTTCTGTAACCTCATCCTTTTTTTCTAATATAGCAGCTTCACGAAATAAAATTTTCTCGTGGAACAAATTGTTCTTTTTACAGACTTCATAATAATCTGCTTCTCTCCAGATCGACTTTAATTCCCATGAAACAGAATCAATATGTTGATCTCCTTTGGAATCATAAAAACTCATCATTACTTGATCAGAATAAATGTCACAAAAAGCTTCCCCGTTATCAAGATCATAGATATCTGGTTCCCTCTTCTCAAAATGACAAACAGCTACCGACTTCATATTCGGATTATGACAAATTAATTTCTTTTTAAATAATATATGAGGCAAAGAAGATACACCTGACTTTGTCTCTATTAAAACCGGTAAATATTGTTTATATAAGTAATTGTAAACATCTGATATTTTTTCATGTTCCATCGCCGCTAAGACAAAACTACTCGCTCTGGAAAGACAATTTGCCGTAATAGAACCATAGTTTTTCTGATTTTTATGGATATTCGTATACAAATATGCCATTTCGTCCTCTGAAAAATGATGATCGTAGGCAAAATAATGTAACACAGATGGTTCGAGCAAATCAAATTGATTCTGATCCAATGTCCGCACATAGGCTTCCATCAAACCGTTAATCTTCATAGATTTGTGTAATGCATCCTTAAAATACTCATGATATTCTTTTTTCCAATGACCGGTACGAAGGATTGTTTTGCATATACTTTGTAAATATTCGTCTTCTTTTTGTTCCTGATAACGCTTTTGCAATAACGCAAAGGCGGCTTCCCAAAATACGGGCATACGACGCAATACTCTCGCATATTGTGTCCAAACCTCCCTTGACAAAATATCATGTTCTGCACCAAATTGCATATTCTCAATCGTAAAATCATTTATTTCTTTGATGGCTAATGGATTACGATTCCAGATCGCACACACCTCATATCTCAGAATTGGCGAAAGAACTTCCTTTTGTGCTAATTTTTGTATCTCATCTAACTGCTTTTTCGTGGAAAAGGCAATTTTCTCATCCATATAAATCCGCATCCACAGATAAAATTGACGATGCTTTGTTTCACGATTTTCATTTTCCAAGATAATAGCCAGAGAGCTCTGAGTGATCAATGGATTTTTTTCATATAAAGCTTTTAAATAGTAATAATAACTCTCAACAAAATCGCCTTCTTCCCACGGTTTTTCTTCTAATAATTGCTCCATGCGATTTTGCGCTTCCTCTGTCCTTCCTCCTAAAATTGCCAGTTGAAAACGATAAAGACCTGCTTCGATCCCCTCATCCTCTGCAATCACATCAAAAGAACGATCTGCATACTCCTCCTTTGTTATCTTTCCACAGCGGAAATCTAAATACAAATTTATTAATTCTTGTCTTATATCGTGTTCTTTTTTTTCATTTTCTATCCGAATACATATCGTCATACTTTGATAAGCTGTCTCTAAAGTGATAAAACACTGTGGAGTTTTTGACGATAATGGTTTTAGATCTACTTGCAATTCATATTTCTCTTGTTCAAACTGATCTGTTGTGATCAAGGAATCCATTGGCAAAGGAATATCACTGCGAATCGTAATCTCCTCGTATCCCCAGTTTTGCTGTGTAATCGGAATGGAAATCGTCGATTGCTGTTTTTTTACAGTATATACTTCTTTTTCTATCTCAAAACGAACATAACTTTTCGCACCTGCACAAATTAAAAATTCTTCTAAAATCTGATTTCGATTTTTTCCCTGCATCAACTGCGTATAAATTTTCTCTAGTCTAGGCTTATCCTGAAGATAATATTCTTTAAAATGATCACCAAAAAAAATACGTTTTGCTTCCTGCCGATCTGATTTTGCAATTTCTAAAAATAAACTGAGATTTTCCTTCATAGTTGATATTTCCTCATTTTCCGATTATACTTAGTTCGTGTAACTGTTCTCAAACGACATCTCCACGTTTTCATATAAAACGTGCTTGGTATTTACAGTTCCACAATAAGTATATCAAAAACCAAAGAATATGAAAAGAAAAGAGTTATAATTATGAATCAGGCAAAAGAACATTTTCACGGAAGTGATCTAGAAAAAGTTGAAAAAATATTTGGTATTAAAAAAGAAGCAATCACCAGTTTTGGAGCAAATGTCAATCCACTTGGCATCTCGCCAATGCTCCGCAACAATTTAGCTTCCCATATTGATGCCATTACCTCTTACCCTGACCGTGAGTATACAGATCTTCGAAATGCACTTAGTCTTTATACCGGAGCTGCATTTTCCTCTATCATGGTTGGGAATGGTTCTACCGAATTAATCGGACTCTTTATCCAAATTCAAGAACCAAAAAATGCAATTTTGATTGCACCAACTTATTCCGAATATGAACGAGAAATCCGTCTTACAGGTGGCAACTGTCACTATCATTTTTTGAAAGAAGAAAATGAATTCCATATTGATACCACCTCTTTACTTGCGGATATTACAGAAGATACCGATTTACTGATCATCTGCAATCCAAATAACCCAACCTCAACCATCATCGGCAGAGACGACATGGAAAAAATCCTAGAACATTGTCAGACCACTGGAACATTCGTCATCATCGACGAAACTTACATTGAATTTGCTCCAGATATGGAAAATGTAACATCCATTCCATTGACAAATCAATATTCAAATATGGTCATTTTACGTGGTATTTCCAAATTTTTTGCCGCTCCTGGTCTTCGCCTTGGATATGCAATCTGCAAGAATTCTAAACTGTATGAACAGATGAGTGCAATTAAAAATCCATGGACCATCAATTCGTTAGCAGGGGTCGCTGGTGAAATCATGTTTTCTGATCATCACTATATTCAGGAAACAAAAATGTTTACCAATGTAGAACGTGAATATTGTAAGAAACAACTGGATACGATCAAGTCGGTAAAATACTACGATTCTTATGGTAATTTTATCCTTGTCAAAATTTTAAATGAAAACATTACTTCTTATGATGTATTTGTACATTGCATCAAAAAGGGACTCATGATTCGCGATTGTGCTGACTTTGCAGGACTAGATGAACATTACATTCGATTTTGTTTTATGAGCCATGAAAAAAATAAACAACTGATGGAGGCACTAAAAGAATTACTTGCATAACAAAAAGGTAACTCAGACTGATTTTACTGAGTTACCTTTTTTAGAATGCACTGATCTTTATCCTATATACTTTTATCATTTTCATCAATCAATAATATCTTACATTGGCTACAACGATATGTCTTCAATTTTGTCTTACCAAAATAATTTGTTTTTACCAAACACACTTCATATGATTTTGGCAAATTTATAATACTGTGCTGTTTTTTCCCTTTTGGTGTCCAAGTGATATCTCCACTGTCAGCAATATATCCAATTTTCATATCTTCACCACAAAATGGGCAATTCATGATGTTCCCCTTTCTCAATTTCATTTACGATTCATTATGTATAACGTTTTTAGGAAGCAAAATGTGACAAAAAAAATATGGCTCGTGTCAATTAACAATGAATCTCTCAATTGCAATCGATACGAACCATATATTTTACGATTGATGCTCTTGTATATAATTTTCTAAGATTGTTGCTGCTATACCCACATTTTGCACACAAGGACGCTTTTTATAGTACGTTTTCGTCCGTTCTTCTGGCACATGACTAAACTGATCTCCCGTCAGACCTAATAATTCTTTACAAATAATCGAACCAGTTTCTTCTTTAAAATATGATGCCAGTTCCTGAATCCTCTTGTAATGTCCTGCTTTCGCCTGTCGATCTGTTGGCGAATCATATCCGTATAACAGTCCCGCTGCCATAAACATCCCTGTTACTGCACCACAGACTTCTCTCATTCTTCCCATACCTCCGCCAAAGGAAGAACTAAGTTTCAAAGCTATGGATTTCTCCATCCCAAGTTCTTCAGCATAACATAGGAAAACAGCCTGTGCACAATTATAACCTTCTTTAAAATATTTCATGGCTTTTTGTCCATGAAAACTATTCATAAAATCAATATCCATCGTACACACACCTACTGTTCTAATTTTATGATGCATTTATTATTTTTTTCATTGATTTTTTCCAGTTCTGCATCCGATTTCGCCGATTTTGTAGGATAAACTTCAAGATAATACTCTTCTCCCTTTTTCAGATTTTCAAATGTATAATCTGATTGTCCCTTTTTAATCTCTATTGTAACGGGATCTTTCTCATATGCAGCATCGGTCAGAGAAAATTCCAACCCCAAAGAAGTATCTAATTGATCTATATCTTCAAATGATAATGTTACTTTTGTTCCTGAAGTTTTAAAGTTAATACCATTTGTAATATCCTCAAATGAAATCTTTTTGACATTTTTTGCAAATTCTGTGACTTTCTCTGTCGTTACAACCTCCGTCGTTGTTTCTTCTGTTTTTGTTTCCGTTTCTTTCTTTGTTTCTTCCTTTTGACTTCCACAACCAATCGTCGTAAAGATCAAACAAAAACAAAGCAAACCAAAAATCAGCATTTTTTTACTTTTCATATTCATCCCCCTAATGAATCAAATGAATTTTAGGAAAATACTGCAGTTTTGCTTTTCCTAAAATTGCATCTCTCTTTACATATTTATCATTCCAAAAACGAGAATCGAGAGAATCGTTTCGATTATCACCTAACATAAAATAACAATCGTCTGGTACATGATACGGCCCAAAATCTCCCTCCATCGGTTCTTTGATATAATCATCCTTTAGCGGAGTTTTGCTGTCGTTAATATAAACTTTTCCATCTTTAATCTCCACTTTATCACCCGGCTCACCAATGATTCGCTTAATAAATAATTCACTCGGATCATCGGGATATTCAAAGACGACAATATCGCCCCTTTGGGGATCATTAAACCAATAAGAAGTTCTTAGGGCAATGAGTTTATCTCCAGTCATAATTGTATTTTCCATGGAACCGCTTGGAATTCTGGAATTAACGATCAAAAATTCACTCACAAAAACAGCAAGGATAACCGCTAATATAATACATTTTATCCATCCGATAATTTCACTCTTCATAAAATTGCCTTTCTGTCTGTAAAGATGACAGCAGGCATTATAAAATGCCTGCTGTCAAGTTCATATTCTATGTAACTATTTCTCAAATCCACGATAAATAATTTCGTCTCTTCCAGGACCATTTGAAATCAAAGTAATTGGATATCCCAGTTTTTCTTCTACAAACTCAACATATTTTCTGCAGTTTTCTGGTAAATCTTCGTATTTTGTAATTCCTCTGATGTCGCTCTTCCATCCTGGCAATACTTCTAAGACAGGTTTTGCCTTTTCTAATTTTCTTGTTGTTGGGAAATCAGTTGTTATCTCACCATCGATTTCATACCCAACACACACAGGAATCTCATCTAAATAGCCAAGAACATCTAATACTGTAAACGCAACATCTGTTGCACCCTGCATTCTACATCCATATTTGGAAGCTGGAATATCAAACCATCCCATACGTCTTGGACGTCCAGTTGTAGCACCATATTCACCGCCATCACCACCACGTCTTCTTAATTCATCTGCTTCCTCACCAAAGATTTCACTGACAAAAGCACCTGCACCTACCGCACTAGAGTATGCTTTTACAACTGTGATTACTTTCTTAATCTCATATGGAGGAATACCTGCTCCAATTGCTCCATAAGCTGCCAAAGTGGAAGAGGATGTAACCATTGGATAAATTCCATGATCTGGATCTTTTAAAGAACCAAGCTGACCCTCTAATAAGATATTCTTTCCTTCTTTGATTGCCTGATCTAAGTATGCAGATACATCGCATACATAAGGAGCAACCATTTCTTTATATTCCATCAATGTATTAAATAATTCTTCTTCATCAATGGCTGGTTTATGATACAAATGTTCTAATAAAACATTCTTTTGTGTGCATACATTGGCAATCTTTTCTTTTAAATATTCTTCGTCAAATAATTCATTAACCTGAAAACCAATCTTTGCATATTTATCTGAATAAAATGGTGCAATTCCGGACTTTGTGGAACCAAAAGATTTTCCGCCAAGACGTTCTTCTTCATATTGATCAAATAATACATGATATGGCATAACAATCTGGGCACGATCTGATATTAATAACTTAGGTGCTGGTACTCCCTGTGACTCAACTTCTTTTAATTCGTTAAAAAGAACAGGAATATTTAATGCAACACCATTGCCAATAATACTGGTTGTATTATCGTTAAATACACCAGATGGTAATGTGTGTAATGCAAATTTACCATAGTTATTAATGATGGTATGACCAGCATTTGCTCCGCCTTGGAAACGGATGACAATATCTGAATCCTGTGCAAGCATATCAGTGATCTTACCTTTTCCTTCGTCTCCCCAGTTAGCTCCAACTATTGCTTTTACCATGAGTTATAATCCTCCTAAATGTATCTAAGTTCTGCGAAGCATTGATCATCTCCGCACAATCTGATTACTACTATATGCGCACAAACACTTTAGTACGCTAAAGAGCTCATACACATACATTATTTATTCTATAGCTTTTTAGTATCTATGTCAAGCCGTCGTTCCCTTCAAATGCGTGATAACTTGTTCAGCTGCACGACCGGAAAATCCACCATGTGTCAATTCCCAACGAATGGCCTTTTGTTCAAGTTCTTCTTTTGATATCTCAATTCCTTCCCTCTCGGCAAGTGTATGTACGATATTTAAGAATTCTTTTTTTGCCGGTGAACCATAGTAAATAGCAAGTCCAAAACGTGCAAATAATGACAGCTTTTCCTGCTTGGAATCGTTATGATGCATATCTTCTCCAAGTTTACGTTGATCATCCCAAGTTTCTTTTACCAGATGTCGACGATTGGAAGTGGCGTAAATCAATACATTGTCTGGTTTGATCTCAAGACCACCTTCAATGACTGCTTTTAAATATTTATATTCCAGTTCCGATTCTTCAAAGGATAAATCATCCATATAAATAATAAATTTATAATTTCGATCTTTAATCTGAGCAATCACACTGTTTAAATCCTGAAACTGGTGTTTATAAATCTCGATCATACGCAGACCATCTTTATAAAATTGATTTAGGATCGCTTTAATACTTGTGGATTTACCAGTTCCACTTTCTCCAAATAACAATACATTATTCGCTCTTTTTCCCTCTACAAATGCCTTTGTATTCTCTAAAAGCTGCTGTTTTTGCAAATCATATCCAACAATATCATCAAGCACAACGCTCGAACTGTTAACAATCGGAATAATCTCTGCTCCATGCTCTTTATGCTGAATACGAAATGCTTTGTGCAGACCAAATTTACCAACTCCGTATTCCCCATAAAATTGACTGATTTCACGACACATGCCGTCAATATCTTCTTTATCCAATTTTACAGCAAGCTTCATCAGCCGCTCTCGAAGCATTTGATTAAAGACAACCCCTTTTGCCTGCGCCGGAACAAAATCCGTAAATAAATATGCAAATGAAGTTCCTATATATTGCTCGATCTGCTGCCAGTCAAATTGCAGATAGTAGTTAATGATTTCCATATCATGATGCAACAACGCGGTCATGCTACCTTCCATTTCACCTTTTTTTTCACAAAAACGGCTATAGGAATTCTCATTATTGATTAATAAAAATGCAATATAAATATGCCACAAATTTCCCTGGAAACCACGACTTTGCGCAGTCTCAATCAATCCGGAAATTCCTTTAAAAATTAACTCTCCAGCTTTTTGCTGATCCATCTCTTTATAATGGTCGATCACATGGCAAAGAGAAGAAAATACTTCATCCTCCTCCATGCTGCGATAAATAACCAATTCATACGCCTTCATGATGATACCCCTTTTCTTTTTATCCATTTATCAATCTATATAAATTAGAAACATCCTAATATTTTAAAGTCATTTACTTCTTCACGGATTCCTTTCAACGCGTTCTTCACTTCAGGATCCATCAGATTTCCTAATACGTCAATATAAAAACCATATTCCCATTGTCTGTTTGGCAGCGGTCTGGATTCCAAATTAGTCATATTGACCCCATTAAACATAAAATGTCCTAAAATACCATGCAAACTTCCAATTTCGTGAGGCAGTGAAAAACTAACACTCACTTTTTTGGCATCTTTTTTGAATAATTTCTTTTTCGAGAAAATTACAAAGCGAGTACAGTTATTGGATTCTCGATTGATCTCTCTTGCATAGATTTGTAATCCATAAAGATTTGCTGCGTGCTCACTACAAATTGCCAAGTGTCGTTTCAAACCTTCATCTGCTACTTTTTTTGCTGCAACTGCCGTATTTAAAGCAGTTGCCGTTCCCCAAGGATAACAGGAAAGAAATTCATCACACTGCATTAACGCCTGCGGATGAGAATAAACCGTTGTCACTTCCTCTAGATCAGTTCCAGGCAATCCGGCTAACATATGTTTACATGCAACTTGCTCTTCTCCAACAATAAAGACATCATGTGCCAATAATAAATCATAAATACCACTGACTGTTCCTGCAGAAGTATTTTCAATTGGTAAGATACCATAGTCTGCTTGTCCATCATCCAAAGCGATTAAAACATCTTCAAATTCTTTTACCGAAAAATTTTTAACGTTTTGACCAAAAAATTTTATCATTGCTTCTTCTTGATAAGCACCTGGAATGCCCTGATAAACAACATTTGTATTTTCGTCAATCGGCAGTGCATCAACCATCTCAAAATTAGCACTGATATAGTGATCGGATTGACCAATAATGCGATATTGATAACGTCGGCTCAATGACATCATCTGAGTAAATAACTCTTCAACCGCTTTATTGTATTGTGGATTTTTGACAACTGCCATTGCTCGGGCAATTTTGGCTCTCTCTCTATTTCGGTCAAGAACCGGCTTATTTGTGCCAATTTTATATTGAGCAACTTCTCCGGCACAATCCATGCGACGTTCAAATAAGTCAATCAATTGCTCGTCAATTTTATCAATATCTGCACGAATTTCACTTAAGTCTCTCATTGTTCTAACTCCTCTTTTAATTGTAAAACTGTTTTATGTAAAACCGGATGCACATAATCCGGTGCAATTTCTGTTAATGGTACTAGTACAAAATCCCTCAATGGAATTTCTTTATGTGGAATGATCAGATCCTCTGTATTTAAAATCAAATCATCATAAAATAAAATATCCAGATCTAATGTTCGTGGTCCCCAATGAATCTCTCTGGTCCTTCCTGCATTTTGTTCAATCTCATGCAAAACATCCAAAAGCTCCTCCGGCCATAAAACCGTATCGATTTTCAGACACCCGTTCAAAAAATCATCCTGCTCTACACCGCCATATGGCTTTGTCACAAGAAATTCTGAAATTTGATCCACACGAACCATCGGATGTGCTTCTAACTCTCTAATCGCTCCCTTTAAATAGGCTTCTTTATCACCGAGATTAGATCCAATACTCAAATATACTGTATGCCTCTTTCGCGAAATTTCTACTGATACCGTATCTAGCGGTAACCCTACTGGCGCCCAAGGCTTTTTAATTTCTGTCTTTAATGTTAAAATCTGTGGATATGTCATTAACAGCATGCGTGAAACGGATTCCGCAAGACATTCCAACAGTTTATACGTATGTTTTGTCACAAAATCAGCCACAAGCTGACAGACCTCCCCATAGTTTACCGAATCTTTTAACTCATCACTAATACCAGCCTGTCTTGTGTCCACCTCTAATTCAAACGAAAACAAAAACTTCTGACCAAGAACATTTTCTTCCCGAAAAACACCATGATTTGCATAAACCTCTAAATCACGGATGCGAATATAATCTGCCATCACCGTCTCCTAACAACTCTTAATTCTGATTACAAATTGCCTCTGTCATCTTAAGTGCACGATAATTCATCTTCACATCATGAACACGGAAAAAACGACAACCGGCAAGATAACCGATGATGGTTGTTGCCATCGTGCCCTCCTCACGTTGATCAACTGGCAAATCTAAAGTCAAACCAATCATAGATTTTCTAGAAGTCCCCAGTAAAACCGGTACATCAAATTCATTTAATCTTTCTAAATGCTTCATCAACAAGCGATTTTGTTCTAAGTCTTTCGCAAAACCAATACCTGGATCTAACATGATCTTATCCTTCTCAATTCCTGCTTTCGCAGCCAGATCCATCGTCTCTGCCAAATCGGCAATTACATCGTTTACAAAGTCTGTGTAATCCATTTGCTTTCGGTTGTGCATCAAACAAGCAGCAACTCCACTTTTGGCGATTACGTCTGCCATTGTGCCATCCCATTTAAGTCCCCATATATCATTGATCAAATCTGCTCCAGCTTCGATTCCTGCCTTTGCCACTTTTGATTTATAAGTATCTAATGAAATTACCGTATCAAATCGTTTTCTAATTGCTTCAATCACTGGCACAACACGGGTGATTTCTTCTTCATCTGAAATCTTTGTGTGATTTGGTCTTGTAGACTCTCCACCAACATCGATGATCGTTGCACCTTCCTTAATCATCTTTTCCGTCTGGAATAAAGCCGCATCCATTTTATCATAATTGCCTCCATCCGAAAAAGAATCTGGTGTCACATTCAAGATTCCCATAATATATCCCTGTTTTTCTGTACAAAATTCTTTATTTCCTATAATCATAGTATTACTCCTGTATTCTTTTTTTCTTCTGGCCAATTGCATTTTGCCGATGCCTGACAATCACGACACGGTCTTGAAAGTTTATCCGCGCGATACAATATTTGCTGAAACAACGTACCTTTTTTATGGTAAACCCTATGTGCTAATATCGCATCCGTAATCTGCGTGATTTCCAACTCATCATAATCACAATCTCTTAAAATTGTTTCTGCCAGTTTCGCACCCTCGATTTCATGAGGAATTTCCTTTGTGTACTGCGCTGCTTTGCCAATATCGTGCAAAAGCGCTGCTGCATAAATGCAGTCCTTTGATACATCAAGTCCTTCTTCCAATGCTAATATATAGGCAATACGGGCTACTGCGAGCAGATGCTCCCAATCATGATGACAAAAAATACGTTCTTTTTCTAAATCTGCAATCTGTTTCATATAAAATTGTAATGTTTTATGCTCTGCAACTTTCTGATAACGTTCCATCGTACCGTATTTCCTCAATTTCTTTCATAAACGATAAAGAGCCGAAAATCATCACGACATCATCTTCATCTGCTTGATTTAACACCGTTTGTATTGCCGTTTTTACATCCCCCATTGGTTGTACATACGGGTAATATTTTTTTGCACATACCGCCAGTTTTTCTGCTGACAACGCCCGCGGACTACGTGATGTTACCGTATATACTTCCTTTGCATAAGGTGACATCATTTCTAATATCTTCTCATACTCTTTATCCATTAACACTCCTATTATATAGAAAATCCTTTTATTTGTAAAATTCTTTTCCAAAAATTGTGCTAACTGTTTCGCCGCATCCACATTATGAGCACCATCTCGAATCACATACGGCTTTTTACCTATCACTTCCAATCTCCCCGGCCATTTTACATTTGCAAATCCTTTTTCAAACTCAAATATTCCCATACAAAAATATTTTTTCAATACTTCTAACACTTCTAAAGCTGTGATTGCATTATAGATTTGATGATCTCCTACGAGCGGAATCGTAATCTTTTCATAATAATGTCCGCGACTACTTCGATAAGAAAAGCTTTGCCCATCTATATCCTGACATAAAATTCGAACTGCCCCTTTATCTGCCATCACAAGTCTTGCCTGTTTATTCTCACAGATACCTTTTACCTGTTCATAAATGTTTTTATCCGAAGGATAAAGAATCACATCCGTATTCTGCTTAATAATTCCAGCTTTTTCTCTTGTAATTTCCTCGATGCTATTTCCCAAAAACTGCATATGATCCATGCTGATCGAAGCTAGAATCTCTACTAACGGTTTCTTCACAATATTAGTCGCATCTAATCTGCCACCCATACCTGTTTCTAATAAAACAACATCAACTGCTGATTCTAAAAAATAGGAAAATGCCACGGCTGTTTCCACCTCAAAACTAGTCGGATGCGGATAGCCTTCTGCGACGATGATATCCGCTGCCGATTTTACTTTATCCACATGGGTACACAAATCTTTTGAAGAAATCCACGTTTCATCCACCTGAAATGCCTCTCTGACATCAAAAAGGACAGGAGAATGGTATCTTCCTGTCCGGTATCCGCTTGTCCGCAAAACACTTTCTACCATCGCTAAAATACTGCCTTTGCCGTTTGTACCGGCAATGTGTACAATGCGAAGTTTTTCCTGCGGATCATCAAGCTGGGCAAGCAGTCTTTTGATACTGTCAAGCCCAGGTACACTTCCATATTTTTTTATTTCACTTAAATATGCTCTCGTTTCCTGAATGTTCATTTTACTTCTCCTTATGTGATCAATCAGATCAACGTTTTAAAATAAACGATATAACAGGCAAGCATAATAAATCCTGCCTGGCGGTCTAACTCATGCTTTCTCACTGATAATAAGAATAACAGTACTACCGCCAAAATGCAAACCCCGGCATCCAAATAAAAGGCCGGATCAAATGGAATTGGCTGAATCAAAGCCGTTGTTCCAAGGACAAACATCATATTAAATAAATTGCTTCCTATAATATTGCCGACCGCAATATCTGCTTTGCCCCTGCGGGCTGCAATCACAGAAGTGACCAATTCTGGAAGGGAAGTTCCAAAAGCAACGATCGTAAGTCCAATGATTCGATCACTGATACCAAGTGCCTCAGCAATTCCGGTTGCTCCATTGACCGCCATATTGCTTCCCACAACAATACTTACAATTCCCAGTACCAATAGACAAAGTAACCGAGGCATCGTATCTTTCTCGCTTAATTCTTCCTCATCTTCATTATCCTGCGTTTTTGATAATTGAATCAAATATATAAAGAATCCGATAAAAAGAATCCACAAAATTACACCGTCGACACGGCTTAATAGATTGCCCTGAAATCCAAGAAATGCAAGCACGGCTGAGACACCAATGACCATCGGCATCTCATATTTTACTGTTGTCTTTTGAATATGAAGGACAGAAAACAAAGATGCCAGCCCTAGAATCAGCCAAACATTCATAATATTACTTCCTAAAATATTACCAACCGAAACTCCAGCATTTCCCTTTAATGCCGCAGTGATACTTACCGCCGCCTCTGGTGCGCTTGTCCCAAAAGCAACAATCGTAAGTCCAATGACGATCTGTGGAACATTAAACTTCATTGCAATTTTAGAACTTGCATCGACAAATAAGTCTGCCCCATTGATCAAAAATATAAAACCAGCTACCAACAATACAAAATTAAATATCATCTTGTTTTCTCCTTTTTAAAAAAATAGGTGCTCAACCAGTATTTTTGTTCCAATGGCGATCAGCACCAAACCGCCAAAGATTTCTGATTTCTGTTTGTATTTCATACCAAAAATGTTGCCAATTTTTACACCGATCAATGTCAGTACAAAGGTTGTACACCCAATCAATGTAATTGCCGGTAAAATTTTAACCTTCAAAAATGAAAAAGTCACTCCAATCGCTAAAGCATCAATGCTCGTTGCAATTGCCAGCATAAAGATTTCTCCAATCGAGGTAACACTTTTTATTTCCTCTTCCTGTGTACTAAGGGCTTCTTTTATCATTTGGAAACCAATAAAGGTCAGCAAAATAAAAGCGATCCAATGATCAAATTGTTCAATCGCATTTGCAAACTGGCTTCCCAGAAACCATCCAAGAAATGGCATCAACGCCTGAAATCCACCAAAAAATATCGCCAAAGTCAACGACATTTTATAGTCAATTTTTTTCATTGTAAGACCTTTGCAAATAGAAACAGCAAAAGCATCCATCGATAATCCCACACCGATTAAAAATAGCTCCAGTAAACTCATAAATCATTATCCTCCGTTAAAATATTGGGTGCGTTTTTATTTCATTGAAATCGCAGTGCAATTTCAATGAAATAAAAAGAGACCCACGTGTGACTAGAATTCTAGCCACACATGAGTCTCATTCATTAAGATTTGCCAGACAGTACTCTCGTTCTACTGCCAGAATGTTGACAAATCACGTATTTTTGTACGCAAACTACTCCCTCATGAGCATTTTTCTCAATTATAAAAGAATCTAATCGCAAAGTCAATATTAGAAATTTATGTATTTTTAAAAATATTATATTCCTTTTCTTTTGCGGACAGAACCACCTTAGCAAGTCTGCACATGAAAACAGACCATCCTAAGATGATCTGTCCTCGAAAAATATATGAAATTGAAAAATTGAAGGCTTTTTTCTTTCATAAGAAGTTGCAACACAATTTCTTATGAAACAAAAAAGGCGTCCTGAATTTTACTTCAGAACACCTTTGCTCTAACTATTTATGATTTTACACAATTTACACGCATTTGTCAATACGAGGATTGTTCTTTTATCGATACATGATGAATTGCCTCTGTCGTTTCTGAGATTGCCCGCAATTCATATCCTCTATTTTGCAATTCTTCTATCAATTTTGGTAGAGCCTCTGTTGTATGCACGGTCTCTGATAAGTCATGCATCAAAATAATAACCGAATTTTGTCCATGAATATCTTTTAAAATATTTTGATTTAACGTATCCGCTGAAACATGAAAATCTAAAGCATCGCCACTCACTGCATTCCAGTCATAATATTCATATCCCTGACTCTCTATCCACTCTATATAAGGTTTTATATCACCGACAATCGAATTACTGCTTCCTCCGGGAAAACGAAAAGTAGTTGGATGTTTTCCTGTGATTTCATAAAGATAATGATCCAACTTTTTAATATCCTTTGCAAAATCATCAACAGAACGATAGATTTGTTCATAATCATGACTATAGGAGTGCATTCCCAAGGTATGACCTTCGTTTAAAATTCTTAAGTAACGTCTTTTTGCTTCGCTCCCCTCTTTGCCTACAACAAAAAAAGTAGCTTTTACCTTTTTTTCTTTTAACACGTCCAAAATCGCATCTGTATTATCAGATGGACCATCATCAAACGTTAAATATGCATATTTACCTCCTGTCGGTGCATTGCTGGCAATCCATTCACCTCTGACAGCGTCCTGCTGACTTGCAAGATAAGTACCAGTAATACGTCCAAACCACCATAAACCAAAAAAAATAACTGCAAGACATGCAATCAGTATTTCTGAAATCTGTTTTTTTGACATGATAATCCCTTCCAAATGTTTCTTTCACTTAGGATGTGTCAAAACATGAATATTATTCTATGATTTGATAAAAACTTTTGATAGCACAACACTAAATTTGCTATAAACAAAGGAGAGAAATAAATGAAATACAAACGCACCGGACTTATCCTTTTTATTCTTATATTTCTTTTCGCCATTTTCAATACAACTACTATGAATACGATCGCCATCCAATTGACCAAAAACAGAACCATCAAAGCCTCTGTTCTAACTATAGATGAAAAACCATTTGAACTTGGTAACCAAACTAAACTGAGTAAAGAAGGTTATGATATAGTTCAGGGAAGCTGTACAGATGGAACATACGGATATTTTGTCATGTTTCATAAAAAAAATAATCAATGTCGAATTGCGAAGGTTTCCATGAAAGACTTAAAAATTGTTACAATTTCTGATATTTTACCGATTGGACATGGCAACGATATCACTTATAACTCCCAGTTAAACTATCTGGTTGCCGTCCATTATCAAAAAGAACAAATGAGACTTTCCATCATTAGTCCAATTTCTTTAAGGGTGCTTGCAGTAAAAGATATTGAAATTCCTGAAAATCTGCCTGGCGCAACAAAAAATCAATTGGCTGCCATCACTGCTCTTTGTGGCATTTCGTATGAATCATCCCGAAATCAATATGTCACTTACGTAAGCAATTCTCATGATTTTTTAGTTTTAGACACTAATCTGGAACCTGTTTGTTATATATCTCGCAGCAAAGAAAACCATTATAATTACCAGGGAATCGATTGTACAAAAGATTATATCCTAATGGCACAAAGCCCGCTTTCTTCCGAGCAAAAATATAATATTTTGTCTATTTATGACTGGAAAGGACAATACGTTTCCAAGATTACCATAAAAAATGAGTATGAAATTGAAAGTATTTTTCATATCAATCATCAATATTATGCAAGCATTTACTACTCATATTACAAAACTTACACTGAAAACAAAAAAGTTACTGTAACAGACAAAAATGGAAACAAAAAAAAGAAAACAATGAAAACCGAGAACAGAAAACTCATACGAAAAAATTATATTTATAAATTAAAGTAATTTTAAAAAATGCGACATAACCTTTCGATTATGCCGCATTTCTTATAAACGATCTCACTGAATTTTATTTCAATTATGTTGAACAATTCAAGTTATCGCAAACCACTTTTGCTCATTTTGTGTAATATTAAACTTCAAATAATAAATCACCATAGCTTGGCATTGGCCATGCAGATTTGTCTACCAACATTTCCAAAGTATCTGCAGGTTTTCTAACTTTGTTCATTCCTTCAAATACTACATCATGATAGTATCTAGCCTGAGCTGGAATATCACCTTCTAATGCCTGCGCTTTTGCTTCTTCAGCTTCTAATTCACCAATTGCACCATATAAATCTTTTAAGTTTGCAGAAATAGATGCCAATAATTCTTCCTGAACACTAGTATCAACATCTGCAGCAGCCTTAATTGTATTGATAGATTCTGCAAGGCTGGTCTGATATTTGATGACTGCAGGAACAATCTGTTTCTTAGCAATATCTAATGTAGATAATGCTTCGATGTTGATGACTTTAGAATAGTTTTCAAACATGATTTCTACACGAGATTCTAACTCATCTTTTGTATATACACCATGTTTTTCAAACATTTCAACTGCTTTATCTGTAACTAAAGAAGGAATTGCATCTACCATAGATTTTAAGTTTGGTAATCCTCTTCTTTCTGCTTCTTCTACCCATGCGTCAGAATATCCATTGCCATTGAAGATAACTCTTCTGTGGTCTGTTAATAATTCTTTTACGATTTCATGAGCTTCCATCTTCACATTATCAGATTTTTCTAATCTATCAGCAATTTCAGCTAATTCATCCGCAACGATTGTATTTAATACAACGTTAGGGTCAGAAATTGACTGTGTAGAACCTACCATACGGAATTCAAATTTATTACCTGTAAATGCGAATGGTGATGTACGGTTACGGTCTGTAGCGTCTTTTTCAAATGCTGGTAATGTATGTACTCCTGATGCTAAAGGAGTTCCGGTTTTAGAACTTGTAGCTTCACCAACTGTAATCAACTGTTTTACAACATCTTCTAACTGTTCACCTAAGAAAATAGAGATGATTGCTGGTGGTGCTTCATTTGCTCCTAATCTATGGTCATTACCTGGTGTAGATGCAGACATACGAAGTAAATCGGCATGTTTATCTACAGCAGAAATAATTGCTGCTAAGAATAATAAGAACTGTTCGTTTTCATGAGGTGTATCACCTGGATCTAATAAGTTCTTTCCTGTGTTTGTTACGATTGACCAGTTGTTATGTTTACCAGAACCATTGATTCCTGCAAATGGTTTTTCATGTAATAAACATACAAGTCCCTGTCTGTCAGCAACTTTTTTCATCACTTCCATAATCAACTGGTTGTGGTCTGTTGCTACGTTATTAGATGCATAAATTGGTGCTAATTCATGCTGTGCAGGAGCAACTTCGTTGTGCTGTGTCTTAGCTGTGATACCAAGTTTCCATAACTCAACGTTTAATTCTTTCATGAAACCAGCAATTCTTTCTTTGATCGTTCCAAAGTAATGATCATCTAATTCCTGACCTTTTGGAGGCATTGCTCCGAATAAAGTACGACCTGTAAAGATTAAATCTTTTCTCTTTAAATATTTTTCTTTGTCTACAATAAAGTATTCCTGTTCTGGTCCTACAGATGTATCGACTTTGGTTACTTCTGTATCACCTAATGCACGTAATACTCGAACAGCCTGAATATCAATTGCCTGCATAGATCTTAATAATGGAGTTTTCTTATCAAGAGCTTCTCCTTTGTAAGAACAGAAAGCTGTTGGAATACAAAGAATTGTCGCATTTGGTGTTTCCTTAATGAATGCCGGAGATGTACAATCCCAAGCTGTATATCCTCTTGCTTCGAATGTTGCACGAAGACCTCCAGATGGGAATGAAGATGCATCAGGTTCACCTTTGATCAATTCTTTACCAGAGAATTCTAATAAAACTTTACCATCTCCAGTTGGATTGATGAATGCATCATGCTTTTCTGCCGTTACACCAGTCATTGGCTGAAACCAATGTGTAAAATGAGTTGCGCCTTTTTCAATAGCCCATTCCTTCATTTCGTTAGCAACTACATCTGCAATTGCAGGATTTAATTCTGTACCATTTTCAATTGTTTTTTTCAAATCTTTGTAAACTGCTTTTGGAAGACGTGCTTTCATTACGCTATCGTCAAATACGTTTGATCCAAAGATTTCTGCAACATTAATTTTTTCACTCATGACGTAACATCCTTTCGATATTGATTAATATTGGTAACTTATTCTCCAATAAACTTTATTATTCAAAGAACAAAGTCACATTTTCTTTACTTCATTAAAACGAAGAGCATTTTCTGTCATACATTTTAAGTCCTCTCTATTATATATGCAAAACCTGTTTTTTTCCATACATAATATGAAAAAAGGGCCACTCATGGTTAAGATTTCTTAACTTGAGACGCCCTTGTCTTTTCTCTTCATTCAACTTGCATATAGCATACATACTTTTTTTAAAAAAATCAAGTCTTTTTTTAAATTATTAAAAAAAATACAATTTGAAGGATTGAAAAATAAATAATTCATTTTCTACTTCCACGAAATCAATGTATTGATTTTATTTTCATTTTCTTCATAAGTAATTTCAATACGATCTCCTTTTTTGATGAACATAACGGTCTCATCTGCAGAAATTTTTTCTTTGTAAAGTACATTATCCTGATCACGCAGATAGATATAAGAATCTCCATCATTAGTAATGTAATTGACATCTAAGACTGTAATCTGTTTCGTCAGATCTGTCTCGGTCTGAACTTCTTTTTCGTCTACGATACCTTCTTCTGACATCATCTTTCGATATTCAGCGAGAACTTCTTTTTGTGAAGTTCCAGTCGCTACGACATTGTATTTCTCAACATTGACCATCGCATACATTTTTACTAACTGACTCTTATCTTTTAGGACCATAATATAAGTTGGCTGGTTATTAATATTGATCAATGCCGGGAAGGATGCCGTATAATTTAGATGTTGCACTTGTCCTTCTGCCGCAGACATCGCCGAATTTTCATCACAACCTACAACCGGATAATATTTGGATTCTCCAGTTCGTCCATTCATCAGAACAAAGGCAATATTAGACTGATCACCATTGACGGATGTGACTCCGGTATACATCCAAACATCCCCGTCCATAACCTTGTATCCATAATCATCCGTTGGCTGTTTACAGCCTTTGTTTCCAATTATACTATTGATAAATCCTCCAGACAACGTACCTTTCCAACGATATTTCTGAATCATTAATTCACCATCAAAGGCATGATCGACCCATTGTGGAATATCTGCAACTTTATAATAGTTTGTGTCTCCTGTACACGGATTACAAATAACAACACCTTTGACGTCTCGTGCTCCAAACAGACCCGCATTCGCTTTTAACACCGGGCAAATATAATATGGATTACCATCTTCATCAATTTCAAAATAATATCCTTCAAAAACAGCCGTTGGATAACGGAATCTCAAGTGTCTTGGTAAATATTTCCCAAAATATGCGGACATAGAATATTTCATTGGCTGTTTTAATTTCACATATTTTGCTTCATTTTCTAATGGATCAACCATGACATAGCCTGGAATCCCATCTTTTTTATTATTAAACCATTTAAAAAATCCAGCGTATTCCAGCGGCGAAACCTTCATTGGTTTTCCATTTAAATCAAGCTGTGTATAGTCAGGACTTACCTCATACTGACTGACAACATCAGATAACGAACCAACTGCCCTTTGTCCGATCACTGCCGCACTCTCTGTATCCATCAAAGCAATGTCCTTAATATCGTCCGTTTCCGGTATATCTTTGACAAACTTTTCGTCTTTGATGTCCATAAGCCCTGCATATTTGGAAGCTGATACGATCGGAGAGGACAATAACGCACCCGCAAGAAAGAACACCAGCAGACCTGCTGTTGCCACAACCATAATCTTCGATCGGATGCCGATCAAACCTTTTCGTGTATAATCATAGAAACAGCTATATCCCATCAACACAACAAAAATAGCGATCAAACTATACCACATCTGTGTCGACATCGTCGTAATCGCTGGTAACGATACATAATATGCGATTGCAAGAATTATGATCAGAGTCAAAAGTAAAGTTATGATATTTTTCATCGTAAATACTTTTTTCTGCTTCTTTGTTTTCCCCGTGCTAGAACCTTTTCTCATTCTAATTTCCTGTATAATCTGTCTGATTACATCAGACAATGAACCTCTATACATCTCTTTCACCTTGTACCTTTCTATCATTTTGTCCGAAATTCTATCATATTTGCAAAGACAAAGCTCTTAGAAATCTCTCTACTTTCCCACTCCGTCTTTACAAATATTCTACCATACATTATCATTCTAAAAAATACTTATCTTTTAACTTCCATTATCCGTTTTTTTATACTGCTTACCAGAATAATCAATATAATAATTTTTTGTATAGATCAATTTAGAGACCGGTACAAATTTATATCCTTTCGCTTTTAAAAGATTAATCATTTCTTGTAATGCTTCTTTTGTATACAATGTACCGGTATGTAACAAAAGAATCGCTCCATTATCTAAATTTTTATGATCGACCGTTCTAGAAATCAGATCTTCTCTGCCATACTCTTTCCAGTCAAGACTATCCACGGACCACTGTACTGCTTCATAACCACATGCCCGTGCCGTTTTGATCACGTTGTCATCATAATCACCATATGGTGGACGAAAAAGTGTAATATCGTTCCCTGTTAATAGTTTGATTTTCTCATGTAAATCCATAATTTCTTTTTTCTGCTCATCCATTGATAATTGTGTCATTTTCTTATGATGATCTCCATGATTCCCAATATCATGCCCCTCTTTTGCAATCTGTTTGACTTCTTCTGGAAAATCAGAAACCCATTCACCAGTTAGAAAAAATGTCGCTTTTACTTTTTCCTTTTTTAGAATACCCAAAATTTCTTTCATATCTTCATTTCCCCAAGCAACATCAAATGTTAAGGATATTTCTTTCTTTTTCGTATCCACACAATAAATTGGAAGATTTTTGTTTTCATTCGGGTCAACAACATGCACATTGTCTTTCCAGATGCATCCAAAAAAATAAGATAACCCCACCACAAAAATGGCAAGGATTATCTTACATGCTACTTTCATCATCAAACGAATTCCTTTTCTTACAGTATACGTACTTCTTTCTGAATTTATTCCTAATCTGTTACGATCAAGGTGTCAAAACCAGCTGCATTTAACTGTCGCTCTAACTCTTGAGCTTTCATATAGGAATCCGTTCCACCGATCAAAACTGCATAATATTCTCCTTTTGAAACGATTTCTCCACTAAATCCTTTCGAAATTGCCTGCATCAATGTATATTGAGCATTTGAAAACATCCGAAATAGGCCAATCTGCACACGGTAAACACCAGATCTTGTGAAGTCCTGCTGCATAGCAATCACTGCATCCGCAATCTGTTCCGCAATTTGACGAAATTGGTTATCGTAAATTACATTATCATGATTATTATTGATAAATCCGGTCTCCACAAGTACTGCCGGCATGTTAGTTCTTCGAAGAACCACAAGTCCCGGGCGCTCTTTCACACCAAGATTTTGATAACCTACAGTTGTCAGATTTTCATTAATCCTTCTGGCAAGTTCTGCTTTATTTCCATTATCATCATAAACCAACGTTTCAACACCAGAATACTGTCCTGGAATCGGACTGGAATTCCTGTGCAGGGAAATAAATAAATCGGCACCTGACTGGTTTGCGATCGTTGCCTTTTCAAATGGCGTCTGCGTCGTATCTCCTGTTCTTGTATATACGACATCAATTCCGGCATCTCGTAAAATCTGTCCCAATTCCAATGCAAGATTCAAATTATCATCGGATTCTCTTCTTCCATTATAAACTGCTCCAGGATCACTTCCTCCGTGTCCAGCATCCAATACTACTTTTAAAGGCATAATAAAACTCCTTTCACTATCTTATGATTATGATATGCAACAAAGCATTTTACGTTATATCTAGCATCTGAATATATATGTCTCTCACTTGAATATATATGTCCCTCACCCGTTATGATATAATAAACAACACAAAAAATTTATGAATATCAGAGGAACAATTATGGGAATTATTTTTAACAAAAAAAGCAAAACGATCACTTTGCACACAAAGCACTCGTCCTATCAAATGAAAATTGGAAATCTTGATTATCTTTTTCATTTGTATTATGGACCAAGCATCTGCGATGCAGACATGAGTTATCAAATCATGCAGTACGACCGTGGATTTTCTGGAAATCCATATGAATCCAGAAATGCCAGAACTTTCTCTCTGGATGCACAACCTCAAGAATTCAGCACACAGCAACAGGGAGATTTCCGCACGACCAGCATTGAAGTCGTAAACGGCGATGGAAGCTATTCTTTCCACGGAAAGACGGTCGATTACAAAATCACAAAAGGCAAATACCAATTGGATACTCTTCCATGTGTTTTTGCCACCAACAATGATACGGTAGATACGTTAGAAATTACATTATCTGACGCTGTAACAAATGTACAAGTGGTACTTCTCTACAGTGTATTCGAGGAAGCCGACATCATTACCCGTGCGGTAAAAGTTATTAATTCCGGTGATTCACCAATCCATTTGAAAAAAATTATGTCCGTTTGTCTTGATTTTCTAAATGGAAAAGACTTTGATCTGGTAAGCCTTCCAGGACGTTATGGACAAGAACGCCAGGTTGAACGCCAACCTTTGACACACCATATTCATACAATCGGCAGTGTACGTGGTTCTTCCAGTCATCAACAAAATCCATTTGTTATCTTGTGCGACAAGAATGCCACAGAAGATTATGGTAAATGTTATGGTTTCTCCCTGATGTACAGTGGTAATTTTCTAACAGAAGTGGAACTCGATCAGTATGATCAGCTTCGTCTTGTAATGGGAATCCACCCAAAACAATTTGACTATAAACTAAATCCTCAGGAAGTATTTGAAGGACCTGAAGTTGTTATGGCATTTTCCGAACATGGATTTACCGGTCTTACGCATCTTTATCACGATTTCTACCGCTCTAATCTTTGTAAGAGTAAATTTGTCAAAGAGGTAGAACGTCCGGTTTTGATCAACAGTTGGGAAGCTGCTTTTATGGATTTCGATGATGTAAAACTGATAGAAATTGCAAAAGCCGCCAAAAAAATGGGCGTTGATCTTCTCGTTATGGATGACGGTTGGTTTGGAAAACGTGATGATGACAATAGCAGCCTTGGTGACTGGTATGTCAATGAAAATAAAATCAAATGCGGACTTCATAAATTAGTAGAGCAGATCAATGATCTGGATATGAAATTTGGTATCTGGTTTGAACCAGAGATGGTTTCTGAAGACAGCGATCTCTACCGTGCACATCCAGAATGGACAATGCAGATTCCAGGCCGTCATGCTGTACGCAGTCGTAACCAAATGGCACTTGATATGAGTCGTAAAGATGTTCAGGATTACCTGATTGAAAAAATCAATGCAATCCTGGATGATGCCAATATCTTCTATGTAAAATGGGATATTAATCGCTCTCTTGCTGATATCTGGTCGAACAGTCTTCCTTCTGAAAGACAGGGGGAAGTTTACCACCGTTATATCCTCGGTCTGTATCGCGTGATGGACAACATCATCAAAACTCATCCGGATATTTTATTTGAAGGCTGTAGTGGCGGTGGCGGTCGTTACGACCCAGCTATGTTACACTACTATCCTCAATATTGGGTCAGCGATAACAACCATCCTCTTGACCGTTTAAAACTACATTACGGAACCTCATTTGTTTATCCAATCTGTACGATGGGGGCTCATATTTCTGACAGTGGTAAATTCATTCCGCTTCGTACAAAGGCTGTTGTTGCCATGTGCGGAACATTCGGATATGAACTGGATGCTACACATTTATCCGCAGAAGAACAGGAAATATGTCGTGAACAAAGTGAATTGTTCCGCAAATATTATCATCTTATCTTCTCAGGAGATTATTACCGCCTTACCAATCCTTTTGAGGTTGGCAATATGACTGCTTGGCAGCATGTATCCAAAGATAAGAGTGAATCACTTTTAAGCGTGGTTGTAACGAATCTTACTTGTAACGGACCACAGGAGTACATAAAAGCTAAGGGATTGGAGCCTGATGCACTCTATACGATCAATGACGGGGATGATGTATATTCTGGTTCTGCACTTATGAATGCTGGACTTCCAATCAACCGAGAAGTTCCTGAATATACAAGCTTCCAGTTCCATTTACAAAAGAAACAATAACTATTTCCTATTCATATTTTACATAAGTTCCCGGGGATTACCCGGGAATTTTCTTAGATATACAAAAAGAACGTATTGGGGTAACACTTGTTTTCTTTGTTCTCCACAAGGAAACTTGATATTTAGCCCCTCGTGTGCTATATTAGCAAATGAACATGATAAGATGTGTACTGTATTTTTATGCACAGAATGGAGGACATTATGGTTAATAAATGGGATATTACTATTCCAGAACTTACAGGAGAGGAAGTAAGGAGCGCCTATATCTATTTGCCGGAATCCTATCATTATGATACAGAACGATATTATCCGGTTCTTTATATGTTCGATGGACATAATGTATTTTTTGACGCTGATGCAACCTATGGTAAGTGCTGGGGAATAAAAGAGTACATGGATTATACAAATACACAAATGATTATTGTTGCTGTAGAATGTAATCATGGTCCTAATAATGATCGTTTAAAAGAATACTCTCCTTTTTCATTTCGTGATCCGCAATATGGTAAAATTACAGGGAAAGGTCACATTACGATGGATTGGCTTGTAAATTCTTTTAAAAAAGAGATTGATCAGGCATTTCGAACACTTTCTGATCGAGAACATACTTATATCGCTGGCAGCTCTATGGGTGGTCTTATGAGCTTATATGCTCTGATCGAATACAATCATATTTTTTCCAAAGCTGCAGCACTCTCACCATCTTTGTGGACAGGACCAAACAAGATCACACAGATGATAAAAAACACCTCCCTCGATCCAAATACCACACTTTATATGGATTATGGTTCGGAGGAAATCAAAACTCGCAAAAATATGCAGACAAACTATGCCAAAGTCAGCTCTGCACTCTTTGCAAAAGGTGTGTTTTTAGAAAGCCGAATTGTTCCAAATGGCACACACAGCGAAGGAAGCTGGGAAAAGCAAGTTCCATTTTTTATGAATACTTTACTATATGAATAGAATATTTCATTCATATGATATATAATT
The DNA here is from genome assembly GCA_030523275.1 of Lachnospiraceae bacterium. Classification (GTDB taxonomy): domain Bacteria; phylum Bacillota; class Clostridia; order Lachnospirales; family Lachnospiraceae; genus Fimousia. The sequence goes on from JAUNIX010000013.1 coordinate 40,685, forward strand.
ATTTTAAATATAAAAGAAAGAAGGTTCAAACTACTTATGAAAAACTTTATTTTCATCTCTCCAAACTTTCCTACAAACTATTGGCAATTTTGTAAAGAATTAAAAGCCAACGGATTAAACGTATTAGGAATTGGAGATCAGCCATACGATGATTTAACACAGGATTTAAAGGATAGCTTAAATGAATATTATAAGGTTGATAGCTTAGAAAACTACGATTCCGTTTATCGTGCAGTTGCATTCTTTACTTTCAAATATGGTCGTATCGACTGGTTAGAATCAAACAATGAATACTGGCTGGAAAGAGATGCTGCTCTGCGTACCGATTTTAATATCCAGAGTGGATTCCAGACAGAAGATATGCCTCGCATCAAATATAAATCTAAAATGAAAGAATATTATACAAAAGCGGGCATTCCAGTTGCCAAATATCATTTAGTTGATAATTGGGATAACTGCAAAGCATTTATCAATGAAGTTGGATATCCTGTCATCACAAAACCAGACAATGGTGTTGGAGCTTCTGATACATATAAGATCAGCAACGATGACGAACTTGGACATTTCTTCGCAACAAAGCAAGAAAATGTACAGTATATTATGGAAGAGTTCATCAATGCAGAAGTAAACTCTTATGATGCTATTATTGATGCAAATGGAGAACCTATGTTTGAAACAGGAAATGTGACTCCAAACTCTATCATGGATATCGTAAATAACAATGATAACTCTTTATATTATATCGTCAAAGAACTTCCGGAAGATACCAGAAGAGCTGGACGTGCAGCAGTCAAAAGTTTTGGCGTTAAGAGCCGTTTCATCCACTTTGAATTTTTCCGTCTTTTAGAAGATCACGAAGGAATGGGCAAAAAAGGCGATGTTGTTGCACTTGAAGTAAACATGCGTCCTTGCGGTGGATTTACACCAGATATGATCAACTTTGCTCATAGCACAGACGTATATAAAATCTGGGCAGACATGATTGCATTTAACAAATCCACACTTCCTGTTGGTGAACACGCTTTCTGTGCTTATGCAGGATTACGTGATGGTAAAGACTTTGTCATGAGCCATGACGATATTATGGCAGCTTATGGCGCAAACATGAGAATGGTAGACCGTATTCCAGATGTTTTAGCTGGGGCTATGGGAAATCAGATGTACGTTGCTACTTTCCCTACAAAAGAAGAAATGGATACATTCTATCAGAGAGTTTTAGAATGTAGATAAATACGCTATTGAATTTAAAAAGCCACATATCCGCTAATTCGTAGATATGTGGCTTGCTTTTCTATCTCGCCTTTTTCAACATTTTTTTCAGATCTTCAACTGTAAATTCATAATTTGTATTACAGAAATGACAATTTACTTCAATCGGTTTCCCATCATTGATCATATCTTTTAATTCTTTTTCTCCAACACTGATGACCGCTTTTTCGACACGCTCTTTGCTACAATTACATGCAAATTGAGTTGGCACTTTATCATAGACGGTCACACCAAAGTCTCCAAGCAAATCTTCCATAATCATTTCCGGAGTTTTTCCCTGACTCAGTTCTGTTGTCACTGAAGTAAATTCTTTGATTTTCTGCTCAAGACGACTGATTACTTCCTCTTCTGCAAATGGCATCAACTGGATGATGAATCCACCTGCATGTTTGACTGTATTATTTTTCTCCATCAATACACCAAGTGCGACAGAAGATGGCACCTGTTCACTGGTTGCAAAATAGTATGTCAGATCTTCTGCAATCTCTCCAGATACCAAATGGGTCTGTCCAACATAAGGATCTTTTAATCCAATGTCTTTGATGACACTTAAAACTCCTAAGTCCAATGCTCCACCGACATCTAACTTACCATCTGCACGAATTGGCAGCATCACATTTGGATTATTGACATAACCTTTGACATTGGCATGAGAATCCGCTGTTACCATCAAACCACCAATTGGTCCCTGACACTGAATTTTCAATGTCAAAATATCACTGTCATTTTTGCACATACTTCCCATCATGGCGCCCGCAGTCAGTAATCTTCCCAATGCGGCTGTTGCAACCGGACTTGTATTATGTGCCTGTCTTGCTGTTTCTACTACTTCTTTTGTATAAGCCGCAAAAAAACGAATCTGATTATTTGCAGCTGTTCCTCTAATAATGTAATCTTCCATCGCGAATTCGCTCCACCTTTCCTTTTTCTCTTGCAATAAAATAAATACGTTCACTATCTGCTTTCGGAGGCTCTCTGGTAAATGCATCATAAACTGCCACAAACTCCAAACCTGCCTCTGCAAGTGCCTGCTTTACTTGTTCGATCGTATACGCTTTTTGATAATGATTTTCTGTAAACTTTTGAAATCTTCCATCTTCTTCCTGCAAAAACAAATGCAGATTGTACTCATTGATTCTCTCATCTTCATAATAATAATTATCCCAGATAAAACTCATCTTCTCCCGATCTTCTGCTATCGTATGATCTGCAAGCAATACCTGATATTTATAAAGCGTATTCATGTCAAAAATAAATAATCCTTCTGGATCCAAATAATTATTTACTAAACGAAAGACTTCTGTCAAGTCTTTTTCATCAATTATGTAATTCATACTGTCACAAACGCTGATGATTGCCCTTACCGTTCCGTATAACTCAAATTCACGCATATCCTGCAACAAATATAGAATGTCATAACCATGTTTGTGAGATTTTTCCTGCGCGATTTCCAGCATTTCATCAGAATAATCGACACCAATCATATCATAGCCGACTTCTGCTAATTTTTCAGTCAGGCTACCAGTTCCACATCCCAGATCTAAGATCAAACCATCATCGATTTCATCCTCTTTTAACAGACTGACCACATACTCAGCCCACTCATCATACGGAACGTTATCCATGAAATCATCATATACTCTGGCAAAATTCTCGTAACTTTCCATATGGCCCTCCTTTATGTTTTTTATAATAATGGAGCAAATCCCCGTAAAATACTCTGTGCCACCAATGCCGGCAGAGGTTTGACACAATCCTGCATCGTCACTCTCCTACTTACTTCTATACTCTCTATAAAGTCATCATGGATTGCTTTAACAGCACTATTTTTATATAAGAAAACACCACATTCAAAATGTAGATACAAGCTGCGGTAATCCCAATTAACCGTTCCTACCGTTGCAATCTTATCGTCACAGACAACATTTTTGGCATGTACAAATCCGGGTGTATATTCATAAATCTTCACACCAGCATTTACCAAAGTACGATAATAAGATTGTGAAACAAGGAAAATCCACTTTTTATCCGGAATTCCCGGCATTAAGATTCGCACATCAACCCCTCGTTTTGCCGCCAGACAAAGCGCAGTTGTCAACTCATTGTCTATAATCAGGTATGGCGTCGTGATGTATAAATATCGGGAAGCTCCATTGGCAAGATTGAGATAAATATTTTCACCAACTGTTTCCGAATCTAATGGCGTATCCGAATATGGCTGTACATAACCATCACTCATGATTTCTCTCTCCATATGAAGTTGCGGACGGTATTTTGCATAACTTTCATCCAATTTCCTCATTGGATTCCAAACTTGCAAAAACATCATCGTCAAATTCCATACAGCCTCTCCTTTGAGCATAATACCACTGTCTTTCCAATATCCAAATCGCTCTACTCGATTGATGTACTCATCGGCAAGATTAAAACCACCAGTAAATGCGGTATGCCCATCAATGACCATAATTTTTCGATGGTCACGGTTATTCCATGCTGTTGAAATAATCGGAATAAACGTATTAAAACGCATACAGGAGATTCCATAACTTTCTAACTTCTTACAAAATCCAGATTCCAATTCTGAAATGCACCCAACATCATCATACATAAAACGAACATCGACACCTTCGGCTGCCTTTTCAATCAAGATTTCCAACATCTCATCCAGCATGGTACCTTCTTTTACAATAAAATATTCCATAAAAATATAATGCTTCGCATTTTTTAATTCATGTAAAACACATTCATAACATGCCTCTCCACTGGCAAAGTATTCTGTTTCTGTATTTCGATAAATTGGGTAACCCGCATAATGCGAAATATAAGCACTCTGACCTGCGGCACTCAAATCTTGTTCGCGTATTTCCTCAAGTAACTTTTCATCCTGTGTCAGAAGCCCTGCAGTTCCCTCAATTTCTTTATCAAGTACTTTGCGAAGCCTTTTTGCAGGTTTTTTGTTTCCGAGATACAAATACATAATTCCTCCCAAAATCGGAACCATTGCGATTGGTATGATCCAAGCCAGCTTATACGCTGGATTCTCATCTTTATTAATAATATATATAATTGCAACAATACTAAAGATCGTTAATATCACCGATACTTCATGATAATGCTCTCCCAAACTAAACAAGATTGTAATGATCCAATATGTCTGAAGTGCAAGTACCCATAATCCAATGAACAGTCGGCCAAATAAAAATTTACCTATTTTTTTTATATTTTTCACAGATTAACGCCACCTTTTCATTTTTCTCTTTTACATTCGTGTTGAATTCCTATTCTAACACAAACGCCGCTGGAATTCCAGCGGCGCTTTGTTATTGTTCTGTATTTTTCATTTCTCTTTTTCTTTTTGTCATTAATCCACCGATTCGGCCTGTCTCTTTTGCGGATAAGGATTTCCATCCTTCCTTTTGTACTTTATCGGCCAGCCCTAATTCTTCTGCAATTTCATACTTTAGTATTTCATCTTCTGTAAGAGGTTTGGGAGTTTTTCGCATCTGCCTTTCTCCTTTCATCAGCTGATAATACAAGTATGTGCGATTTCTAAAATATTATTCACATGCAATAGAAATATTTTTTCGCAACGTTAACGAAGTGATATAAATTTCTTTGACTCGTTTACCAGTAATCTGTTCTAATGCTCTCTGATAAGATTTTAACTGTGTCTGGTAATGTTGAATCAGTTTTTCTTCTTCTCCACGTCTTACCCAGTCTGTCTTATAATCAACAAGTACAATTTCATCATCTTCAATAAAATACAGATCAATCATTCCCTGTACCACCGCTAGTTCCTCACTTTGACTTTCCTCATACATTTGATGGAGTGGAAGTCCGATTACAAACTGTTGTTCACGAAAAATACGCTTATTTCTTGCCGCAGTTTTTACCCTTTTGCCAACTCTGGAACGTAAAAACCACAAAATCTGTCGTTTTGGTATCACATCTGCAACCGTTTCATCCAGTTTTCCCTGTAAAATCCAGTTTTCTATCTCTTGATCGAAACTTTCATCCGTATACTCCTTTGTAAAATCGAGTAATTCCATACATTTATGAACTGCAGTTCCTCTAGATGTCGGCGAAATGACTGTTTTTTGCTGTAAAAATGCCGGTATCATGGACTCCTTCTCAGTCTCTACCATTGACTGATACTCCTCCTCTTCAGCAAAAGCATGTTGACTTTTTTGTTTCATCTCAGATACCGAATATTTTATCTTATAACCAGAAGACGCCTCATACGGATATTTCCATGCAAACTCTGCTTCCATATCATTTTTTTGTGCTTCATCTACCGCCTCCATAAATGCCTGATACAATCGTGTTCTCTTTTGTGTTGTCTGCTGATAGGCATCCACTTCCTTTTCTAAAAGTGTTTGCGGAGATACAATCTGCACATGCAATTCCTGTTGATCGACATCATCTACCGCAATACGTTCATTCGGAAAATAGCTCTGATACAACGATTGCATACCCGGATGATGACAAAATGCCATCAATGCCCATTCCATATAGGAAGAGGAATGTTTAATTTCATAATATCCACATACTTTCTTGGGGGTTCGATTCTTATATCGATACAATTGATCAGAGAGTTTTCTTACTGCCCCAGTCATAACAAGTTTATCTTTCGCTCTTGTCATCGCAACATAAAGAATGCGAAGTTCTTCACTAAGTGTTTCTTCTTTTAATTTTAACGAAATCATTTTCTTGATCAGCGTTTGCTTCTTCTCCCTTGTTTCTAAAGAAATCGCATCCGGTCCCAAATAATAATCACTATGCATTAACAAAGCATTTCGGCTATCCATAAAATTAAACTTTTTTGACATTCCACTTAAAAATACGATTGGATATTCCAGTCCCTTACTCTTGTGAATACTCATAATGCGGACTAAATTCTCATGTTCTCCTTGAATATTAGCTTCTCCATAATCAATATCATATTCTTTCAGCTGCTCCATATAACGAACAAAGCGGAATAATCCTTTATAACTTCCCTGTTCAAACGTTTTTGCTTTTTGAATCAACATCCGCAGATTTGCCTGCCTGCGCTCCCCTGCCGGCATAGCCCCGACCATATGATAGTAACCCGTTTCTTTTAATATCTCCCAGATCAGATCAGGAATAGAGAGATACATTTTTTTATGGCGAAATGTTTCTAATAAAGAAACCGCTTTTGTCAACTTGGCCAATAATATTTTATCCTTTCCATGCTCCAAATAATAATGGCAATGTTCCGACAAGGTATCAATTGGCTCGTCTTCCACTTTGTTCTGGCTTATCATCCAGACCATTTCCTCACCGGTCAGTCCAATAAATGGTGCCCGTAAAAAAGCGGCAAATGGAATATCCTGACATTCATTGTCAAGCACTTTTAAAGTACTCATGAGTGTCTGAACTTCAATCGAAGTAAAAGAACCTTTTTTACTCTCACAAAAAGCCGGAATCCCCATCGTATCTAGTTTTTCTTGGATTGTTTCTCCCCAACCGCTGACGGTTCTAAGTAAAATGACAATATCTTTATACTCCGCCTTTCGAAGTCCTTTGCTCCCATCTTCTTTTATATAAGTAACCAGTTGAGGATGTTCCCCATCGACCATCTCATGGATACGATTTCCAATCATCGCCGCCTCCGCTTCCACATCCGTCATCGAAGTATCTCCATCATCCAAATTTAAAATGCACAATTCGGCGGCTACATCCATCGCATCGGATTCTGGAAATTCCATCGAAGGGAATAATGCCACTCTTTTATCATAGGCAATCCCACCCAATTCCTGAATCATCAACCGATAAAACAAATAATTGGTAACATTTAAGACTTCTTTTCGGCTTCGAAAGTTATTTTGTAACTCGATCAGTTCATGTTCGTCTGTTGGCTCCTCATATCGAAAATAACGACGAATAAACAATTCCGGTTTTGCTTGACGAAATCCATAAATACTTTGTTTCAAATCACCAACAACAAACAAATTATGTTTTCCCAATGTATCTCCTGAAATTAATCGAATAATCTCCTCCTGAATCTCATTGGTATCCTGATATTCATCGACATAAATTTCTGTAAAAAAGGATTTCTTTTCCAAAGCAGTTTTCGATGGAATCGCATTTCCATCCTCATCGTATCCATCAGTCAAAATTTCTAATGCATATTGTTCTAAATCAGAAAAATCAACTAAATTTTTCTCTTTTTTCTTTGCTTTTACGATTTCCATAAAACGCAGAACCAATGATACGAACGCTGCCATCGGCTTTTGGCACTGCTCCATTTCCCTGGAAACACTTTCCATATCGGAAGGTAGTTTTGTTTCAATCAGACGCTCAATCATTTCATGTGTTTCTTTTCGCAGATCCATTAGCCTTGCGATTTTCTCCTTATCATGCTCTTTTCTTGCACGACCTCGAATCGCAGTCTTCTTCCATCTATCTGCAGCCCTTAGATACCCCTCAAAACTTTTTTCTTCACGAAAACGCTGAATGCGTTCCCATTCTTCATAAACAGCTTTTCGATGACCATCCGGAATCCCCTCATCATCTGCATAGACAAGTAATTGATCATATCGTTTTAAAATTTCCTGTACATCATAAGAAATCTCTTCTAGTAAATAACACGCCCATTTTTGTGTATACCAATCATTTTTATCACATTGACAAAACATCTGACTGGCGTTTTGTAACCACTCTTCTGGTCTTCGTCCACTTCTTGCAAAGGTATATGCGCGCAAAATCATGTCTTCAATGACAGTATCGGATTTTCCAGTGGCATAGCTTTCCAAAAAGCAAATAAAATCTTCCTCTTTCTTTTCATAAGCTTCCTCTAAGACCAACGCAATGGCATCCTGATGCAAAAGACTCATCTCTCCTTCCTCGCCAATGCGAAATCCCGGGTCAAGATCCACTTCCATAAAATGTTCACGCATCAAATTCAGACAAAAACTATGGATTGTTGTAATCTGGGCTTTTTGTACTCTCGATAACTGTCTTAACAAATGCTGATTAGCTGGCTCTTTTTCCGCCTTTTTTTCCAATGCATTCATGATACGCTCTTTCATTTCGGAAGCAGCCGCATTGGTAAATGTAACAACCAATAAATGGTCAATATCTACCGGATGTTCTTCATCCGAGATGACTTCTATAATTCGCTCTACCATAACCGCTGTTTTTCCAGAACCTGCGGCGGCAGAAACGAGAAGATTCTTTCCACGACTGTCAAGCACTTGTTGTTGTTTACTCGTCCAAGCCATCTTTGCTGCCTCCTTTCCACATCTCTAATAACTCTTTTACTTTCTTTTCCTCCAGATTGCGATAGGAATCCAAACGACTATCAAAACGGCAAATTTCTCGATATTCACAAAAATCACAGGCCGTTTCTTGTTTACGCCGATATGGAGCAATGTCAATTTCTCCATCCATCATCGCATTTCCTGCCTCTTCAATCTTCTGTCTCGTATAATCCTGCATATTATGAAAACTTTTTGTATCTAACGTTTTCGAATACGCACTATACCCTGATTTTGTTCGTGTGACCGGAATGGAAACACATTTCTTTGGCATATTACGCTCCATATGTTCAATGATATGATAGTCTTCATTCACGTAACCATCCATCTGCAGTTTTCGCAGAATCTGCTCATTTGCATCTTGTTCCGGATCCCAGTCAACCAGAGGATCTTTCAAGGAATAATAAAACATACCCGCTGGAATCACTACTTTTCCTTTTGCCTTTTTCTGCTCAATCTCTAACACTGCATTCATATAAAGGACAAGCTGCATTTGCAGACCATAATATAAGCTTGTAAGATCAAATTTGGCATATCCAGACTTATAATCAATGACTTTTAAGTAAATACCGTCCTCATCCTCATAACGGTCGACACGATCGATTTTTCCTTTTAGTCGCATCTTCACTCCATCCTCCAGTGCCATATTGGCTGAATCAAGATTTTCATAGGAAGAAAAAGAGATTTCAAATGCATATGGTTTAAAATCACTGTTTTCTAAATGCTTTAATAACGCCCAAACAGTCCTTTTCGTCATTCTTTTGATTATATCGACTACATACTGATTACGATGACTGCTATTTAATAACTCTTCATTCCACTCCGCAATCGCCTTGCCAACCGCTTCCTCGGTCAATATTTCCTGTTCATTTTCATTGATATCACTCCAGTCCCCATAAGTGGTCTGAATTTTCTTTGAAATCAATTCCAAAGATCGATGAAAAATATTTCCCAAATCCATTGGTTTGATCCGAAATTCTGCCCTTGGATATAATTTCAGACCGTATCGAAGAAAATGCGCATAGGCACAAGAATCAAATAATTCCAAACGACTGACACTATTTTGTAAAATTTCCCCATAAATTGTACGTGCCGCTTCTTTGGATAAATTTTTTTCCTGGTTTTCATAGCATGCAGCATTTAAGTAATCTTGAAATACCGGATCTCCGTCCTGTGTAAACAATAATTTCCCCAAAATTTTCCACTGTTCTCCCATCTGCCCAGCCGCAGCTTCACGGAGCCCCTCAATAAAAGGATGCATGCCGTATTCTTTTGTAAAATATCCATGTGGCTCTATCTCTGATAATGTAAGTTTTGGTAATACCTTTTGTATTCTTTGAATAAAATAGGAAGGCCGAAGCGATGTTCCATCATCAGCAACCGTCGCATAAGAAAGATACAAATGCTCTGTCGGCTTTGCAACCGCAAGATACAAATAAAACTGCTCCGTATATGCGGCTTGAATTACAGTTTCTGCAAGTGGAATTCCTTTATCTCCTAAATGCTCCCGCTCATAATCATTCAAAATACCACCGCTATTTGCTGTTTTCGGAATGTTTCCTTCATTCATCCCTGCAAAAAACAACACTTTTATCTCTTTTAATCTTGTTCTTGTCAAATCGCCAACAACAATTTGATCCAATCCCGGTGGAATGACACCAATGGACATTTCTTCTAAACCAGTTTCCAAAATACTTGTAATCTCTGCAATCTTCATTTCATCAGAACCAAGAATTGCCACAATCTTATCCATCAAATCCATAACATAAGGATAAATCTGACGATAAGTCTTTTCCATAACATAATCCTGCTGTTCCTCAAACATTGCCCGCATCGTTTCTAATTTTTCTTCCACCTGCAATTTCCGCAATAACTGATAAAGAGAGGTCATATAATCACGAACCGTTCGATGCTGTTCTTTACAAGCATTATAAAAATCCATAATCTCATCAAGAAACAATTCCCGACTCTCATTTAGCTTGCTTAAACTTTCTTCTGTCTGTCCCTGCATCGGAGTCGTAAACACTTCCATCCATCGTTTGCGACTGCGAATTCCTCTTGCAAGGGCATAATTTTCCAAAGCATCGACCGCAGACATCTCTAAATCACTCATACCCGCTTTTAAATACCGAAAAACACTTTCATAAGAAAAACTTTCCTCCACAATCTGAAATGCCGCGCGAATGGTCTCCACGCAGGGATTGTTTAAAATACTCTTTTTATGGTCCATAAAATATGGAATGTGAAGTTCTGAAAAATATTGTTCAAAATGAGAACAATAGCTTTCCATATCACCGACGATCACTGCGATATCACGGTAACGATAGCCTTTTTCACGAACATAATAAGCGATGTTTTCACAAATTCGACGCACTTCCTCTGAAGTATCTCTCGCTGCAAACAATGTAATATGCTCGACATCTTTTTCATAAGATTTGACCGGATATCGGAAAATGCCCGCCTCTAAAGCTGATAAATCTGCTTTCTCTTGCAGGCGATACTGCTTCTCCTTCTGGATACTTGGCAAAATCGGCACTCCCTCTTCTTTTGCCAATTCTTTTAATTGATAAATCATGCGGGATGACATAGAAAACAAATCATATTCCGCTACAAATTTTCTGCGCTCAATAAAACTGTCCGCAGTTACAGAAATCACAATCTGTTTTGCATATTTTAATAAGGTACCGATCAATTGATTTTGTACTGGTGTAAATCCGGTAAATCCATCAATATATATAATACTGTCTCTTATCTTTGCCGATTCTCCAACTTTTTTTGTTAATTCCTCCAACAACTGTTCCGCCACAATAAAGTGATTTTCAAGAAATTTCTGAAATTCTTTTTGTACCAATACCAGATCATGTAATTTGTAGTTTAAATTTCCTTCCTCTTGTCCCTCAACCGCTTCTAATTGTTCGACACTGACTTGATATTGGTATAATTCTGAAATCATTGATTTCATATTTTCAATGAATCCCTGTTTATGGATACTGCTACCGAATACCTTTAACTCATTTTTTTCTTCTTCCAATATTTTGCGCAATACCATACGCTTTCCCATATCCTCTAATACGGCCTCTGGGAAATAAGACAGTTCTTCAAACACCCGATAGGCAAGTCTAGGAAAGCTGACAATATCAATATTCATCGTGCCATGGTGTGGGTGCTTCTCAACAATGTCCTTTTGTGTTTGAAGCGTATACTGCTCTGGTACAATAAAGAAAAAATCTTGTTCCGGATGCGTTATGGATTCACGTATTAAATTTTCATAGATTGTATATGTTTTGCCACTTCCACTGCGGCCAATGATAAACTGTAATGACATGATGATCCTTTCTTTTTTAACTATATAGTATCTCTATCATATCATAGAATAAAAATAACAACAAAATATGTTCTAAGATCGTCCCCTGAAGCATATATATTTTATTAGAAAACATCAGGAGGATATTATGAGTTCTAATACAAAAGTTGTTGTCTTTAAAGCCAAAGAATTAATTTACACCGGAATTTTTCTTTTATTGGGAATTTTACTGGTTTTGCTTTTAATTTTTATGTTTCTTCCAGCAAACAAAGAGAAAAAAGCTGATTCCAAGACGGAGGAAACAGTCAATTACATACCAGGAGTCTATACTTCTACGATTCAGCTTGGCGAAAACACATTAGATGTACAGGTAACTGTTGATAGTCAAAAGGTGAAATCTGTAAATATCGAACAATTAGATGATTCCGTCAAGACAATGTATCCTTTAATTGAACCGTCAATAACCTCCATCAACGAACAGCTTTCTACCATTTCTTCCATTGAAGATCTAAGTTTTGAAGATGAAAGTCAGTATACCAATACGATTTTAAAGCAAGCAATTAAAAATGCTGTCAAAAAAGCGGAACCATAATCTTTATCATACTTAATAATGCGGACCAGTCATTGGTCCGCATTATTTCTTCTCTCAGCACATATGAATTTTACATCACTAACGTTTTTCTGTTGTCTTATTGTCTTTGTTGTTATTATTCGTAGTGTTGTCATTTTTATCATTATTTGTATTGTTATTATTCGTGTTGTTATTATTATCATCGACATCCATATCGTCAGTCAGATCATCAACACCATCTTCAATACCATCAACACCGTCTTTTACTGCGTCTCCTGCATCATCGACACCATTATCAATGTCATCACCAACATTATCATTTTTATCGTTCGTAGTGTTGGTGTCCGTTGTCTGATTCGTTGTTTCATCCGCATTATTGTTGTCATTGTTGTTGCCGCAACCGACCATTGCCATTGCTACTGCAGCCATCAAAGACATAGAAATTATCCATTTTTTTAATTTTTTCATACTGCATCTCCTTTAAATTTCATTACAATGCTAGTATTTCCAAACTAATTTATTTTATGTATCATCTAGTTGATCCAAAATTCAATTTTTATTTTCAAAAATATCTAAATTTACGATCATAGATGCCAAACGGATATTTTCTGTCTCCCCAGACACAATGTCTGCTGTTAACATTAGATATTCACCGGTATTTACACTGCCAAGAAGCGTGCTTTGCTTTTTCGTGTCCCAGTCTAACACTTTTAAAATTCCAACTTCTTCCCCATTGCAATCCAATAATAAAAATTTATCATCTTTTTTACCGAATCCTTTCACATGGGGACCTTCGATATAAATATTATCTTTATCAAAACGCACATCATCAATATACGTCATATAGGAAGCGTGTTCATGCACCCACATGACTCTGTCATAATTTTGCCTTTGCTGTTCTTTTTGTTCTTCTGAAACTTTTCTTTTATGAAAAAACATTTTTCTTCCCCTTTCTTATTCTGTTATACTTTTATTCTCGTCTTCACTTTTCCATCGCCATATGCGACATATCGTCCACCATCTTGATCCTCAAACGTGAAATAATACTCTACATCCTTATATTCATCTACATTTTCTATCTGCTCTATCTCAAACTTCTTAACCGTTATTTCCTGCTGTTTATTGGGACTGCTATTGCCAATTTAATCGTACCAAAAAGGACTACTATTGCCAACCTCATTATTTGTAATAATTTAACTTAATTTCTTAACAAATATTTACAATTCTTCTATTATGGTAATGAAGATTGGAATCCTATCTTTCTAACCATCATTTGAATTTGATTCCCATGATGCAAATCAATCCAAATGTATTTCACAGTGACTTAAGAGAACTGATTGCATTATTGCAATGTAATTCAGATATACAGAAGATAAAAAATTTAATAAATAGTGATACTCGATACCGCTATTTATCAGAAGAAACATTTGAACTATTCATGGTTCTCTCTGATGAAAAAGCATCTTTCAAACAACTAAAGGAATACGTAAATATGAATCCGAACAAAGAGGAGGCGTATGATATGTGCAGAGCATTTGACCAATTAAGAGAAGAAGGACGTATGATTGGACGTGAAGAAGGGCGAACCATTGGACGCCAAGAGGGGGAATATGAGTTAAACCGCCTATATGCTGCCCTCGTTTCACAAAAACGATTTAATGATTTGGAAGCGGAGCGTTTTTTATTTCATAGAAAATTACAACGTAATTTCCTATGAAATAAAATATTTTATCTACAGTGGTATCTCCACTTCGACTTCACCACTGATAATCTGGTAAGAATCCATGATCATCCGCAAATACTCTTTCTCGGCTAATACCAGTAATGTATCGCCACTTCGTATCATTGTATCCCCACTTGGAACTACTTCCTGATTACCACGGCGGATACCGGCGATAATACTGTGTTCCGGCCATGGCAAATTACAGATCATTTCATCGCATGCCATAGACTGACTCCCAACCATAAAGGTAAGTACTACTGTTCCTTCTCCCTCATCCTCTGGTGCTTTACCCGCTTTGGCAATATTTCTACCGAGCAAACTTTCATAGATTGGCTCTACTCCTGTCATATGAGCCACCATATAAGCAGTAATACTGACCACAGCCAATGGAAGCAAATGCTCGAATCCACCGGTCATCTCAGCAATCAAAATAATACCAGTAATCGGTGCTCGTACAATCGAAGTAAAAAACCCTGCCATACCAAGAATAATAAAACTCGAAAGATAGATCGGGGAAATAGAAAACTGCTCACAGGCAACACTTCCAAAAATTGCACCAACATACGATCCGGCAATTAACAATGGAAAAAAGATACCTCCTGGCGCACTTGAGCCAAAACTAATGGAAGAAAATAAACTTTTGACAACTAACAATAATAAAAGTACACCAAGTGGCGGACAATTTTCTGTCACCAATTCAATCATTGCATGTCCACCGGCTAGAACGTTTGGCAGCAGATATGCCAAAATTCCAGCACACAAAAAAGGAATCATCATCTTAACTTCCATGCGCACACCTTTTAATTTTCCATACAAATCCTGTCCTTTTAATAATAATGTACTATACAAAACACCTAACAGTCCTAACAGCACACCTAGTACTAACAAGAATCCATAATATTTTAATGGAATCGTATCTGGAATATGAAAACGAAATACGGGTGCCATACCAAAGGCATTTTTGGATATAAAATCTGAAGTCACACATCCCGCCAACACGCAAACTAACATCGATGAATTAAAATTCTTCTGAATTTCTTCCAATGCAAATACAACTCCGGCAATCGGAGCATTAAATGCCGCTGATAGTCCAGCTCCAGCTCCACAAGTAATCAAATATCGTTCCTTTGTCTTATCCATTTTCGCCACTTTGGCAAATCCTTTTCCTGCCATCGCACCCAATTGAACAGATGGACCTTCCCGTCCAAGAGACAATCCACCAACAATGCAAAGTGTTCCACCAACTACTTTAGAAACCAGTAATTTCCACCAATTAACATCAAAATATCCTTTTAATTCTCCCTGGACCTGTGGAATACCCGAACCGGAACACATTCCTTCCCAGGCAACAATCTTGGCAACAAAAAATGCCAAAATCATCAAACACACAAACCATAAAAGCATGTATGCCAAATTCCCTTTCGTAAAACCAATGACATGAAACAGGATAGTTTCTGCCTGTCCCAGTAGGAAACGATAGAGTACAGTAACCGCAGCCGATGCAATTCCGATCAAAATGCCAAATAGAATCATTTTAATCGGCAGCCACCTGCGTTCCTGTACAATTTGTAATGTCGTTTTCAATTTTTTCACTCCTCTTTTTTCTCTCGTACTTTCACAACAATTTCTATCATTGCAACTATTTTTCCATTTTATTATAATTGTTCTTTGCTTTACTCGCAACATTTTATAAAAATTACATAAATTTACAATTATAATAGCATGCAATTTCATCTATTTCAACCATTATTTTACATTTTTCATAAAACTTCGCAAACTAAATATATATTCATTGACATCACATTTGTTTTATGTTAAATTAATTTATATATTCGAAATACGTTGATAAGGAATAGTAGGATTTCTAAAGTTATCAGAGAGTTGTTGGTTGGTGTGAAACAATGGCTGACGAAATCTGAACTCGCCTTTGAGTAGCTCGCTGAACTTATAGTAGGTGGAGTCGGAGCCTGACCGTTATCAGACAGGGAGATATAAAACTGCAAAGTTCGTATCGAATTGAGTGCGTACATGAGCAATATGTACGAATAAGAGTGGTACCACGGAAGATGTTTATAATCCTTCGTCTCTTCAATGATAGAGACGAAGGTTTTTTATTTGTCTAGATGAATAAGAAGTCTTCCAACCCAGATTGTACTGCGTTATAACTGGCGAACTACAGTTTGTTACCATTCATGATGATTTTAGAAAGGAATTTGAAAAATGAAGAACGCAAACAAATATCAAAGAGCTTATTTTATGCCACCAGAAGATTGTTTTGACTGGGTAAAAAAAGAGTATATCGAGGCACCTCCAACATGGTGTAGTGTTGACTTACGAGATGGAAATCAGGCACTGATTATTCCTATGAGCCTTGAAGAAAAAATTGAATTCTTCAAATATTTAGTAAAAGTTGGTTTTAAAGAAATCGAAGTTGGTTTTCCTGCTGCTTCTGAAACAGAATATGAGTTTTTACGTGCTCTGATCGAACAGGATTTGATCCCTGATGATGTAACAATCCAGGTATTAACTCAAGCAAGAGAACACATTATCCGCAAAACATTCGATTCCTTAGAAGGATGTAAAAAAGCAATCGTACATGTATATAATTCTACTTCTGTTGCACAAAGAGAACAGGTATTCAAAAAATCCAAAGAAGAAATCTTAAAGATTGCAACAGATGGAGCTAAATTATTAAAAGAATTGGCAGATGAGACAGATGGAAACTTCTTATTTGAATATTCACCAGAAAGTTTTACTGGAACAGAACCAGAATATGCACTGGAAGTTTGTAATGCAGTTATCGATATCTGGCAGCCTCGTCCAGACTGGAAAGTCATCATGAATCTGCCGGTTACAGTAGAACACTCATTGCCACATGTATATGCTTCTCAAATCGAATACATGAGCAAACATATGCACAATCGTGAAAATGTCATTCTTTCTCTTCATCCACATAACGATCGTGGATGTGGTGTTGCTGATACAGAACTTGCACTGCTTGCTGGGGCTGACCGTGTAGAAGGTACTTTATTTGGTAATGGAGAACGTACTGGTAATGTTGATGTCGTTACATTAGCTTTGAATATGTATGTTCATGGTGTTGATCCAAAATTAAATTTCGAAAATATTTCAGAACTGAAAGAAGCTTATGAACGTCTGACAAGAATGCATGTTGATGATCGAGCTCCATATGCCGGAAAATTAGTATTTGCTGCATTCTCCGGTTCCCATCAGGATGCCATTGCAAAAGGTATGAAATGGAAAGAAGAAAAGGATCCTGATCACTGGACAGTACCTTATCTGCCAATCGATCCACATGATGTTGGACGTGAATATGAAGGTGATGTTATCCGTATCAACAGTCAATCCGGTAAAGGTGGTGTTGCTTACATCTTAGAACAAAATTTCGGCTATCGTATTCCTACTAAGATGCGTGAAGATGTCGGATACACCGTAAAAGGTGTTTCTGATCATAAACATAAAGAATTACTGCCAAATGAAATACTCGACATCTTTACTCAAAAATATGTCAATATTGAAACAACAATCAAATTAATCGAAGTTCATTTTGTACAGAAAAATGGCGGTATCGAGACGGAAGTGACATTAGGCTTCGGTGGAGTTTTGAAAGTATATCATGGAAAAGGAAACGGTCGTCTTGATGCCATCAGCAATGCTTTAAAGAAACATGGCATTCTTGATTACAAAATTTTAGATTATAAAGAACATTCTTTATCTAAAGGATCAAACTCCGAAGCATGTGCATACGTTCAGTTACAATTACCAAACGGCAAGATCGTATGGGGTGCCGGCATCCATCCAGATATCATCGATGCATCTGCAAGAGCGTTATTTAGTGCTGTCAACAGAGCTATGACTGAAAGATAGCAATCATAACATAAGAAAAAGAGTTTCGCAAACATGCGAAACTCTTTATTTTTGTAAACAAAATTGATTGAATAACGAGCGAAGTGTTTCAAAAAATCCTTCTTTTGTAGGGGCAGAACCTGTTGAATTTTGTTCTTTTGTCTCTTCCGGGAAAAATGTTTGGTATGTCGTTTTTCGACGAATATCAGTATTTCTACTAATTGTTGTAATTTTTTCTTTGACATTTGTCATTTTCGGAAGTGGTTTTTCTCCTTTTTTATGTAGTCCATAATAGCGTGCAATTCCACGCGCATCTGCGAGAGCGAGTTCCTTTAAATCGTCATCTGTCCTCAGATACTCTTTATAATCTACCCCATGATCGACAAATCCATGTTCGACAATGATTGCCGTATATCCACGCTCAATTCCTTCTCGAACGATATGATAATAATCTGCCAGTTCTCCATTCGGATATTTACTGTTATTTTCTGATATTCTCTTTAAAATCCCCTGATTCTCCAAACCTACATTGGTAAGTTCTTCAAGTATCTGGGATCCTAATTCATCTCCACTTCTTGCAAGCTTCTTTTGGTAAACTTCCCTTGCTGTCAACACGGTACAACCATTATCATAATCAGAAACATCTCCAGACGCATTGTTATGCAGACTGACTAAAACATCGGCCTTATCTTTCGAGGCCTTCTTTGTACGATATGGCAATGATACAAATGTATCATCAATTCTTGTCATTTTTACTGTAACATTCTCGTATGTCTCAAGCTCTTCTTTTAAATAAAGAGCAATCTTTAGATTTAAATTTTTCTCGTATACTGCATCGCCAAACCATTCCGCAGTCGCTCCGGAATCTTTACCTCCATGCCCTGGATCTAACTCGATGGTCAATGTTTTATTGGACGCACTGACTGGCATAGATAAGAACTGACACATCAGACATACCATCATTAAATAAACAATCTTTTTTTTCATATTATATTCATAAAACGATAAAGCCGCTGAGGAATATCCACAGCGGCTTATCCAAGTCTCCTTATAATTCAATTAATTCAACCTGCTTGCTTAAAGCATCAACAATTTCTTTGGATGCAGATTTTGTACCCTGTGTTGTTACAGAACCTGCAGAAATTGCCATTGCGAGTTTAATACTGTCTTCTAAAGAACAATTATTTTGCAGACCAAGAGCAAAGGCTGCATCCATAGCAGCACCTGCACCTACCGTTGAATGTGTTTCAACTTTCAATGCCGGGCTATGATAACATTTATCCTCTGTAATAAATAAAGCCCCCATCGCTCCTCTGGAAATACATACAACGCCAACACCATACTGCTCAATAATACGATGACCCATATCAATCAAGCCTTCTTCACTTACGCTAAATTCCATATCATAATAAGCTTCGATTTCTTGCTTATCAGGCTTAATAATATCTGGTTTTGCACTCAAACTTGTCTTCATCAAATCGCCATTTACATCCAAGACAACTTTTGAGCCCTTTGACTTTACCTCTTCTGTTAATTCCGCATAGATAGTATCAGGACATCCTCTTGGAATACTTCCGGAAAATACAAACACAGTATCTTCTCCTGCATAACCAAGAATTTTCTCTTTTAAAGCCTGCACATCCGATGGATTTACAACTGGTCCCGGTTCATTAAATTCTGTTACAAATCCATTGTCTTCTACAATTTTTAAGTTTGTTCTGGTATCGCCGGCAATTTTAACGAAATCACTTGGAATTCCCATACCTTCTAAGATCAGTTCAATTCTTTCCCCGTTTATTCCGCCCAAAAATCCGGTAGCTACAGAATCTTCTCTTCCTAATGCCTTAATTGTCTTAGAAGCAATAATACCATTACCAGCAGCGTCACGAATGACATCCGTAATATGATTTACTCCGCCATGTTCATAATTTGTCAAGTTACCTGTTTTATCCATAGAAGGATTAAGTGTTACTGTTACGATCATTGTCCTTGCCCCTTTGCTGTAAATTTAACCTGAAATGACATTATCGTCACTCAACTTACTGTTTCATAATTATATCATACTGCTCATAATTATTCAATTTGTTGCTGAAAACTTTTATGATTCCTTCTCCCATATTATTGAGCAAATATTACAAATGAATACTTAATCAAATAAGATAACTTCTCCGTCCAGATCGGCATAATAAACCTGATTTCCTTCTTCCAGATGAATCGCACCACCAGAAGCTTCTGTCAATTTCTTCTTTATCCGTTCCTTTTTTGCAACCGGAACCACCAGATTCACAGTTACACTGTCTGTAAACTGTGTATCTACGATCGAAATATTTTCTGTCGCTGCAATATACTGGATTTTTCCGTAGAAGGAATAATCACATATGAATGTTATCATACAGGCAAGCTTCTTTTCTATGACGGTACTGGCTTCAATTCCGGCTTGAACACTTTTTGTATACGCTCTTACCAGACCTCCTGTTCCTAAAAGAGTTCCACCAAAATACCGAATCACAACCGCAACTACATTATACAATTGCTGTCCAGATAAAACCTCCAACATCGGTCTCCCCGCTGTTCCGCTTGGCTCTCCATCATCACTGCACCGCTCAAGAAGATGATCTGTGCCAACACGGAAAGCATAACAGTGGTGCCTTGCATCCCAGTATTGTTTCCGTATTTTTTCAATGAAAGATAACGCTTCTTCTTCCGACTCTACCAATGCAATCTTTGCTATAAAACGGGATTTCTTTTCCACGATCTCATCTGTCCCGTCTTCAAAAATAGTCCTGTATGATTCTAGCATAGTTTTCTCCTACTCCTGCTCTTCGAAATAAGCATCCAGAGTCTCTGGAAGCGATACGGGCGTGACATCATAATGAATCAGATAATTCGCCAGTTCTTCCGCCACCATTCTCGATTCTGTAATGCCCTTTTCTTCTGCATATTCAAATTCTTTCTGATTATCATAGTATTTCTTTTCTAAGCGAATTCCGTAGGCCTCTTCAGCCTCGTTGAATTGTATATAATAATATACAATAAAATCCTTATGATTTCCAGTTTCAAATTCCTTACTTCCTATAAACATTAACTTATCCATTTTAGATACACCCTTTCGTTTTCATCTTTGTATATTTTTGTAAATTCATGCATATTATACCATATTGAGTATGAGTATAAAAGCTTTTTCATTTACTAATTTGCCTCAGTTTGTTATAATATCAACGAAGGAGGAACTCAAATGAATTTTAATGAAAAATCAGTTGCCAAAAAAAGAAAAGCACTGGCTTTTTATAACCTAAGAAGAAAAGGTTCTTTTTACACTTTTCTCTTTCGGGTTGGCATGTCAACCTTTTTGGTTGCTTGTTTTGCCTGTTTTGGACTCATACTCGGTTTTATTCAGGCTATTTACCACAATACTCCTACAATGACCATTAATACACTTGCTCCACAGGGAGAAGCTTCTATATTATACGACAGTGATGGCAAAAAAATTATTTCTTTAGAGGAGAACGAAAAAAAAGATAATTATACTTCTCTAAACCAGATTCCTCAGGATTTGCAAAATGCTGTAATTGCAATTGAGGATTCCAAATATTATAGCCATACTGGTATTGATGTATATAGTATTATCAATGGTTTATTTGATAGTGTTACGAATGAAAATATATATGGAAGTACCAGTTTGATCACGGAACAGTTAATAGAAAATATGGATCCGGAATTTTCCAATGATATGAATTTATTTGGTCGTATGGAATACCGCATGCGCCTTCATTTTGAATCTATTTCACTTGAACAAAATTCTTCCAAACCGGAAATCTTGGAATACTATCTAAATACGATCAGCTTTGGAAATGAAGTCATCGGAGTGGAAGCTGCATCACAGGTTTATTTTAATAAAAATGTACAAAATCTTTCTCTGTCGGAATGTGCAATTTTGGCTTCTATCATTTCAAATCCTACAAAGTACAATCCACGAACGGATTTGGAAGCAAATAAATCACAACGTCTTTTGATTTTAGAAAAGATGAAGGAAAATGATTACATTACGGAAGATGAGCTAAATGACGCCATCAAAGAAGATTCGTATGCACATTTGCAAATGTTTGATAAAAAGCAAAATACAAAATTAAACGATTTTTCTGAAGCTGCCTTACAGCAATTATTTTCTGAACTGCATAATAAGTACAACATCAGTGCAACAAAATTTCACACTTTGCTTGCCTATGGCGGTCTCAATATTTATACGACACAAAATACATCAGTGCAAAACAAAGCTGAGACAATTATCAATGACCCGACAAACTATGCATCTGAGGCGGCAAAAGCCCAAGCTTGCGTGACTATCCTTGATCAATCAACCGGACAGATTCAAGCAATTATTGGTAATCACAGTACAAAATCCTTAATGTCCAATCGGGCCACAGAGGATACAAGACAACCAGGAAGTCTATTTCAGATTCTTGCAACCTATCTTCCTGGCATTGATACTGGTACTTTGACATTGGCTTCTTCTTATGAAGATGCACCCTATCAGTATTTGGATAATAACAAAGAAGTTGTCTCCAAGACAAAACAATATCAGGGACTGACAACCGTGCGGGAAGCAATCCCAAGTGAAATGAATACCATTGCCGCACGCGCCCAATCCGATGTCACAGCACAAACTTCTTATGAATACCTATTAAAACTTGGTTTCCAACATTTAATTGAAACCTCCATCGATGCAACCGGTAACACGTTAACTGATGTACAACAGTCAATTTGCTCCGGTAATCTAATCGACGGTGTAACAAATATGGAAATCACACAGGCCGTCAGCACATTGGGAAATTCTGGATATACCGTTTCGCCAAGGCTTTATACGAAAGTAACAAACAATCAGGGAATTATTTTATTTGAAAAAGAATCTTCTTCTGTCAAAACGATACAAGCTTCCACGGCATTCCTGATTACTGATGCCTTAAAACAGCCAAAGGAAAATCAGATTGATTATTTAGAGACAGCTTGTCTTCGTGGCAGCACACAGGATGAAACCGATTACTGGTACACTGGCTATACACCAAATCTTACAACCACTGTCTGGTTAGGTTATGATGATGAACGTGCTTTTGATTCTGAAAATACAGAAGAAGTTTTATGGAAAAAGATTATGTTGACAATCGCAGAGGAATCCAAAGAAGATCAAACGGAACAGACGTTTACAAAACCAGCGAATTTAGTGACCGCGGACATTTGTGAAGAATCTGGAAAGTTAGCAGTGCCTTCGATCTGTGACCATGATCCAAGAGGCAATCGGATCCGTACCGAATACTTTGCTCCAGGAACTGTGCCGACGACAACATGCAACACACATGTTGAGGTAACGATTTGCAAAGTATCCGGAATGTTGATCAGCAATCAATGTCCAAAAAATGATTATGTGAAAAAGGTTTTCATCTCCTTACCACAAACAAGTGCTCAGACAATGGATATAAAATATCTACTTCCAAAAAAATATTTAACGGATGAGCGATGTACCATTCATTCAGAGACGAAAGATTAAGATACATGAAAAAGAACCCATACAAAATGGGTTCTTTTTCGATCTATATAAAAAGCAATCAAACATGATTACTTGAATATAGGACATGTTTTTTATCATTCTTTCATTTTCGGTTGAAAAACTAATGATGCCAAATAAGAAAAGATTAAGGCTGCTGAAGTTCCAGCGGCGGCTGCTTTTAATCCACCGCGGAAAAGTCCTAAAAATCCATCCTGATCTACAGCTTCTTTGACTCCTTTCCAAAGATTATAGCCAAAACCAGATAATGGGACTGTTGCACCACATCCTGCAAACTGTTCTAATTTATCATATATGCCAACAGCACCTAAAATGACACCCGTCATCACTAATAAAACCATAACTCTCCCCGGCATCAATTTTGTTTTTTCTAGAAAGATCTGTACGATTGCACAGATAATTCCTCCCACCACAAATGCCATCAAATATTTCATTTGTCGCTCCTTTCCAGCAACACCCCATGTGCAATACCTGGAACACTTTGTCCTTCATTAAAACTTACCGTTGAGAGTAACGCCCCAGTCGGAACAAATAATACCCTTTTCCATTCTCCACGCTGTATAGCAGGCAAAACCATAGCAGATAAGGTAACAGCACTGCAGGCACAACCGGAGCCTCCGGCATTTGTATCCTGAGCTTCTGGCGAAAAGATTTCAATGCCGCAGTCCATATGCTGCTTCGATATATCATAATCGTTTTCCTTTAGCAGACGGATTAAAATTTCCTGCCCGATTGTTCCAAGATCACCCGTAATAATATGATCATAATCCTCAGGCCGACGCCCAAAGTCACGTAAATGCTGGTAAATCACCTGTGCAGCTGCCGGTGCCATCGCTGCACCCATATTCATCGAATCTTTAATTCCATAATCCATGATTTTTCCAGTCGTAATTCCGGAAATCTGCACATCACTTTTTTCTTTTGACACAACAAACGCCCCACTGCCGGTCACCGTCCATGTGGAGGACAATGGTCTTTGATTTCCATACTCTAATGGAAATCGAAACTGCTTTTCCGCACTTCCAAAATGGCTAGAAGACGCGACGACTGCATATTTTGCATATCCAGCGGCAACAGTCATGGAAGCCAAAGAAAGGCCTTCTCCGGCACTAGAACAGGCTCCATAAATACCAAATAATGGAATTTCAAAATCTTTGACTCCAAAAGAAGTCGCAATCAACTGTCCGAGCAAATCTCCAGCAAACAGGTAACGGATTTGCTCTGTTTTCAATCCTGCTTTTTTAATCGCCAGAGAGATGGCACGTTTCATAAACTCACTTTCTCCCTCTTCCCAATTTCCTTGTCCTGCCATCGGATCTTCGACAATTTCGTCAAATAATTTCCCAAGCGGACCTTCGCTCTCTTTTTGTCCTACAACTGAGGAAGAAGATAAGAGATAGGGAGGATTTTCAAATTCAATACTTTGCTTTCCTATTTGTCCCATCTGCTTTTTCCTTTCTATCTTATTTACAAATAGTGTGTTCAGATTTTAAAAAATTATACTTTATGAAGAAAAAAAGAGGATTTCATATAAGAAATCCTCTCGAAATGGTTTATTATAATTCAAATTGAAGTGGCAATAATTCTATCAGCTTATATTGTTTATAATCCCTGTCATTATCTGACAAAATCACTAAAAAATCTTCCTCACAAAATTCGGATAATACCTGCCTGCAAATACCACAAGGTGGACAATATTCCAGTTTCCCATTTTCTTTGCCGCCAACGATCGCAATCGCCTGAAAATTTGTTTTTCCTTCACTGACAGCTTTAAAAATTGCGGTGCGTTCTGCACAATTTCCCGCAGGATACGAAGCATTTTCCACATTACATCCACGATAAATGCTATTATCTCCACAAAGTAATGCCGCACCAACTTTAAAATGAGAATATGGCGCATATGCATAGTCTCTAGCTTTGATTGCTTCTTCTATTAATAATTGTATCTGATGTTCCTTCATAATATCACCTGATTTTTCTATCAACGAATCTGTTCATCTGAAATCCGCACGATTTCCTGCCAATGATCCTCCATCGTTCGATCATAGACAGCCGTCACATAACATCCTGCTTCTTTTGCCGATTTGATTGCAAAAAATGCATCCTCATAAACATGTGTTTCTTCCGGACTAACCCCAAATTTTTGACACATCAACTGATAAATATCCGGTTTTGTTTTTCCCATCCCTACTTCATCCGATGTATAAATGTGGTCAAAATAAGGGAACATGCCAGTTCTTTTCAACGCCGCATACACACAGGATTTTTCAGAACTTGTCAATACAATCACTGTATGTCCAGCATCTTTTTCTTTTTTGACAACTTGTTTCATTCCCCGCTTTGCCGGAATCTCAAACTGGTAAGACAGCATGATATTTCGCAAAGAACCTTCTAAAATCTCCTCGATCGATTCCGTAAGTCCAAATTGCTCTTTCATATAAATGGCTGACTCATTTAGGGTCATGGACCCAATTAACTTATCAAAATTATCCGGCACCTCAATTCCTTTTCCTGCCAGATAACTGCGTCCTACATTTTCCCAATATGGCATCGAATCCAGTAATGTTCCATCCATATCAAAAATAGCAAGCTTTTTCTTACCCATAAATATTCTCCTCCCACACTTATATTGGAAATACAACCGATAATGAAATAACACTTAAATTATTTTGTCACACCGTATTTGTCTGCCAATGCAGTCGCTACTTTATTAAATTCTGTCTGCTGTTTTTGCTGAAGAGCCATTGCATCTGCCTGATCTTTTACTTCTTCATAGGTTCTTGTCTTCGCTTCCTGCTTATCATAAACATAAATTAAATGATAGCCAAACTGTGTTTTTACAGGACCTAATACCTTATTTAACTCGCCATCAAAAGCTGCATCTTCGAATTCTTTTACCATCTGACCTTTTCCAAATGGACCAAGATCTCCACCCTGCTGTTTTGATGGGCAAGTAGAATAAGCTTCTGCTGCTTCTTCAAATGTCTTTTCGCCAGCTTCAATTTCTGCTGATGCTTTTTTACAACCTTCTTCATCATCTGTCAAAATATGTTTTGCGCTAACCGTTGCTTCCTGAGCAAACTGTGCTTTGTTTTCTTCATAAAACGCTTTCTTTTCTTCCTCTGTCATCGTTACAGACTGGATGACTTTTGTCATTGCCATACGGCTTAATAAATCAGATTTTACAGAAGCCATCATCTGTTTAAACTCTTCTGTCTCATCCAGTTTATCTTCCTCTGCTTTCTTTTCAAACAAATACATATCGATCAACTGCTGTAATGCCTGTGCCTGAAATTGTGGATTAGAAGCATATGCCTGTTGTTGCTGTGGCAATCTCTGGATAAACGCATCTAATTCTGCTCCCGTAATCTCATGTCCAGCTGCAACTGCTAAAATATTTTCACTCATTTTTATGTTCTCCTTTGTTCTTTCTTAATCGCTTTATTATATCATACATTGGCAAAAAAATGACCGAAAACTTTATTTTTCGCTTTGGTCATTTCCATTTATTTTATTATGTCATTCATATTCCTCCAATGTTGCTGCAACATCCACTTTAAATTGATCCCACTTCTCTTCATGATCCACAAAGTATTTCGGACATATTTTTCCGGTTATGTCATAATGTCGTATCACATCTTCTTCTGTTAGATCAAACTTGAAACAAAGCCAAGCCGTCAATGTTACCATGGAATGATATGTTTTATCTGTATAAGTTCCATTATCGCATGACTATCTTTTAATCCCTCAGAATAATCACGATTCTGCATCGCTGTCGCTCCTGGATTCGCAGTATAATGAATCACGATTCCATTGATTTTTTTGGTCTTAATTCCAGGTCTAGAATACGGATTTGGAGTCAATATATTATAAAATAACACCCACCATAAGTAGAATTTACGCAAAAACACAAATCTACTATAGGTAAAATTCATGTAATTAGGAAATTTCCTAATTACATGAAAAGAAGCCAGTTTCCTGACTTCCTTTAGAAAACGGTCAATCTATCATTATACTAACTGCATCTTCTGATACAACTCTTCCCGAAAATCTTTATCCACGACTGCTTTTTTCAAATCCTCAAATCGGTCTTCTGCAATTAAAATAGAATAAAGATGATTCATCTGCTCTAGTTTTTGTTCTCCCTGTTGTATTCCTGCCTGTCGTCCTCTCGCCTCTAATTGCTCAAATGCTCTGCACATGTCGTACTCCACCTTCCCTTCCTGATTCGCCTTCGCATACTTTTTCCATTCTTCAAAAGAAATCTTCGCATCAGAAAGAACCATCAACGTTTCGAATGTTTCTTCTGATAAATATCGGTATCTATTATCTTTATTTACTAAATCTTCTATCTTTTGTAAATTGGAGTTGCATTGTAATAATGCAATCAATTCTCTTAACTCACCATGAAACACGCTTGGATCAATCTTCATCATCGAAACTAAATTTAAACGATGTTCCATTAAATAAGCATCCAGTTCATCATATCCTTCTGGTAGTTTAACCATATCTTTTATAGTTAAATGAGAATCCCATTCTTCAATTCCATAATAGCACACAAATGTAATCACTGCTACCAGATAATCCGTTTTTTTCATCCCAGATAGAAACTCGGCTGAACTTTTGAGGTCATGGTTTTGTCGATGTTTCTGCTTTAATTCATGAAATTGTTCCTCGTAGGTAAGATCATCATATAAAGCAGTTCTGATTGGCATTCCATAATGGATTTGCATTTGATTCTCACAGGCAATATATACAACTTGCGAGTTATGTACAATCTTCTTGATAATATCCCGCTCTCTCTTTATCTTTTTATCATTCCCCTGAAATACCGACACAGAATCTTTGTCTTCTATCTCCCCTGTATGGATAACTTTTTTGCCACCAAATGCAATCCCATTGATCAAATCCGTAAAGCGTTTATTATCCGATAAGTATCTTCTCAATACAATGTCTTTTTCAGACAATCCATCACCTTCTTACAGTTTTTTACTTTATTTACATTTTAACCTTTCTGTAAATAATTGTCAATCTTATATTCATTTTTTGTTAAAATACAAAAATAAAGCATTTTCTTTTTATCGAAAATGCCTTACTTTTGAAATATTCCACTCATTCTTATTGATACTAAAATTTTTATATAATTCCCATTATTTTTAACAGCCAGTAAATCAATCCTATAGCCCAGCTTGTAAAGACTCCATACAGGATAACTGGTCCGGCAATCGTAAATATCTTAACGCCAATACCAAAAACCTGTCCCTCTTTTTGATATTCGATTGCTGGGGATGCCACAGAATTGGCAAATCCAGTGATCGGCACTAATGTACCTGCACCAGCAAAATCTGCAATTTTACCAAATAAATTAAATCCGGTAAGCAGTACACTGAGTAATATCAGTGACAATGTAACGCAGGTCAAAGCATCCTCTTCTTTTAAGCCATTGTGCAATGCTATTTGTTTGATACATTCTCCGAGTACACAAATCATCCCTCCGACTAAAAATGCTTTACTACAATTGACAAAACAATTGTGTTTTGGGGTCACCTGTTCGACATATTCTTCATATTCTTGTTTCGTTGGTTCTTTTTTCATATTGATTCCCTTCTTTCATTTTAGTAAATCTTTGAAATCTTATCTGTCTTCGAACGATTCTTATTTTAACAGAAAGAACTGAATCAGACTTCCTGTAACTTTGCCAAGTGCAAGGCTATAAACTAAATACGGCATTCCTTTTCGCAATTTGATCCTTCGAGCAAAAATAGGAATACTCTTTAAAACTTCTGCCAACGCTGCTGCCAGACAGCCAACAAAAAAGCCACCGAAAAATCCATACAATAAGATTCCTATCCACCATAAATGTAGTTTTATTTCATATAAATAAAGAAGATTTCCCAGTACAGCTCCTAAAACGATGGCATCTTCATATTTTCGAGCACAATCCATTGTCTTTGTTACGGCTGCGATTCTTGGTATAATACCGATCATACACAAAAATGCAAGGAAGCTTCCCGCAATTACTAAACCAGTACTAAATCCTAATACAATCCGAAAAATTCCATTTAAAATATCCATAATACCACTGCTCATCATTCATGCTCCTCTTCTTTTCGATCGGCACCTGTGATAAACGTGTCATTGACATCTTTCTCATATAAACGCATTTGCACTTCAAACGGTGTTGGTTCATCAGAAAATGTCTTTTTCGCTGCATGGTTAAAGAACACAATAATACCCACCGCCAGCCCAATCGAATAACTGATTTCTAGCAATCCCGGACCACCTGCTTTGTTCCCAGTTAGCCATTCATAAACTTTAGCAAATAATTCTTCTATGCCAACGTCATTGTTGTAAGCCATGATCGATATGGCTGCACCAAAGAATGAAACCAGACAGACAAAGAGAATCTTTGCATTTTGCTGCCATTTGCTGTTACCAGGCTGTTCTTTGTAGTAAACGATAAAATCCGTCTCGCCAAGATTTACCACTTCAATTTCTTTCTTGACCTCTTTTATCTCCTGTAATATATTCACAATCGAAAATACTTCTTTGGCATTGCTTCCTTTTGGAAAGTGATACAGTTTTATATTTTCTACCTGATGTGCAATCTCCGGGTCTGTACAATAAACTTCTCCAATATCCTTCACTAACAAATCCCTGTGATTGATACAGGCACTTTCTTCACCTTTAAAATATACAATCATATCTGTTACCTTCTATCAATAAAATTCTTGTGTATAGTATGCACAAAATAGAAAAAAATATTATATAGGATTTCTTCAAGTGTATTTATATTTTGGCGTTTATATACGCTAAATTTTATAAAAGATTATATTTTAGCCTTTATAAAAGCCAAAATATATTTTTGTTTATTGTTTTTCGGTTATAAAAGTGATAAAATAATCATAAAATAAGATAGGAGGTGGCTACATGATAAAACGTGAATTATATATGAAACAAATCCGTCCTTTTATTGGAACAGAACTTATCAAAGTGCTTACAGGAATGCGTCGTTCTGGAAAATCTGTTATGTTAGAATTAATCCAAGCAGAATTAATCGAGCAGGGCATATCTCCATCTCAATTTATATATCTTAATTTTGAAAATATGAGTAATGCAAAATTTTGCACATCTTCTGCTTTGCATGATGAAATCTGCCGCCAAATAGCTTTTATGGAAAACAAAGCTTATTTATTTTTTGATGAAATTCAGGAAGTAGAAAATTGGGAAAAATGCATTAATTCTTTTCGCTTGGAATTTGACTGCGATATTTATATTACCGGATCAAATGCAAAATTACTCTCTGGAGAACTCGCGACATATCTTGCAGGAAGATACGTCGAATTTATCATCTATCCGTTTTCTTTTGCTGAATTTCTGGATATGAATCAGCAGATACAGCCGTCAATCAATACAGCAACCGTATTTAGACAATATTTACAGTTAGGCGGTATGCCATTTTTAACAAATATATTAAACAATGAAAATGCGTGTAATCAATATTTAAAGGATGTATATAATTCTGTCGTTTTAAAGGACATTATCAAACGAAATCATATCCGAGACGTCGATTTATTAGAACGTATTATCACATATATTTTAGCAAATATTGGTCAAACATTTAGTGCATCTAGTATTACAAAATATTTTAAAAATGAAAATCGCAGAGTTTCTCATGATACAATCATAAACTATCTGAAAGCCTGTCAGGATGCCTTTCTTTTTTATAAGGTCAGTCGTGAAGATTTAATTGGTAAAAGAATTTTGTCTGTCAATGAAAAATATTATGTTGTCGATCATGGATTACGGGAAGCTATTTATGGACAAAATCATCGTGATATCAATCAAATTTTAGAAAATATCATATTCATGGAAATATTGCGAAGAGGATATACAGTCACCATTGGAAAATCCGGTACAAAAGAAATTGATTTTGTATGTTCAAAAAATGGACAAAAAATTTATATCCAAGTATCCTATCTACTTGCCAGCCCAGAAACCATCAACCGGAAATTTGGCGTGTACGATAGTATCCGAGACCATTACCCGAAATATGTCGTTTCTATGGATGAATTTGACATGAGTCAAAATGGAATTCGGCATTATAACATCCGTGATTTTATATTAAAAGAAAACTGGGATTAAATTTCACCATATGCAAGCGAGCGAAGATACCCACTTTTGTACCTTCGCTCACTTTTTTACTTACTCAAATCCACTTTGATTACGCTTTTTTCATCCAAAGTCATCTCCTGCTGCAAAAATTCTATTTGTTTGATTTTGCTCAAATTTTTCTTTCCTTTCACATCATAGAGATCCATGACCAGCAACGAATCTTCGTCCTTCATCCACATTTTTGCATTCAGATTCTCGATTCCCCAAGTCAAATCTGCCCCATCATAGGAAAGCACCTGAAAATAAATACGCAAAAGTTCTTTGTCCTGTTCTAATTTTTTTATTTTCAATGTTGTATGTTGACTAACTGAAACAATTTCATCATTTTTCAGTTTCATTTTAACTGTCTTCGGTCTGCCTTTTTCTTTTTTTACAACATGTTTTTTTACGGGAATCAGTTCCAAAGAGTCGATCTGCTCCATGTTACCAAAGAAATTCACATAGGCTGGCTGACCCTCACCCAGAGAATCTACTTTGTAGTATAAATACTGTTTCTCACCGTCTCTTAGCACAAATTCTTTGTTTGGGTATCCATTTTTCATTTCTAATACATTTCCAAACGGCGACAAGACAACGGAAGAAACAAGCTCATTCGATATAACAAATCGTTTGCTTTTTTCTTTTATTCCACTTCGATCAATGGTCATCTGAATTTTCCAGTCACCTTTTACATCCCATATTCTTTCCGGTTTGATTTCTACAGATACTTTTTGCCCCAGATTTTTTGAAATATTTTGTCGAAGAACACCTCTCACTGTTTGAGTGTCTATCATATATATTTCGTCCGCGGAAGGTAGATTCGTCAATGATTCACCATCAAGCACAATCCGAGGGTCAAACAGAATTGATTGTATCCTCCCCCATTTGCTCTCCCAGTCACTACCTGGCAATTCCATTTTCTCATCCGTTTGAATCTTATAATAAACCATCAAATTGCCCCGATCCAATCCAATATTTTCAATCGTAAAAGAAATTCCATCTGATTTTTTTGTCATATTGACTCTCCCATTGTTTTCCTGAATTTCTTTTAAATTTACAATTTCCTGATATTTTTTACTGCTGTTTTTATACCGAATCGTTCCTTTTCCTAAATGCACCAAAGCAATTCCTGCGGCCACAGTGACGGAGGACAATGCAAGGATAATCGCATATACGGCTATCTGCCTCACAAGCCATCGTCTAGTCTGATCTTTGCTAGTTTCTGGAAGATTCTCCAATATAGATTCCACGTTTCTTTTATAACCTTCTGGAACTTGATAAGACTCTTTCTCCTGTTGAATCCTTTTTTTTAATTCATAATCATAATTCATACCGATAGCCCTCCTTCTCATAAATATACTTTAGCTGATTTCTACCTCTTGATAATCTCGATTTTACCGTTCCCTGCGGAATTTCCAAGATAGACGCTATTTCTTTTACAGAAAATTCACTGTAATAATACAGAATTAACACATCACGATATTGTGGTTTCATCTGATGAATCAATTTCAAAATATCACCCTCTTCTATCGTGTCGTAGCATTTCTGTTCCGGTACCTCTCCATTATCCGTCAAATGCATCTTTCTTCTTTTCCGCAAAATGGCATAACATTCATTTGTCAATATTTTAAAAATCCACGGCTTAAATTTTCGTTTGGAACGAAGCTGGTCAATCTTTTCATAAGCCTTTAAAATCGTCTCCGATACGGCATCTTCTCCATCTGCCTGATTCCCGACAATACTTTTTGCATATCGAAAAAGATCTGTTTGATATTTTAAAATATAGTCACAAAAAAGATCCTTTTTCATCATAACCTCCTTACTTTCCTATTCTTTTCATATATAAGAGAAAGAAAGCGATCCTTTGGTTCCAAAAATATTTATTGACCACAAAAAAAGATTATCACAAACCTGCTGTAATAATCTTTTTCATACTACTTGATAATTTTATATTTTTTCATTAATTCTACGCGTTGACCGCCAATTTTAATACTCTCTGCCGCATTATCTTCCGGAGAACGTTTCTTTTGTTGCCATGCATAATGCCAAATACGGTTTACCCAAGCAAACGGCAACAAAAACGAATGTTTCTCAAGCCATGGATATCGACCTTTGATTGTTTCTTTCGGTGGAAATAAAGTCCTTAATACAGAAGCTTTTGCCTTTTTCCCTTGCTTTTCTGACATAACTGCATTGAGAGTAATATTACTGCTATGTTTTCGACTCATATCGGCATCGCCATAAACCCCGGCATCCAGTAAATCCTGTAAAAGATCCCAAGAATCCACTTCCATTTCCTGCCAAAACTTTGGATAACAAGCTTTTTCAGGATCAAAATTTAAATGCTGATATCCGATATCAAACAATGCTGCCGTGAATACATCTGCATGAATTATTTTGCATTGATCATATATAAACTTCCAATCAATCTGACTGCCATATACATTAGCAAACATCACCATATCACATACCTGGCGGATACCAAATCCACTGTGAATAAAATGTTTATATGCATGTAAGATCAAAAACAATAAGTGATCACTATATCCCATTGTACGAATTGGTACATTCTCAATTTCAATGACTACAGAATTTTCAAATGCCTTTGCAAAACGCTCGTTCATCCCTGCATAAGCATCAGATTCTTCTGCGAACAAAGACTTATGTATTTCAAGTAATAACGGAAAGTCTTTGCCGACATAAGAAACTTCATAATCTATCTCTTCGTGGGATAAAAATTCTTCTGGTACGATCATCCCCGCTTCATACAAGGCCTTTCGATAAGCCCCATACTGCTCTTTCGGAATATATAAATCCTCATCTCCTGAAATACGATTGTCAGGATTTCCATAAAGATTTCTGCACACAATTCCTTTTACAACAATCGGCTCTAAGCCGTTATTTCTAAGAGATTGATATAATTTTAAAAATTCCTGCGTCTTCCTAATCTGCAAAAAGACATCTTGCATCGTACGTTGTTTTAGCATTTTTAAATATTCTGACGGTACAGCATTCAACAATGCCGGACAGCCAAACGTACTCTGATAGATCATAGCCAGAGTATTTTGTTTATTTGCTATCTGAAATACTTCATCCCATTCCTCAAAAGATACATCTTCTTCCCATTGAAGCATCTCATTATTTAAAAAAGCTTTCATCGAAGCCAAAAATAATTTTTGATTCATATATTATCCCCTCTATTTAAAAATTCCGTACAATTTCATAAGAAAATGACGGATTGGAATCACCTTCAACCATACATGTTCAAAAAATTCCCACCAAAAATCTCCTGGAACAATCATTTTCCCTTTTCTCTTTACCTTTGTGATTAACGCAAATATCTGATCTTCTCTGATTCCACGTTCAATCTCTGTCTGGGCATCCCCAATGATATCATATCCATTTTTATGTACTTTACAGATTCTGTGCATCACAAACTGCCCATTCTCTCTTTGATAAAATACCATATCTCCTTTTTTCAACATTCGATCTGGTTGTTTAAAATAAATCATATCTCTTTGGTGAATCAAAAATGGATTCATACTGTTGCCAGAAATCACTACACTCACTTCTTTTCCCTGTTGTATCAATTCTCGCAGCATAGATACATATTCCACAGTATCTACTAATTTCATATACTCCTCCCTCTCTTAGAAAGCCTAGAAATCCATAGCCATGCGACTGGATTCTTCTTTGCTAAGTTCTGTTACATGCGTTTCCATGACACGATACACTCTCTGACACATATTTAAAACACTTGGACGATGGGTCGTCACAATACATGTTTTATTTGGCTTTTGTTTGATAATATTTCTCAACACTTTACGCTCTGTCGCCACATCCAGAGCAGAGGTTGCCTCATCTAAAAGTAATATCGGTGCATCCCGAAGTACCGCCCTTGCGATTGCAATTCTCTGTGCTTGTCCCTCTGAAAAGCCACGTCCCCTCTCTCCAATCTTTGCATTAATGGTATCCGGTATATTTTTCACAAAGTCCCACGCACAGGAAATTTTTAATGCCTCCACAATCTCTTCATCTGTTGCATCTTCTTTGACCATACGCATATTCTCAGCAATGGTTCCCGATAAAATCGTATTGCCCTGTGGCACATAAGCAAACAAATGTCTCGTATCGGCATTCATCTCTATTTCCCGTCCATCTGATGCTTTCATCAATGACTGCCCTTCGTCTGGACGAATCAATCCCAAAATCAAGCGGATCATTGTCGTTTTTCCTTCTCCGGAAGGACCGACCAAAGCCACGATTTCCCCCGGCTGTGCTAAAAATTTAGAATCGGTAATCACACGATTTCCTTCCACATACGAGAAATGCACATTTCTCATCTGTACTGTGAAACCATCCTCTACATAAGCGTCCAAGTCATTACTTTCCGGAATATGAACTTCTTTTGGCAGTTCCACCAATTCACGGATACGATGTGCGGAGACAGAACTATTTAAAAACGATGGGATAATCGAGACAAGATTATTAAATGCACCGGATAAATTACTTCTCTGCTGCAAAAACAAAGTCATCGTTCCATATGTAATATCGTGGGTCCACAAACGAAACAGGCAATATCCAAACGCTGTATATTGCACTATCATTCCTAAAATTGACATAAAAATATTCGTTTTGATCGTAAACATATTGTATTTTAAACTTATATCTTTGAATTTTTCCTGCCACTTTCTCATCTTTCTTCCGTATAAAGAAGAGATACCAAATGACTTGATTGTATCAAAATTGTAAAACGTCTCAACTTCAAACGTCATCAGGTTGCTGCCCATTTCCTTTACTTGCCTTCCATAATCTCTCTGTTTTTTAATCAGAAATTTTGACATCAAAAGCATAACTGGTGCGCTGATGAATGCAATCAAAGCCATAATGCTGTCATAATGCCAAATAACCGCAAAAGTTGCAATGAAATTATAGACTGCTATGATAATCGTCGGAAGCCAGCTAATTGCATTGCTGCTGACGGTATTGACATCACTATTAAATCGATTTAACACATCACCATTTTTATATTTACTAATTTCCAGCCACTCAGCATCAATAATTTTATCAAAAATATCCGCCTGAATATCATTATTAATATAAATACTCAATTTTGTTGAAATGCGATTGATCACATTGGTAAATATCAGACTAAAAATCGCACTTCCAAGAGTAATGATAATCAAAATTCCTAATTTACTTGTCTGATATCCAGTAATGATATCAATCAAATATTTACCGGCAACACTACTGATCAAACCCATAGAAGTACTGATAATCCCCAAGAAAATATAAAAAATAATTGCTCCTTTATATTTCTTACTATATGAAAAAATCCATTTCCAATCATCGATAATCTCTGAAAAAGTTCCATCTTTCCATTTAGCAAATAAAACTTCTAGAGATTCAAAAGAAATTTTTTTCTTATCCTCTTTCATCTATATAACCTCTCATTTCTACCATACAACGATAAACTCTATTATACACAAAAAAGAACCATTTTGAAAGCTTCAATACGATACTGATAAAATAACGGGTTTATTTATGAAAAGAACAGTCATCCATCAACATGATGAATGACTGTTCCCTCTTAATCGTACTGCCCATATTTAGTTTTTCTCATCATATGTCCTTACCATCATGATCTTGCTGGAATCGCTGACATAGTGCGAAGGCGTAATCTTTATGGATTTTCCTGCTCCCAGGTCTTCCACTTTTGCATTATAGGTAATGCCGCCCACATATGCTTTTTCATCCTTCATATAATATTTATAAAAGATACGGATGCCGACGATCTTTTTCTTGGAAATATTTTTCACCGTCAGCGAGTTGTCCCCATTGTCTGTCACTTTGACCTGATCCTTGGACATCTCGAATTCATCCGCATATGCCACCTGTGCCTGGCAGTCCGAATAGGTTCCTTCTTTGTAAGCGGTCTTGTTTGCTTCCTGGACAACAACCGTTGCTCCTGCTTTGATTGCCGAGGCCTTAAATTCCAGCTTTTTCTTGCCTCTCTTGACAGTAATATCGGCATATTCAATCTTTTCTTTGCCGGTATTCTTTAAGGCGATCGCCGTCACATTGGAGACTTTCTTATCAGAACCATCCTCAAGAAACTGTCCTTTATAGCCTGCAATCTTCTGAATCTGTAGGTTCGTGTCCGGGATCATATACGGCAGGTTGTTTTTTTGGCTAAAGATATTGCCGTTTTTCTGTGTACCGGTACCCGTATCTGTATCTTTTTTTGTCGAACTCGTGCCCGTTGAATTCCCAGTACTTTTTTCTGCACCTGTATCTTCTTTGGCAGTACTTTTGTTCTTGTCATTCATATTATTTTCTGACGCATCTTTTTTCTTGGAAGCACCTTCCGATGTGGATTCTTCTGTGCTCCTGCCAGAAAATAGTGTTTTGCCCTGTTTTTTTGCGGCAAAGGTGACTGCCAGGATTGCAGCTGCCACAACCACTATGATGATCATTTTCTTTTTCATACTGTCTTCCTTTCCAAAATCTCCGCCTCGATTTCCTTACATGCCCCGGGATACTCATGCGCCATCTCACATCTGTATTTCGGTACCGTGCAATAATCACCACTCTCTGTATAGACCATAGCTGCACATGCTTTGCACTGATCTTTTAATCCACAGAAAGAACATTTTGACGGCAGCCGGATTGATAACGCATATTCTGAAGCCCTTTTCCAGGCCTCATCAAATCCAATCTTAAATACATCTTCCACGCCAGTGCCCGGTAACATACCACAAGGGAGTAGCCGCCCGTCCCAAGTCACCCAGAAACTGCACTTTCCGGCACGGCAGCGGATCCCTTCTCCTTCTGTCTCCAGACAGTCATCCCCTGGATCAGAAGGCAGACTCAGGTCTTTCGTCTTCATCCTTTCCAGAAAATCCTCCTCGCCATTTAACAGGGATTCAATCTTAGCCGAATAATAAGCGGCTTCTTTTGCGGTAAAACGGTCATTCTGTCCGACTTTTGAGATATCCCGCCGAAGTGGCGGGAACATATAGGATGTCGGCTGTATGATCAGATGTTCCTTTTTTGCGAACGCTATCATTTCCTCCAGATCACCGGCATTATACGGTGTCACACTGCAGTTTAATTTCACGGAGATTCCTGCTTCTTTTAATAAATGGATTGCTCTTGTCACCTGAGTAAATCCCTTTGGATTTCGGCACAGCCTTCCATAGGTCTCATCGGAAGCCCCGTATAAGGTGATATTGATACGGACTGGTGGGATCTCTTTTAACCATTCGACAACTTCTTCATCGATCAGCGTCGCATTGGAATTGATCGTCAGCACAAATCCCATCTGATGAAGCCCGGTATAGATCTCCTGAAAATCCGGGCGTATGAATGGTTCTCCTCCGGTGAGCAGGAGATAGAGCATCCCTCTTTGTTTCGCGTCTTCGGCTAATGACAGCCATTCTTTTGCCGTGCGCAACGGATGCACCGCCTCCTGCTGTTCCTTGCTCATGCGCACATAGCACATGCGGCAGTCCATGTTGCAGACCGGTGTCAGTTCAAAAGAAGCATTTAGCGGAATCCTCATCCGTGCTGCTTTTACATGAAGATATTCTGTGATCGGTGGTTCCACCGGAATCTTTATCATCGTCATCCCCTCCTT
Organism: Lachnospiraceae bacterium; assembly: GCA_030523275.1. GTDB lineage: Bacteria > Bacillota > Clostridia > Lachnospirales > Lachnospiraceae > Fimousia. The sequence goes on from JAUNIX010000013.1 coordinate 80,052, forward strand.
CTATTCTCCAAATACTGTCGTTTTTACGAGTTTCACTGCCCCTTGATCTGGCAGACATTCCAGTAAATAAACCGGAACATGAGAAACCAGTTCTGTCAATAGATCCATTGCCTGATCTACAAACTCCTTATCCCATTGGTGAACAATAATCTCCGGATATAAATATCGGATTGCTTCTGCTGGTCTTAAAGAACGGATACGATTTTCTTTTGCCTGCCGAAGAACAATAATCGCGGTCACTGGTGCTGACTCATTGCGATATATACCAGAAGAACCAGCATAAGGCAGCCCATAAGCCATCCAACCATCTTCTAATTTTCGCAATCCGGCACGATCTCCATTGATGATCTCTGCTCCCTCATACTTCACCCAGAGATCCGCCTGCGTCGACTTTCCGGTACCGGAAGGGGCAGAAAAAAGCAGTCCTTTTCCATGCCAGCGGATAAAAGAAGCATGAAGTAAAAGTCCCTGATGATTTAATAATAGAGAATCTAAGGCAATGATATCACATAAATTTCTTGAATAATTTAAATAATATTCTTTTCCTTGTATATATCTGCAACGAAGAATTGACTTTTCTTCATCGTCCCATATCACACATGCATAAGGATGATGATGTGGCGCAGGGCAATAATATACTTTTCTTTTTTCCTTTATATGAACATGATAACGATCGATGTCCCAAACACCATTTTCCTCTGTTGTTTCCAGTTCTTTTATCGGCTGAAAGAATACAGTCAAATCTTTTTTATGGCTCTTTTCCATTTCTTCATAAACAAAATCCGCCGATTCTTTATAAATCTTTACGGGAAATGGGATTTCACAACAAACATATAAACCGGCTATTTGATATAAATATTGCATAAATTATTTTCTCACTTAACTAAAACAGGGCGGCCAAACTAATGTAAGGCCGCCCATATGATGCCATATAAGGGCATACTTCCTAAATTACTAAGAACTAAATGCTACCACATTTCCACTTGGATTATTATAGCAAACACCATCTATTTCTTCATCAGCACCTGCCTGTTCATCTGGACAGCTATTTGGTTCCGTCCAAATAATATATCCACCGACATTCCAGCCGCATGTCTCTTTACTCCAATGACTTGGTTTACCAAGTGTACTACCACCGCCAGTTACCCCAGCACAACTGGCAATGCTCTGGCTCAATGCGAAGTGCTCTACATGTAATTCAGGCTTTATATATGATTTTTTCATGATATTACCTCCTAATTAACGACGACCAAAAAAGTTTTTAATACTGTTAAACAAGCTTGTAATACCACTATTGTCGGAAGTTGTATTCTGTTCCACTTGCTCTGTCGTTGGTTCTTCGTTATCAATCGTTACATTTCCAGTTTCTTCAGTAACTGTTGTTTCCAGTTCTTCCACTTTGGATGTCTCTTCTGTTAATTCTTCCTCTGT
>JAUNIX010000037.1 GCA_030523275.1 Lachnospiraceae bacterium
TCGGTAAATATATGTTCTTTTTAATGTCTTCCAAAGTCGAAATTTCCTAATAAAATAAAAAAATCTCTTAACTGCACTCATAACATGCAATTAAGAGATTTCTTTGTATATCCATCACTGAACAATGCAAAATATAGTCCTATTCATCCCAGTTGTGGTAAACTTCCTGCACATCATCATCCTCATCGAGCATATCCAATGTTCTCTGAAGATTCTTGATGTCTGTTTCGTCTGTTAATTCAACATATGTCTGCGGAATCATGCTGACATTTGCATCTGCCATAGGGATGCCCTCCGCCTCTAACGCTTCACGAACCGCACTAAAATCATCTGGTTCTGTGATGATTTCAAAGCTATCTTCTTCTTCCGCAAAATCTTCTGCTCCTGCGTCAAGAGCGATCATCATAATATCATCTGCGTCCATTTCACATTCTTCTTTATCAATGATAATCTGACCCTTTTTATCAAACATATAGGATACACAACCAGGTGTTCCTACATTACCGTAACCTTTTGTAAATGCATTACGTACGTTGGAAGCAGTTCTGTTTTTATTATCCGTTAAAGCATCAACAATGATCGCAACTCCATTTGGTCCATATCCTTCATATGTAATCGTCTCATAATTAACAGCACTTGCATCGCCGGCTGCTTTTTTAATACCTCTTTCAATTGTATCATTTGGCATATTATTTGCTTTTGCTTTCGCAATTACATCACGAAGTTTACTGTTATTTGCAGGATCCGGACCGCCTTCTTTTACTGCTACCGCAATCTCACGTCCGATGACAGTAAAGATTTTTCCTTTCTTGGCATCATTTTTTTCTTTTTTGTGTTTGATATTGGCAAATTTACTATGTCCTGACATTTTTATTCTCCTTTATCTTTTTCATTTTGTTCTTTACTTACTTTAATCTGTCGAATCATATTATCATGAATATCCATAGATTTAAATGAGTATCCCTCAAATATGATTTCAACATCTTCATTGTCATCCGGAAGATGACGCAGTTGATCGATCATAAAACCATTGATCGTCTCAATATCCCGATCAGGAAATTCAATATCTAATAAATGCTCGATTACTTCCAGACGGGTAACACCCTGAACCAAATAGCCGTCTTCACCACCAAGCTTGACAATTTCATGCTCATCAATATCATACTCATCTAAAATGTTACCTACGATGACCTCAAGCATATCTTCCATTGCCACAATTCCTTCTGTCTGTCCATATTCATCAACAACAATCGCCATATGGATTTTCTTTGTCTGCATCTTCTTAAACAAAACAGAAATTTCCATTGTTTCATGAACAAAAAAAGCTTCTCTGGCAATCTCATCCAGAGATTTATTTTCATTGTTTAAAAATGCCTCGATCACATCTTTTAAATACACAATACCAATGATATTATCAATATCCCCTTCATAGAGAGGATATCTAGAATATGGCTGTTCTAACATAAAGTTCAGACAATTTTCTACATCCTTGGAATTATCGATTGCAACAATTTTCTTGCGGAAACGCATCACGTCTTTGGCTTCTTTATCTCCAAATTCAAAGACATTATTGATCAGTTCCCGTTCATCTTCCTCGATCACACCCTGTTCTAATCCTTCTCGGACCATATTTTTAATTTCTTCTTCGTACTCATTATTCTCGTCATCTTCGGTATCATTATTTTTCTTCGTACGAATTCCTAAAGAACCAGAACGGCTGGATTTTCTTAAACGTAAAATATACACTGTCTCGATCACGCATACAACTGCCAACAGGAGTAGTATCACGTATATCAGCGTATCAATATCATCCATTCACATTCTCCTTTATATATCCTTATTAACACCGTCTTACCACTATAACATTATTTCTGATTTCCGTCAATGACTGCCTCTATGTATCGATGCTTAAACTGACTTTCAAAGCAGTGTCAATTTTTTGCATGATCTTCATGTCTAAATGGCAGACTTTTTCTTTTAATCTTCGTTTATCAATCGTTCGAATTTGTTCTAATAAAACAACAGAATCACGAACAATCTCACACTTTTTGCTGTCTAACTCCACATGCGTTGGCAGCTTTGCTTTATTCATTTTACTTGTGATCGCTGCGCAAATCACTGTCGGACTGTGTTTGTTTCCAGCATCATTTTGTATAATTAAAACCGGTCTGACCCCGCCCTGTTCGGAACCAACGACCGGTCTTAGATCCGCGTAATAAATGTCTCCACGTTTGATCAGCATTTTCTCACTCTCCATCAAAGTTTGTTACTAGAAGTATTACCCCTTTGATAAAAAGTATGCAGACATCACTCGTTTAAATAGTCTAATATTTGAATTAATTTCCCTTTTTTATAATATACACGTGGAACCCTCTTTGTTAATCCACAAATAAATTCATAATTAAAACTATGTTCAGCGGCCACTTCTTCCACGGTAATTGTATGATCACCATCAGTTCCTACCAATGTAACATCATCAAGTTCCTGAACACCTTCAATATCCGTTACATCTACCATAAACTGATCCATACAGATACGACCAATAATCGGAGCATATTGTCCACGGATCAACACGCGTCCTTTTGACGAAAGTGCTCTTGGATATCCATCCGCATAACCGACTGGAATGGTCGCAATTTTGGTTTTTCTTGCCGTCACATAGGTAGAACCATAGCTTACACCCTCCCCTGCTTCGACTTCTTTTATATAGATAATATGACTTTTAAAACTTAGTGCCGGATGTAATTTGATTTCGTCTTTGTTAACTTCATCCGATGGATATAGCCCATATGTCATGATTCCTGAACGAACCATGTTAAGACGCAAAGATTTTAAGTCGATGATCGCAGCACTGTTTGATACGTGTTTGATTGGAATATGGATTCCTGCTTTTTCCAAACGTTTTACAAAAGCATCATATCGTTGATATTGATGATTTGCGGACGTTTTATCTGTCTCATCCGCACATGCAAAATGGGTAAAAATCCCTTCAATTTCAATATTAGGAAGTTCTTTGATTTTGCGAATCGTTTCCACAGATTCTTCATTATCTTTAAAACCAATACGATTCATACCAGTATCGACTTTAATATGGATTTTTGCCTTTTTGCCAAGTAAAACAGCAAAATCAGAAATCTTTTTTGCCATCTCGTAATGAAATACGGTTTGTGTCAGTCCATATTGCACTAATTCTCCATACTGGTATGGAGAGGTATATCCAAGAATCAAAATTGGAGATTGAATTCCTCTTTTTCGTAACACAATTCCTTCTTCGATAATCGCAACTGCAAAGGCGTCGACACCAATTTCATTTAATGATTTTGCAACCGACACTGCTCCATGACCATAACCATCGGCTTTGATGACCGCCATGATCTTGACATCTTCACCAACTGCCTTTCTCACTTGTCCAACATTATCGTTAATTGCATCCAAATCAATTTCCGCATATGCGCGTAGATATTTATCCAAAACTACCTGCCTCCTCATTTTTACATGAAATCATACATTAAATTTCTGGTTTATAACAAAAAACATCAGGGATGTGCCCAAGTAAATCGGAAGCCATCAAACTATAAACTCCCTTTTGTTCTTTTGCATAGTCACCAGCCAGTCCATGGCAGTAAACACCTAGTTTGGCAGCATCCTCAGCTGCCATTCCTCCAGAACAAAGTCCAGCTATGATTCCGGTCAAAACATCGCCGGAACCACCTGTTGACATTCCATTATTACCACTTGCATTTATAAATGTCAACCTTTCCCCTGAAGAAATTAAAGTCCTTGCATTTTTAAGAACAAACGTCAAATGATTTTTGCCCGCATACTCCTGAATAATGCCGATTGAATCTTCCTTTAATTTCGCAATTGAAATGCCTAAAATGCGGGAAGCTTCCTTCATATGAGGGGTAATCACGATCTCTGCCTTGGCATCCGGCAGTAAGGATTCCAGGCCGGCAAGCATATTACAGGCATCGGCATCTACGATCAATTTTCCACTATATTCTTTTAACAAAACTTCCAAAAGTTCTTTGGTCGTTTCATTTTGTCCCATACCTGGACCGATTACGGCCGTCTGACAAAGATTCATATGCTCTTTTAACAATTGTACTGCTTCTTCTTTATTGTGATAAGTCGTCATCACTGCCTCTGGAATAATCCCCTGCAAAATCACACGATTCTCTTCTGTCGTCAAAATTTCGACCAAGCCACTTCCACAAAGATAGGCTGCTTTCGCGCTAAAATAACAAGCTCCCGCCATATTGGTTGTTCCGGCAACGATCAATACTTTTCCATAGGTGCCTTTATGCGAATCATTTTTTCGCTCTGGCAGACGCACCAAATCTTCTTTTCCATACGTGTAAGCAGATGGTTGTAATCTTGATATAACATATTTCGGAAAACCAATATCTGCCACAATGATCTCACCGGCATAGTCATTACCCGGATAGAATAATAATCCTCGTTTCATTAATCCAAATGTAATCGTCAAATCACATTTTACAGCAATCCCAAGTACATTACCAGTTGTACAGCAAATGCCTGATGGTGCATCGACGGCAATCTTATAAGCCTTTGCCTGATTTATTTTTTTAAGCACTTCCGCATAGGTTCCACCAACCTCTCTTGAGAGTCCCACTCCGAAAATAGCATCAACTAATATATCATATTCTTCATATGACACTTCTTCCTGCACCTGATTCCCAAGTGCCAGTAAAATCTGCATCTGCTCTAAAAACTGCTCTGATGCACGCAAAACATTACCAACCACTTGAATCGTTACATCATATTCCTCTTCCAAAAGCATCCGTCCCAATGCCAGTCCATCACCGCCATTATTTCCTGTTCCGGCTATAATACAAATTTTCTTTGTTTTATCAAACCGTTCTACGATAATATCATGCATTTTTAAAGCTGCTTTCTCCATCAGGACCATACCCGGAATACCAATTTCCTGAATGCTCGCCTGATCAATCTTTTGCATTTCTTCACTCGTCGTTACATATCTCATCTCTTTTTTCTCCTATCACAAATGCAATTGCCAAAGAATCTGTATTGGAAATTGATACATGCCACGTATCAATCTGCATCTTTTGTTCCATTTTTTTTGCATTTCCATGCAATATGATATATGGTTTCCCTTTATCATCTCTACCAACCTGAATTTCGTTGGCCTCAAAACCACGAAATCCGGTTCCAAATACTTTGGCTACTGACTCCTTAACAGCAAAATTGCCCGCTGCCTTACTGGGATTTTGGGCAACGAGCTCTCTTTCTTCCACATGAAAAATACGTCCCGGAACTTTATTTCCGGAACATATTCTTTCCATTCTATGAATTTCTACAATATCTGTCCCCACACCTATGATCATGGTGGGCTACCTCCAAACTATTTCAAACTGCTATGAATACGATATGATAAAGTCATTAGACTTTCTGCCAGATGCACATTTTCAACCATAATATTCTCTGGAAGATCTAAATCAACCGGAGCAAAATTCCAAAATGCTTTAATACCTAAACCGACCATTTCCTTTGCCATCTCAGGCGCCGTCTGCTTTGGCAAAGTCAGTGCTGCAATCTTAATATCATGGCTTTTGATGAAATCTGCCAATGTATCGATATCATAAATTTCCACACCGCGAATCGTCAGTCCAACCAAACGTGGGTTGACATCAAAAAGACCTAAAACACGAAATCCGTTTGGTTCAAAATGATAATTCGCTAATGCCTGACCTAAATTCCCCGCTCCAACAATAATAAGATTATTCGTCTTATCCAATCCTAATATCTTACCGATCTCTTCATACAGATATTCGACATTATATCCATATCCTTGCTGGCCAAAACCACCAAAATTATTCAAATCCTGCCGAATCTGTGAGGCAGTTACCTGCATCCGTTGGCTTAACTCTTTCGATGAAATCCTGGAAACCTCGCTCTCCTTTAATTCTCCAAGATATCGATAATACCGAGGTAATCTTTTTATCACTGCAGGCGAAATTTCTTTTGATGACGTGACTTTTGTTGTAGCTGCCACTTAAATTCCTCCTCGCTTTTACTCAATATATTTTATTATAATTGATTGTCTAAAATCTGTCAAATGCTTATGCTATCTTTACTAAATTTACGTCTTATGTTAAAATAATTTATTGTGAAATTAAACAGATAAGGATGAAAACAATGATTTTATCATGTCAAAACATAACAAAAACATTCGTTGACCAGACAGTCTTGCAAGATGTCTCTTTTCATATTGAAGATTTCGAAAAGGCAGCTATTGTTGGAATCAATGGTGCCGGAAAATCAACTCTCCTGAAAATTATTATGAACGAGCTGGAAGCTGACAATGGTCTGGTCACATTATCAAAAGGAAAAACAATTGGCTATCTTGCACAGCATCAGGAACAGGTTTTTCATAATACGATTTACGATGAAATGCTCTCAGTAAAACAGGAAATCATCGATTTGGACCGTAAAATCCGTGATTTAGAAGACCAAATGAAGGGATTAGAAGGGCAAGAATTAGAAGCAGTTCTCGACTCTTACACCAGAGCAAATCACCGCTTTGAACAGCTAAATGGATATGCCTATAAAAGCGAGATTACCGGAGTTTTAAAAGGACTTGGCTTTACAGAAAACGAATTCGGAAAGCAGATTTCTACATTATCTGGCGGACAAAAGACACGAGTTGCTCTCGGAAAATTACTTCTGTCCAAACCGGATATTATATTACTCGATGAGCCGACAAACCATTTAGATATGAATTCGATTGCCTGGCTTGAAACTTTTTTGATGAACTATCATGGAGCTGTTTTGATTGTTTCCCACGATCGCTATTTCCTTGATAAAGTTGTAACAAAAATAATAGAAATTTCTAATTCTCACGCACGAACTTATAGAGGAAACTATAGTGATTATGTGACAAAACGTGACCAAATTCGCGCAATCGAATTAAAAGAATACGAAAAACAGCAAGAGGAAATACGTCATCAGGAAGCTGTTATCACAAAATTAAAACAATTTAACCGCGAAAAATCGATTCGTCGTGCTGAAAGCCGTGAAAAAGCTTTAGATCGCATCGAGCGGATGGAAAAACCAGTCGAGACAGACACAAATATGAAATTAGTTTTGGAACCTTCGACATTAAGCGGTAACGATGTTTTAACAGTTGAAGATCTTTCAAAATCATATAAAGATCATGTATTATTCGAACATCTGGATTTTGAAATTAAACGTGGCGAAAAAGTGGCTTTAATTGGAGAAAACGGAACTGGTAAAACAACCATTTTAAAAATTATAAACCGTCATGTCGCGAAAGATACCGGTATGATTCGTCTCGGTTCCAGAGTCAAAATTGGCTATTACGATCAGGAACAACAAGTGCTGCATGACGAAAAGACTATTTTTCAGGAAATTAGCGATGCCTATCCGGCTTTGACAAATACAAAGATCCGCAATGTGCTGGCTGCATTTCTATTTCGTGGAGAAGACGTGTTTAAACCGATCAAAAGTTTGAGTGGTGGAGAACGTGGTCGCGTGTCTCTTGCAAAATTAATGCTTTCTTCCGCTAATTTTCTAATTTTGGATGAGCCGACAAACCATTTGGATATTTTCTCAAAAGAAATTTTGGAACAGGCATTAAATCGTTATACAGGAACAGTATTTTATGTTTCTCACGACCGTTATTTCATTAATAAAACGGCAACTCGAATTTTGGATTTAAATCAGCAACAGTTGGATGAATATAAGGGAAATTATGATTATTATTTAGAGAAAAAAGAAGAAAATGCCATACAAACAACCGCAACTCCGACTGCCACAACCACTTCTACAAAGGAAGATAGCCAGGTAAAACTAGACTGGAAACAACAAAAAGAAGAACAAGCGCGCCGCAGAAAACAGGCCAATGCGATCAAAAAAATCGAAGAAAAGATTGCTCAGTTAGAAGAACAATCCTCTAAGATCGATGACGATATTGCCTTACCAGAAAATGCTTCGAATTCCGGAAAACTAATGGAACTATCAGCAAAAAAAGCCGCCATTGATGAAGAATTAATGGAATTATATGAACAGTGGGAGTCATTATCGGAAGATTAAATTCATGTATGTATACGAAAACCCGAGACATTTTTCATCTCGGGTTTTCTTTATTTTATGCGAAGGCACACGTCAAGCGTATCTTATCTGATCAAATATCCAATACAATCGTAAATGGTCCGTCATTTTCTAATGACACTTTCATATAAGCACCAAATATTCCCTTTTCTACGACTGGTATTTGTTTTTTACACTCTGAAATGATATATTCATATAATTCATTTGCCATATCTGGCTTGCCCGCTTCAATAAAGGATGGGCGATTTCCCTTTTTACAATTTGCATACAAGGTAAACTGGGAAATTAATAGTAATTCTCCATCTACATCTTTTAAAGATAGATTCGTTTTTCCATTCTCATTCTCAAAAATACGCATATTGATTAGTTTCTTAATATATTTATCTGCAATTTCTTTTGTATCCGTATCACTGATCCCGATCAAGACGAGAAATCCTTTTCCGATACTGCCGACGATATCACCGTCTACTTTTACTTCTGCATGATTGACTCTTTGTATTACAAACTTCATTTTTAACCTCCGTGTTCTAATTTAATTTTTTTGTTCACTGAGTGTTTCTTCTATCATATTATGTAGGAAAAAGGAATCATTTTGGTAATGGAACAAACACTTCGTACAATTAATTGGAATTACGCATCCGCAAGGAACATCACCGGAAAAGGCATTACCATTGCCTATTTAGATACTGGTATTTCCCTTCATCACGATTTCATGAAACCGACCCGCCGTGTTATCTGTTTTCGCGATTTTGTTAATCGACGTTCTTATCCCTATGACGATAATGGTCACGGAACACATGTTGCCGGCATTGGTTCTTCCAGCAAATTTGGAGTTGCCCCAGGCTCCAATATCGTTGCGCTTAAAGTTTTAAATCGCAATGGTACTGGTAAATTCAAAAATATGATTCGTTGTTTTCAATGGATTTTAAATAACAAAGATACTTATCAAATACGTATTGTAAATGTTTCGATTGGAATGCCAGAAACGAACGATCCATTCAAAACAGAAGAATTAATTTCATGGGTCAATCAACTTTGGGATGCTGGTCTGATCGTTTGTATCGCTGGTGGCAATCTGGGTCCTGAACCACAAAGTATCACCATCCCTGGTACGAGCCATAAAATTATCACAGTTGGATCTTCTGATGATCGATATGATAAAAATTATTCTGGACAGGGACCCACAAAAAACTGTGTCATCAAACCCGATCTCACCGCTCCCGGTACGAATATTCTATCTTGTTATGGTGCCTCTCATTACATTGAAAAAAGCGGGACGTCCATGGCAACACCGATCGTATCTGGAGCAATCGCGTTATACCTGGAACAACATCCCGCTACAACAAACAAAATGATGAAATTAAAACTACGTTCCAGTTGTGATAATCTTGGATATCCACCCAATAAACAAGGCTGGGGACGTATTAATATTCAAAAATTACTCGTTCATTAAAAGTTTACGACTTCTTCTTTTGGTGGTTTTGCACGTTCTACACGCAAACCATTTAACATGATATATTCGCCACGCTGATGCACTTTTGCAAGCAGCATTACCCATTCACCGTCTTTGATCTGCAAAGGATCCAGCGTATCAGATTTCGCCTTTGCCATATTGCAAGGATATGCATAAAATGCGATATCATCTGCACAACAGGTCATAATCTTTCTTCCCGGATAAATTCCTGTCCGTGGAAGACGGTTTGAATGGCGCACCTGCGTTTTCATCTGAATTGCCTTGCCGTCATATCGTTTTGGATTATCCTGTGCATCAACAAACCAGATACCATATTCGGCATCCTCGATCTCAATCACATCTTTTGTGACATCAAATGGAAGCAAATCTTCCATTTCAAATTCTTTGCCATCACTTCTCTCAAAATAAATCTGTGTACGGCTATTTACTGCCAGGGCAGATCTACGATAAGTTGCTGCCGGTGTTGAATCATCACAACGGTTAAAGATAATCATATCAGCCATTTTAAATTTTTCAATAATCAACGCACGCATATTTCTCATATACATATCAAATGTGCTTGCATCTACAGTCATAATTGCCTGATAAATTTCACCCGGTGTATCAACAAAGGCATCATATAATGTTTCCTGCTGCCACATACCATTATACTCAACCATGATCATCGTTGGATCATATTTTTTTATACAAGAATTAATGAAGTCAGAGTTAAAATCTTCCTCATCTTCTACATAAACGCAGGCTTTTGTCTCAAATTCTTCGTCGCCTTCTTCGCAGGAAATAACCATGATTCGTTCTCCCATACGAAAATCCGGCTGTCTCAATGTATCATTAATAAAAGATGTTTTTCCACTGTCCAATAATCCGGTAAATACATAAACTGGAATTTCCATACCAATCACCTACTTAAATAATTTCGCAATTGCTTCTTCGTCCATTTTCGATCCGATGACACAAATCTTACCACAGACTTCTGGTGCTCCATCTCTAATTTCTATTTCTTCTGGAACATAATCAAAATAAATCCAGGTACCATCTTCAGCGGGAACCATACCTTTTGCTCGAAGAACTGTTTCTGGAAGTTGTCCTAAAATACCAGAAATCTCTTCTTTTGTAAATTTCTTGCTTGTCTCCAATCCCCAACTTGCAAATACATCATCTGCATGATGATGGTGGTGATGCTCATGACCACATCCACAATCATGGTGATGATGTTCATGCTCGCCATGGTCATGGTGGTGACATTCATGTTCATGATGGTGATGATGCTCATGTTCACCGTGATCATGATGGTGGTGCTCATGTTCGTCATGATCGTGATGATGATGGTGACCATCTTCTTCATCGTGATGATGACCACACACTGGACAAACATCATCTAACAAATGTTCTGAATGGATTTCTGCTCCTTCCATTGTAGAAAGTAATTTCTTTCCATCTAACTGATCCCAAGGGGTTGTTACAATAAATGCCTCTGGGTTCTTGTCCTTTAATAATGCCATCGTCTGTTCCAGACGTTCTGGTTTGATATCACCTGTTCTGCTCAAAATAATCGTACCAGCACTTTCAATCTGATTATTGTAAAATTCGCCAAAGTTCTTCATATAAGATTTACATTTTTTGGCATCAGCAACGGTTGTCAAGCTATTCACAACAATCCCTTCCACTGGTTCCACTGCCTTTACGACATCAGATAATTTACCAACACCAGATGGCTCGATCACAATGCGGTCAGGATGATATGTTTCTACCACCTGTTTTAAAGACTCTTCAAAATCGCCAACCAAAGAACAACAGATACATCCTGAATTCATTTCACGAATCTCAATACCTGCATCTTTCAGGAATCCCCCATCAATGCCAATTTCTCCAAATTCATTTTCAATTAAAACAACCTGTTCATCAACAAATGCTTCTTTTAATAATTTTTTGATTAATGTTGTCTTTCCAGCACCCAAGAAACCAGAAATAATATCTATTTTGATCATTGTAATTCCTCCTATCTTTCAATTTCATTAACAGTTAACTTACAATATAACACCTTTTTTTGAAATTGGCAAACTTTTTATTTGATTAAAATTATCATAGCATTCTCAAGAAATAAGAAATCCATTTATCCATTTTCTTTTCACTCCAATAAATAATCGCAAAACACATAATTACTGATATCTAACCCTTTATCTGTAAGTTGCACACAATTATTTTTCCGTATGATTAAGCCATCTGCTTCCTGTCTTTTTAATATATCACCATAGACAGATTCCATACTGCAGTCAAACCTCCTTGCAAACTCTGCTTCGGATACTCCTCTTGTCATCCGCATACCTAAAAACATAAATTCTTCCATTTTTTCGTTTCGACTTAATACCTGCACCTCGTGCCGTTCGGAATCATATCGATAATTAGTAAAATCAGATTCATTTACAAATCGCTGCCCCTGAAAATAAGATGATGCGCCAAGACCAAATCCAAGATACTCCCCACCGCTCCAGTAAACACAATTATGACGACATTCTTTTCCCGGTTTCGAATAATTAGATATTTCGTAGCGTTCATAGCCATATTGTCGCAAATAATCTTTGGTCAATTGGTACATATCTCGATCCAAGTCTTCATCTGGTAATTTTTCCAAAAGTCCCGTATCTTTGGCTAACGGAGTTCCTTCCTCAACGATCAAACTATAAGCCGAAATATGTTCTGGTTTTAAAGCCACTACTTTTTGCAATGTTTTTTGATAGCTTTTGTATGTTTGCCCAGGCAGTGCCGCCATCAGATCAATATTGATATTTTCAAATCCAACTTCTCTTGCTAAATCATAATTTTTAATAAATTCTTCATACGTATGAATCCTGCCAAGCATTGCAAGTTCTTGATTATTTGCACTTTGTAAGCCAATGCTTAAGCGATTCATACCTGCTTTTAAATACTTGGATAATTTATCTTTTGTCAATGTACCCGGATTTGCCTCTATCGTAATTTCTGCACCATTTGCCACATCATAATACTGATCAATAACAGATAACAAGCCTTCCATCTGTGTACCAGTCAACAAAGAGGGCGTTCCTCCGCCAAAGAAGATCGATATCACCTGATATTCTTCTTGGGTCCATGTATGTTTCCATATCAGTTCCTTTTTTAATTCCTGAATATAAGAATTCCTATCCCCTTCACATGTGGAAAAGGATAGGAAATCACAATACTTACATTTCTGAACGCAAAAAGGAATGTGAATATATAAACTCAAATTCTTTTTAATCTTCATCTAATTTTAATACACTCATGAATGCTTTTTGTGGTATTTCTACGCTACCAACCTGACGCATTCTCTTCTTTCCTTCTTTTTGCTTTTCTAATAATTTCTTCTTACGTGAAATATCGCCACCATAACATTTTGCCAATACATCTTTGCGAACTGCCTTTACTGTCTCACGAGCAATAATCTTGCTGCCGATCGCCGCCTGAATTGGAATCTCAAATAAGTGTCTTGGAATCTCTTTTTTGAGTTTCTCGCACATTTTACGACCACGTGCATAAGCAGTATCTGCATGGACAATAAAGGATAATGCATCAACTTCTTCTTTATTGATCAGAATATCTAATTTTACTAAGTTCGATGTCTCATATCCCTTCATCTCATAATCAAAAGACGCATATCCACGGGAACGGGATTTTAAAGCATCAAAGAAATCATAGATAATCTCATTTAATGGAAGCTCATATTTTAATAATGCTCTTGTTTCTTCCATGTATTCCATACTGATATAGCGACCACGACGTTCTTGGCAAAGCTGCATAATCGCACCCACATACTCTGTCGTTACCATGATCTCCGCATTCACAATCGGTTCTTCCATATGTTCAATCTCAGATGGATCTGGCAAATTGGATGGATTCGTCAGTTCGATCATTTCTCCATCTGTCTTGTACACACGATAAACAACACCTGGAGCCGTTGTTACAAGATCAAGATTGTATTCACGCTCTAAACGTTCCTGAATAATTTCCAAATGTAATAATCCTAAAAATCCACAGCGGAATCCAAATCCCAATGCAACCGAAGTTTCCGGTTCATATTGAAGAGCTGCATCATTAAGCTGTAATTTTTCAAGCGCATCTCGTAAATCAGGGTATTTTGCTCCATCTGCCGGATACAGACCGCAATATACCATTGGGTTAACTTTCTTATAACCCGGAAGTGGTTCTGCACATGGATGATCTGCATCTGTCACCGTATCACCCACACGCGTGTCTTTTACATTTTTTAAACTTGCCGTAATATAACCTACCATTCCGGCAGATAACTCTTCACATGGGAAAAATTGTCCTGCGCCAAATGTACCAACTTCGACAACATCTGCTTCTGCACCAGTTGCCATCATGCGCATGCGAGTTCCTGTCTTGATCGTTCCCTCTTTAATACGGGCAAAAATAATCACTCCTTTGTAGGAATCATATAAACTATCAAAGATAAGTGCCTGTAATGGACCGTCTGGATCGCCTTCTGGTGGCGGAATCACCTCGACGATCTGCTCCAACACATCTTCGATATTGATTCCAT
This sequence comes from Lachnospiraceae bacterium, assembly GCA_030523275.1. Classification (GTDB taxonomy): domain Bacteria; phylum Bacillota; class Clostridia; order Lachnospirales; family Lachnospiraceae; genus Fimousia. The sequence continues at coordinate 14,148 of JAUNIX010000037.1, forward strand.
TTTTGGCAGAGATCAACGGTGCATTTTCTGCTTCGATACCGATTACATCTTCAATTTCATCTTTCACTCTTTCTGGTTCTGCACTTGGCAGATCAATCTTATTGATAACAGGCATGATTTCCAGATCGTGATCTAAGGCAAGATATACATTTGCTAAAGTCTGAGCCTCGATTCCCTGTGCAGCATCTACGACTAAAATCGCTCCTTCACACGCTGCAAGGCTTCGCGACACTTCATAGTTAAAATCAACATGCCCCGGTGTATCAATCAGATTAAAAATATATTCTTCTCCATCTTTGGCATGGTAAATAATACGGACTGCCTGAGATTTAATCGTAATCCCACGTTCTCGTTCCAAATCCATATTATCCAAAACCTGTGCCTGCATCTCACGTTCCGTCAGCAAGCCGGTTTTTTCTATAATTCTATCTGCTAATGTTGACTTTCCATGGTCAATATGCGCAATAATACAAAAATTACGTATCTTACTTTGTTGGACGGTTGCCATTCGTCTTCCTCCTAGTCATAATTTATGTAATATTTTAACTGTACACAAAATATATCGCTAAAACATTACTAATTCGCTCATTTTATTATGAAGGATGAACGGAAAAATGTCAATTATTTCAATACAGATGTAATAATATCCGCAAGAGGCTTCATAGCTCTTTTTGCCTCTTCCACAGTATTGGTTTGAGCACCAACCTCCACCAGCATACTCCTTTTACGATAATGAAGATTATATCGATATCCTTTGATGTATATTTTACGCGTAAAACCTGGATATTTTTCATACGCCTCTTTTTGCATCTGTAGACTCATGGCCAAATTCCATAATTTATTAGGATTTTTTAGATAAGCAATATCTCCATTTGTGGCCGTTCTGCTCATACCATTAAAAAACATGACTTGTGCTGTCTTTTTACCGTCAATCTTTGTGACCAAATGTGTGCCAGATGCAACCCCATCTCTATGTAAATCAATGATAACTTGAATTTGCGGATATTTTTTCAGATTTTGTTCAATTCCTTTGGCTGCATAATAATAAGCTTTCGATCGGTCTAATTTTCCATTTCTGATATCATAAGAAGTTTTGTCATGAAGAACGGAAAATCCCTGTTTTTCCAGCTCTTTCGTCAGTTCATCTCCCACTCCAAGAACAGTATCTGATTTTTTTCCTGATTTGCTATTTGCATATTCCTCACTTCCATGTGTATGATAAATTAAAATTTGTGGTGATTTATCATTTTCTAACTTTAAATTCATTTGAAACAATTTTTTACCATTTAACTCCTGATTTGTAATCGTTGTTGTGCTATCTACCTGAAGAAAGTATTTTCTTAAATATGACTGACTGTATAACTGTTTTTCTGTAAATTTATGACCAATTGTATCAGAGGTGTTGTCCACATTTTTTGTCTCCTCATTTTCTTCATACAAAAAGGAAGGAACGGTATTCTCACTGATCAGTTCCTCGGAATTACTTCCATATTGTTCCCGATAACCCCAATATGGAAGTACCGTGCTGGTAATCAGCTTTTTTGTCCACTGATATACAAATTCTGTATTGCTTTGCTCATGATAATCGTATTGCGGAATCCACTCAATTACCATCGCTCTGATAAATTGCTGCATTTTCTCACTGCCACTTTCTTTTAGTTCCTGCTCGACTGCTTCATTTTGCATACCAAATAAAAGAACCGCAGTGAGCGTCAGCAAAAAAAATAGTATGCTGGTTATTTTTATCCATATTTTTCTCATACTAAGCCCTCGTCCATCTTAAGTCCTTTTATTATTTTATTCTGATTCTGTTCGATTATGCCTCTAAGATACGATCCACTGATTGATTCCCTCAGAAATCGTAAAACTAATTCTTTGTACTGCCTCATCAATATTTTTTGGTGTTACAAACATTTTTGAAAATGGCTCACCAATCATCTGATAAGCAAAATGATGACGTTCTTCTTCTGAAATAATATTTTTCTCTGTAAATGGTTCCATAGAATCATAAAGGATTGTCGAAACACCAATTACCGTTGGCACACCAATAGCTATCACTGGAATTCCCATAGTTTTCTGATCCATGCCCTGTCGATGATTTCCAATTCCTGAACCAGGTAAGATACCAGTATCACATATCTGAATCGTCGTATTTAAACGATGGAAACTTCTGGCCGACAGGGCATCAATCGCGATCAGTACCTCCGGTTTCGTCTCTTTGATAATACCGCGTAAGATTTCACTCGTCTCCATACCTGTCTGTGCCATGACCCCAGGTGCCACTCCGCGGACATCCTTTGCTTCTTTGTAATATCCATGCTTTCTTAAATGACTCGTAACGAATAATTGCTCAATCACATTAGGACCAAGCGCATCCGGAGTCACATTATGATTTCCAAGACCCGCCACGAGAATTTTCTTTTTATCGGAAATTAACAATTTCAACTGTTCGGCAAGCGCTTCGCTCATCTCATCGTGAGAGCCAAAATCATTTTCCTGCAAATCACGGCACTCTAAAGTAATATAGGTACCAATTGGTTTCCCAAGCTGTTTGCTGCCAGTTTCATTCTCAATGATAATCCTCGTCTCTTTAATATGATGTTCTGTATCAATTCTCGTTTTCATGCGAATTCCATCTAACGCTGATTCTTTACTGATATCTTCCTGCAGTTCTAATGCCAAATCTGTTCTTGCAATCATAATATTACCTCCATAAATCTCTAATAGTATTTGAAAAGTAAGAAAAAATATACAAAACTTGCAAAAAGGCATTGACAAAAAAAACAACTTTTACTACAATTAATGAGTATGTTTTATGCATGGCATATCCGTGTCTCGTCATGTATGATAATTACTATGAACAATTAATTATATTAATACATTTGGAGGTGCCCGAATTGGCAAATATTAAATCAGCAAAAAAAAGAATTAAAGTAATCAATACAAAAACAGCTAGAAACAAAGCGATCAAATCTAAAGTAAAAACTTACATTAAGAAAGTAGATGCAGCAGTTGCAGCAAACGATGCAGCAGCAGCTCAGGCAGCTTTAGCTCCTGCTATTTCTGAAATCAACAAAGCTACTTCTAAAGGTATTTACCATAAGAATACAGCAGCTAGAAAAGTTTCTAGATTAACAAAAGCAGTTAACAGCATTGCTTAATTGATGCCTATTCACAAAAACATATTTGCATAAAAATATATAAACAAAAGAGAAAAGTACCGTCAGCTTTTCTCTTTTTTATTTACGCGAAGGCACAAGACAAGGTTCTAGCATTTCCATTTTCCGCCACACGCAAACACATGAAACTTGTAACGCGTGTTTTGTCTGGTTTCACAAGAAATTATGGAGTTGATTGGAAAGTTTCCAGATACAATTGATGATGGTTTTCTTTGATCCATATCGCTCCTACATCTACGGTTGATGTTATCTGGCAACCAGCGTCTTGCAGGCGTTGTAATGTTTCTGCATTTGGATGACCATAGCGATTATTCTTACCGCAAGATATCACCGCAAAATCCGGTTCAACTTTTTTCAATAGTTCTTCGGATGTTGCATTTTTTGAACCATGATGTCCAACTTTTAACACTTCCGCTTTTGATACATTCATTTTTAGAAAATCCGCTTCTCCTTCTAACTCTAAATCCCCTGTAAACAAACAACGAACTTCTTTGTACCGCAATAAAAAAACAAGCGATTGCTGATTTTTCTCAGCCTGATAGTCTTTTTGTGGAAACTGACATTCTAAAGAAATTGCACCATCTTTTAATTTTGTCCCTCTTGAACATTCACAAATTGTTACACCAGATTTTTTCGCTAACGCCAATATTCTTTGATACCCTTGTTCCGTTTTCTCTACATTTTGAAAGATCATTAAATTTCTGATCGGGTAAGAACCCAACATCTCTTCAACTCCCGAATAATGGTCTTCGTCAAAATGTGTAATAATAACATAATCAAGTGACTTGATGCCCTGAGATTTTAAAAATGGTATAATGCGGTATTTTCCAACCTCTGATACGCTACTACTTCCCCCATCAATCATATAATGATGTCCAGTCGGACTTGAAATCAAAATACAATCACCCTGTCCAACATCCAAAAATGTAATTTGAAAGCCATGGGTCTGAAATAGGAACAGACACGCCATCGCAATCATTGTGCAAAAAAGAACATGTACTCGCTTTTTTTGTCGAATATAATAACAGCATATTGATAGCATCAAAAGATACAATGCAATCAAATACCATTGTGGCTTTCCAAAAATAAAACTCGGAAAAACCAAAAGACTTTCATAGAATTTTAAAATCATATGGCATACAGAAAAACATGCGACAAAAGGTGTACATAATCCAACAAAACCAAAAAATAATAAGAACGGCATGACCGGTATCACTAAAAAGTTTAAAAAAATAGAACTTGGCGATATTTCATAAAAAAACCATAATTGAATCGGCAACAAAACAAACCATATAGAAAGTCCCAGCCATAGTTGTTTTCCTTTTTTCCAATTATAAAAACAAGGATTCACACAACCAATCGCAAAAATAGCACCAAAAGAAAGCAAAAATCCAGCATCAAACAAGTAATATGGACTTTCTCCTAAAATCAAAATTCCTGCCAACGATGCCGAGGACAAGAAATCATAACCTCTGCCTTTTATATCCGCCCCAATCAATAAAATCAGCATGATCATTGCACGCAGAGCAGCAACCGCATTGCCGATCATAATACAATAAGGTATGATCACAAGAAACGATATCATTCCTGATGTAAAAAAAGATAATCCAATTCGCTTTAGGAATTTATATACTGCACCTCCGATCATCGAAAGATGAAGCCCGGAAATCGCTAATATATGCGCAATTCCATTTTTTTGATATAATTCTTTGATATCAGAATCTAGATAAGATTTTTCTCCCAACATAGCAGCGCAGAGTATTCCCGCATCTTGTTCCGATAAGTATTTTCGAAGTTTATCAACACATAATTTTTTAAAAAAATATAATTGTGATTTCCACCAGTTCGGTTTACGATCAACCATTGTCACCGAATCAAAAAATCCATGATAGTAGATTCCCCGACAACGATAATATTGTCTTAAATCAAATTGCCCAGGATTGCGTGGTGATTCATAAGCTTGTATCTTTGCTGTCACAACAATTTTTTGACCAGGAAGCAAATCTTTTGTTTCTCCATATAATAAAAGACTCCCACTCATCTGTTTGCCATTTACACAAAAAGGAGATAATCGAATCACCTCTGTTTTTCCAGTTCCTACCTCCACAATCTTCCCTCTAATCTCTCCTTCTATTTGTGTACCCGATTCTGGCAATGGGCTTTCCCAGGTCAACGCAAACACTCCGATTAGAAATCCAATCAAAAAAGATCTTAAGATAATCGCTATTAATCGCGAATGTGCATAAAGAAAATCGCAGCTTTGCCTCTGACATATAATCAGTATCAGGCAAAAAGCTGCGACTGCTCCTGCCATTATCTTACTGATGCAATAACATCCCTCTCCAAGAATTACACCTGCAAACACATAAAATAATGGTCTATTTTTCATTTTTTTATTTTACTTCTTTCATTGGCAACTCTTTAAAGACAAAACTATCATCTGTCAAAGAACCAATCGGCGACCCGTCTGAATCCATCATTGTTTTACCACCAATCGAAAATTCTACATAGTCGATACCATCAATCTGTACCAATGTTTTTACGATCGCCGCCCGACAAATAACATCTTTATCCTTATCAAGATTCTCATAACCAACTGCAAAATCAATATTTACAATATTATTTCTTGCCACAACATTATTGATCACGACTTCGCTTGGAATCGCAGTAAAATTCTTTTTATTCTTCGGTTCTGCTGACATCCATTCAATCATCGTATCCGCAATCATTTGATTGTCCTTGATATCAGACCGTTTTCTTGTCTCATAAACCAGTTCGGTATCATACTTATTCGTATAATATATTTTGATCTGATCAGCATCATCTGTTTGCTTTTCTTCTTTTTTGGAAGAATGACATCCTCCAACTGTGACAAGTATCAAAACCAGAAAGAAGACAATTAATGATTTCTTTTTCATCGTTTCTCCTTCCTATGCATGATAATTTAATGGGATTCGTACCGTAAATGTCGTACCTTCTCCCTCTTTACTATATAATTTGATTGCGCCTTTATGCACAAGAATTGCATTTCTTGTAATTGCCAGACCAAGACCTGTTCCACCTGTCTTACGGGAACGTGCTTTATCAACACGATAAAATCGTTCAAACACCTGATCCTGACAATCTTCTGGAATACCAACTCCAGAATCCGCTACTTTTACATAAAAATATTTGTGGTCAGCATTCAACGATACAAGAATCCAACCATCATCAATATTATACTTCACTGCATTTTCGATCAAATTTGAAAATGCCAGCGATAATTTCACCTGATCGACTTCTGCGGTTACCGGACGGAAACTTTCAAATATCATTTCAATATTTCGTTTCTGAGCCAAAGGCTTGATTCGTTTCAAAATAACTTCCAGCAGTTCATTGATGTTCGTTGTATGAATATCAAGTTTTGCTGCCTTTTTATCCATCTTAACAAGTGATAGTAAATCAGTAATAATATCATTCTCACGATCTATCTCGGCAACAATATCAGACAAAAATTCTCGATACGCTTCTTCCGGCATACCTTCCTGTGCCAATAATGAATCCGCGAGAACCTTCATCGAAGTCATCGGTGTTTTTAATTCATGTGATACGTTTGACACAAACTCTTGTCTGGAATCTTCCAATACTTGCATTTTCGATAAAATTGAGTTAAATAATTTCGCAGTCTCTTTCGTCTCTGCAAAACCGACTTCATCGATCAACTCATCCTCATGTCCCATAGAGATATATTCGAGATTTTTGTGTAACTTTCGAAAATCCTTTGTCAAAAGATAACTAATCAATGCCGCAAGTGAAACACCAATAATGATGAATACAACGGATAACAATGCTCTTTGATTGCGTAGATCATGTTGTGTTGACATCAAATCCGCAATTGATACATCAGCCATTAAAATTCCCAAAACCTTTTCGCTCTTTGAATTTTCATATACGACTGGTATTACTATTTCCATATAGTTATCCGAGTAGCTAATCTGTTTCTTTCTCACTCCGGTCATAACTTTATGAATTTCCGGAGACATAAAATATTTGCCCTGATAATCCGTATAAGTGTCTTTTAGAATACGATAATTTTTATTGATAACAACGACACGTCCTCCAAGAGATGCCGCAAGCTGATCAATCTGTGTTGACACGGTATTGGTATTATCATTTATCAGAAAATTAACAGATGCAATCTGATTGGCAATCATGGTACACTGACTTTCCACGCTTGCGACTTTTAAATCCAATGCTTTTTTATTGTAAGATTTTTCTAAACTCTGTCCTAAGAAAAAAGCAATAATTAAGGTGAGCACGGATATGGACGTAAAAATCACAACCTGCATACTGCAAAAAACTGATAGGCGTTCCTTAACTCTGGAAATAATAACCTACACCCCATTTTGTATGTATGTATTCAGGCTCACCGGAATCTCGTTCAATTTTTTCACGAAGTCGTCTGATATGCACATCCACAGTACGAACATCTCCTGGATAATCATATCCCCATACTTTCTTTAATAAACTTTCTCGACTATATACTTTATTTGGATTTGAAATCAACAGCTTAAGCAGATCAAATTCTTTCGCTGTCAGATTTACCTCTTTATCATCTGTATAAACCCTACGGCTCTCACAATCAACCTTTAAACCGCTAGACTCAATAATCTGTGCTTTTTCTTCCACTACTTCTTTGCGACTGCTTCTACGGATAATCGCTTTGATTCTGGCTTTTACTTCAAGGATATTAAATGGCTTTGTAATATAATCATCTGCGCCGTATTCTAAGCCCAATATCTTATCCATATCATCGCCCTTTGCTGTCAACATGATGATTGGCATATTCGAAAACTCGCGGATTGCCTGACAGACTTCAAATCCAGATAATTCTGGTAACATGACATCAAGCAAAACAACATCATATTCTGTCTTTTTTGCCATATCCAATGCCTCTTGTCCATCATATGCACAGTCAACCGTGTAGTCATCCTGCATCAGACTAAATTTGATACCCTTTACAATAAGCTTTTCATCATCAACAACGAGTATTCTTCTTCCCATTCTTTTTTCCACCTTTACTAAAGCGTAATATAGTCTTTTATTTTATTATATACGCCTTCTTTTATGCCCGATATTTTCATTAAATCTTCCGTTGACTGAAAAACACCATGCTCTTGTCGATATGCAATGATGCTATCCGCCTTTGACTCACCAATCCCAGGAAGTGTCATCAATTCCTCCCTGCTTGCCTGATTAATTGAAATGAGATTTGAAGACGATTTTTTGCTAGCTTCAGTCAGCGTATTTTGCTGCTCTGACTTAGACGGAATATAAATTTGTTCTCCATCTTTCATCTTTTGCGCCTGATTAATGCTTGCATATGCAGCATCCTTTGTAAGTCCACCTGCAGCCTCAATCGCTGTTACAACCCGGTCATCCTGATTCAGACGATAAACACCGGGATTTTTGACTTCTCCACAGACAAAGACCTGTATTTTTTCATTTGATGTTGTTTTTTCTTCTTCGGGTTTTGACATCTTTTCTGAAGAGATCAATATTTCTTTACCGGAATCACTTTTGGAACAAGCGCATATAGCAGCTATCAGCATGATATATAATGTAATTAATATCCATCTATTTCGTTTTTTCATAAAATTTCTCCTGCATCCTCATAGCCCACAGAAGTCAATGTTTAAAAAAACATCTAATAAGCGATACTAATTCACTATTACTTATTTTACCTAATTTTAATCCATGTTACAAGTGAAATTTACGTTTTCTACGGAAATTTATCCATGCCTTCTGATGGATCATATATTTCATATTTATATCCAGAGCTATTTTATGAGCTCTGGAACTTGAAAACAATAATACCAATAATGGTTATCCCCGCACCAATCAATTTACTCCATTGAAATGGCACTTTTTCAACACCAAATAAACCAAATAATTCGATCAAATAAGCTATGATAATCTGGGAAATTACGATCAGCATCACTGCTTTTGCAGGTCCCAAACGATCCATACTCTGAATCACAGTCATTGTAATTCCCGCACCAATCAGACCACCTAAAAGCAAGTATTTCGGTTCAACTTTAAGCAATGTCACCATTGAATGATCTCTTTCCTTGATGATCCATATCAGTAAACACAAAAGAAAGCCTGTGAATTGCACAAAACTATTTGCAACCCACAGACTAGTCTGTTTTGTTACTCCAGTATTAAATACTCCCTGAATACTCATTAATGCACCTGAAATTAATGCAATAATAATTCCTGTCATTTTCATACACTCCTTTTTTTCTTATGCATCTCACACAAATCTGCCTTTTTTGATATAAAGAGTATATGTATCTTTTGTATTTTTATACTGTTATTATAATTCTTTTAAAATACTATCTAAAATCTGAGTCATCTCATCGACATGTTCTTTTTCGATGACAAGTGGTGGTACAAATCGAATAATATTTGCTCCAGCACTAATGATAATCAAACCTTTCTCTAATGCTTTTTGAATGATTGCTGCCACCGGCTGATCAAATTCTAACCCATGCATAAGACCAATTCCTCGATGTGCCTTGATACAGTCATATTTTGTAGCTAATTCATCTAATTTTTCAGACAGATAGGCTCCTACTTCGTTAACATGGTCAACTATTCCCAATTTTTCATACAAATCAAAGACTTTGCTGACAGCCGCAGTTGCAAATGGATTTCCGCCGTATGTAGTACCATGATCACCAGGAACCAGTGCACCATCCGCTTTTTCTCCAACTACAAAAGCACCAACAGGTACACCACAGCCAAGTGCTTTCGCTAAAGCCATAACATCTGGCTTTACACCATACAGATCATGCGCAAATAAGGATCCACATCGACCCATACCGCACTGTACTTCGTCAAAAATCAATAATATGTCATGCTCATCACATAAAGCACGTAATCCTTTTAAGAATTCAGGATCGGCTGGATATATACCACCCTCTCCCTGTACAACTTCACAAATAATACCACAAGTTTTATCAGTAATCTTTGATTTTACATCATCCAGATCATTAAAATCAGCAAACACGGCCACACAATCTTTTGGTACAAACCCCTCTTGATAATGGGAATTACCTGTTACTGACAATGCTCCCTGGCTTCTGCCATGAAAAGAGTGGTTCATAGCAATAATTTCATATTCTTTTGAATTATCTTTGTTATATGCATATTTACGGGCAACTTTTAATGCTCCTTCAATTGCTTCTGTACCACTATTTGTAAAGAAAACTTTTTTCATTCCACTGGCATTGACAATTTTTTCTGCTGCTTCAATTGCCGGTTTATTGTAATATAAATTAGAGGTATGAAGTATCTGATCAATTTGAGCTTTTAAAGCATCATTGTATTCCTGATTGCCATAACCTAATGCAAAGACTGCAATTCCGGCTGCAAAATCAAGATATTTCTTCCCCTCCATATCGTACAGATAGACACCTTCCCCTTTTTCAAGGACAATCTGATAACGGTTATATGTTTTTAAAATATATTTTTCCGCCTTATTTATATATTCTTTCATAAATGTCATCCTTTCCAAAAATAGGCTCTTTTAAGATTGCTGTACCGATACCTTTCTCTGTAAAGAATTCCAGAAGCAGACAATGTTCTACACGACCATCTAAAATATGAACACGAGCCACGCCATTTTCAATCGCTTCGATACAGTTATTTAATTTTGGCAGCATACCTCCGCCAACAACACCTTTGTCAACAAACTCATGCGCCATATCTAAATCCATTTCTGGAATTAATGTTCTCTTATCCATTGGATCAACAAAAACACCTTCTATATCGGTCAGGAAAACAAGTTTTTCTGCACCAACCGCTCTTGCGATCGCACATGCGGTATCATCCGCATTGATATTATATCCTTCATGATTTTCTCCGAGACCAATTGGAGAAATCACAGGTACGAAATCATCGGCAATCAATGCTTCTAATAATTCCGTATTTACTTCTTTTACCTGTCCTACATAACCGATATCTTTGCCACCAGCGAGTTTTTTTTCTACACGGATCATTTCCGCATCTTTTCCGCTTAGACCAACTGCTTTGATTCCAAGTTTACCCATCATACCAACAAGTGCCTGATTTACTTTAAACAAAACCATTTCCGCAATTTCCATCGTATCTTTGTCAGTTACACGAAGTCCATTTACAAATTCTGGTTCTTTTCCGGACATACGAGTCCATTTTGTGATTTCCTTGCCGCCACCATGAACAATGATCGGCTTTAATCCGATTAATTTTAGTAATGCAACATCTTTTAATACGCTATATTTCAAGTTTTCATCGATCATTGCACTACCGCCATATTTGACTACAATTTTCTTACCGTTAAATTTCTGAATGAATGGCAAAGCTTCGATCAAAGTCTGTGCCTTCAACATTTCTTCTTTCATATAATCGTCCATTTTAAATTATTAACCTCTCTTTATCTCATAATCTAATTTCTAACTTGTTCTCACTAAATTCATCCTTCGCCTTTGACTCAGATTCATTAAGTGTTCTCTAACCTGGTAGTTACACCGCACTAGCGTTCGTACTGCGTCTTCGACTTGTTCTCACTGAGTGCAGGTAACGACTTTCTCACTAAATTCATCCTTCGCCTTCGGCTCGGATTCATTAAGTGTTCTCTAACCTGGTAGTTACACCGCACTAGCGTTCGTACTGCGTCTTCGACTTGTTCTCACTGAGTGCAGGTAACGACTTTCTCACTAAATTCATCCTTCGCCTTCGGCTCGGATTCATTAAGTGTTCAATGTCATGACCGGTAATCAGCGTTGATGGATATATAATCGTATGTCAGATCACAGCCCCAGGCAGTTGCTTCTTTGTCTCCGGCATGAGCATCTACAATTGCGATTACTGGGTTTTGTGACAATATTTCTGTCGCAAATTCTTCACTGTAATCTGTTGCCACGCCATCTTTTACGATTGCTAATTCACCTGCACTGCTCTTTAACATAATATCTACTTTTTCTGGATCAAAATCTGCACCTGAATAACCCATCGCACATAAAATTCTACCCCAGTTTGCATCTTTGCCAAAAACTGCAGCTTTGGTCAAAGACGAACACACAACAGATTTACTTAAAAGTTTTGCATCCTCTTTTGTCGCAGCACCTTTTGCTTGTACTTCAAATAATTTTGTACAACCTTCTCCATCTCCGGCAATCGCTTTTGCTAAATACTCATTCACCGCATGAAGGGCTTTTTTAAATACTTCGTATTCTTCCCCTTCTTTTGTGATTTTTTCATTGCCTGCCATGCCGTTTGCCAAGACTAATACAGTATCGTTTGTAGAAGTATCACCATCAACAGACACCATATTGAATGTATCTTCAATATCTTCTTTTAATGCTTTCACGAGTAATTCTTTAGAAATGGCAACATCTGTTGTCACAAAGCCAAGCATGGTACCCATATTGGGATGAATCATACCTGATCCTTTGCACATACCACCAATTGTAGCAGAAACGCCATTTATTTCAAATGT
>JAUNIX010000038.1 GCA_030523275.1 Lachnospiraceae bacterium
CCCTATAAAAAATAGGGACACCCGCTTTTAACAAGTATCCCTATAATCTATCAATTATTTGATAGCTCTCTATTCATTTTCATATTCAGGATTTTTTGTGTTCCCCGTACCGAGGTCTAAGGCAACAACTACGGTTACTCTCTGCACAAGTATCTTTTCCTTGTGATTTTCACCGATTTTGTTGAAACTGAAAAACTCTACAAAGTGCGTAAATTCAAGGATTTCTAGGTATCTTTCCTTTGTAGTCCCACCACAGTCTCCACATGCACCGTATGTCCAAATTGATCGACAACGCTTACTTTTTCTACTTGATACCCTTTTTCTCCCAGTATCTTCACATCTCTTGCTAACGTCGCTGGGTCACAACTTACGTATACTACCTTTTTTGGTGCCATTTCCACGATTGTATCAAGCAGTGTCGCATCACAACCTTTTCTTGGCGGATCAACTACGATCACATCCGCATAAACACCATTTTTTTCATACTCACGAGGCAACACTTCTTCTGCCTTACCAACAAAGAATTCGACATTATCAAATCCATTGATTTTCGCATTCTGTCTGGCGTCATCAATTGCTTGCGACACGATTTCCACACCATAAACTTTTTTCGCTTTTTGAGCAAGGAACAAAGAAATTGTTCCGATTCCACAGTATAAATCCCAAACAGTCTCTTCCCCACTCAAATCAGCGTATTCTAATGCCTTTCCATACAAAACTTCTGTTTGTTTTGGATTTACTTGATAGAAAGATAACGGGCTGATCTGATATTTGACATTGCCGATATAATCTGTGATATAGTCCTGTCCCCAAACCGAAATAATCCGATCACCCAAAATACGGTTCGTTCGCTCTCGATTAACATTTAGCGTAATACTGGTCATACCTGAAATCTGGCATAGTTCATCCACCAGCTCCTGTAAGTTTTTCATTTTCTTTTTATTGGCATTGATAATCAAACACACCATGATTTCCCCGGTCTGAAAACCAACACGTGTTAAAATATGGCGAAGTACACCTTTTCCCGTCTTCTCATCATAGGCAGAAATCTGATTTCGACGGCAATATTGCATCACAATATCTAAAATCTTCTCATTTATTTCTGCCTGAATATAACAATGGGTCGTCTCGATGATCGAATGCGTACGACCGGCATAAAATCCCGTGATCATTTTCCCATTTTTATCTGTTCCCACTGGAAATTGTGCTTTGTTACGGTAATAATAAGGCTCTTTCATGCCATAAATCGGCTCCATTTTCTCTTCGATCTGTTCGAGGCCACCAATGCGCTCCAGGCAATTTTTTACTTTATTAAATTTCCATTCTAACTGCTTTTCATATGACATATGCTGAATTGCACAGCCACCACATCGACTTGCCACAGGACATAAAGGTTCCACACGGTCTTTTCCTGGTTCAATGATTTTCTCAACACGAGCATATCCATAGTGCTTTTTTAATTTTATAATCTTGGCTTCAATCTTATCACCAATGACTGAATCTTTGACAAAAAGAGTAAAACCGTCTACACGGCCAACCCCTTCCCCATTTGTTCCAATATCTTCAATTGTCAGGGTCACGATTTGATTTTTGACAAATTCCATAATCTTCTCCATGTTCTAAATGTAATAAAGCAGACAAGTCCACTTAGATTCCTTATATTCCCTAATCATAACAAAATGGAAATACGTTTGTATTTCCATTTGCCTCCGCGTATGAACGAACAAAACTTACAAAGCATATTTTCACTCGTCATTTTACTTTGATGTCGGACGGATATTACTTTCGAATAAACGCTGATAACCCATCCATTCGCTATCGGTTGTATTTTCTTTTTTCAGTGCCTCTTTAAATGTCTGAATCTTTGCATCCGTATTGTCTGCCAAAGAAAGTGCCAACGCCTCAATCAATGCTGGTTTCTTTGGCGAACCATATTCCAACTCTCCATGATGGGCCAAAATACAATGCTTCACTTCATTTGCCAGTTTGACCGGAAATCCTGGGATTGTCTGTATGATACGATCTAACTTTAACACTCCCATCACAATATGTCCGACTAATTGACCTTCATCTGTGTAATCATTGTTTGGAAAAGCGGATAATTCCTCCACCTTACCAATATCATGGAATAAGGCACACATAACCAGTAAATCTCGATTCAGTTCTGGATATTGCGTACAATAATATTCACATAATTTTGCCACAGAAACGGTATGCTCTAACAGTCCGCCCATAAATCCATGATGAACAGACTTTGCTGCCGAATGTTCCACAAATTCTTTGGCAAATGCTTTATCTTCCACAAAAACAGCTTCTGCAAGTTTTTTTAAATATGTATTTTTTGTTTTTTGAATCATGTCCGTTAATTCTTTGTACAGAACTTTGACATCTTTATCCGTACAAGGCATATAATCGGCTGGAAGATATTCACCCTCCTGTGCCTTACGGACGCGACGAACATTGAACTGATTCGAGCCCTGAAAGACTGTAATCTGACCTTCTACTCGAATATAATCCATAGCCTCAAAATGCCCAATGGCATTATTTAACTCCCAGATTTTTGCATCCACGGTTCCACTTTTATCTTGTAATAATAAGGAATAATATGTTTTCCCCATTTTTGTTTTTAAAATCTGTTTTGATTTACAAAGGTAGACATCCGAAACCATGTCTCCTTCTCGCATTTCAGCAATCCATCTCATATTTTTATTGTCTCCTGCTCTCTTTTCTATCATTATAGCGATTCGCTTATCGTAATTGACGATTCATACATACGCAGCAACGTATCTTTCGTCACTTCGTATGGAGTGCTAGATAAACGCTTTGCATCTGATGATAATTCTTTTACATATCGTTCCACGTCATTTTTCGAAACGTTCACTTCTCCGAGCACTTCTTTTAAAAATGCATCCATCTCATCTATATCTGTAAAACCTAATTTTGAAGTAATCAAATCTAATAATTTTTGGTCCTTGCTCTCTTTCATATAGGCAATTAAAAAAACGGCAACGGCTCTACCATGAGAGATTCCCTGTTCGTATGTTAAATAATAACTCATGCCATGTGGCAGAGAAGTTCCGGTATGAGAAATTGTCATTCCAGCCACCGTAGATGCCTCCATCAAAAGTTCATATTCCTCATCAGAAGGTTTATCCTTACGCAATGCTTCCTTTGCCTGCCCCCAAAGAGTCATTCCATATTCGCTCAGCATTTGATTGTATGCGTTTGTTTTTAAGTTAATTCTTCCTTCGACCAAATGTGCCAGTGCATCCACAGCCGTACTGATCAATACTTTTTGACTCGTATATTGCAAATACTTCGCATCTACGAATGCCACATCCGGGAAAATATGATGACTGATTGACTTTTTCGTTTTCCATTTATGTACAGTAAGAATCGCATACGGAGTCACCTCAGATCCGGTTCCTGCTGTCGTTGGCACTGCCACGACTGGAACCCATGGTAATTCCTCAGCCTGATAAAAAACTTCACCATTTTTATCTGGATTTTTCATCAAAAGGGCAATCGCTTTTGATGCATCAAGAGAGGATCCACCACCGATACCGATAACCATATCACATCCATGCTCTAGGGCATATTTTGCCGCCTTCTCACATGTTTCCACAGACGGATTTTCTTCTATCTCATCAAAAATATAATAATCCATCGATAACTCTTTTAAACTGTCTTTAACATCTTGCAAAGAACCGTTTATTTTAGAAGAATGTCTTCCAGTTACGATCAGCGGGCAATTTCCTAACTTTTTTAATTCTGATTTATGATTTCTAACACTGTTTTTTTCAGCAAATACTTTCGTTGGCATATAAAAATTCATGACCAATCTCCTTTCCATACCTTCAATTATGCCATAACTACTTTCTAAAATCTAGAGTTTTAAAAGATTCAAATAAACTACTTTATGTGTTATAGTAATTTTATGGAATAATACTTTATTATAATCCATATGAAAGGATAATAGATATGAACGAAAAAGCATTACGAATTTTAGAATATGATAAAATCATTGAACAATTAATGACTCATGCTTCTTCTGAAATGGGAAAGGAGCTGTGTAAAAAACTACAACCATCGACGAATCTAGTTGAAATTGAAGTTGCTCAGGAGCAGACAAAGGATGCCCTGACGAGAGTTTATCAGTACGGCAGTCTCTCATTTGCGGGACTTACTAATATTACTGCTTCTTTAAAACGATTGGAAGTACAGGCCTCTTTATGTGCAAGAGAACTGCTTGATATTGCCCGTATCTTAGAAATCACCAACAATGCCAAACAATATAGCAACCGCGAAGATGACCGCGATGGTTATGATTCTTTAGATGGAATGTTTAACGAACTCATTGCCATGACTCCATTATTACTGGATATTCGCCGTTGTATTATCGCTGAAGATGAAATCAGCGACGATGCCTCCGCAGCATTGAAACAGGTACGTCGCAAAATTCATCAGACAAACCAACGCGTACATGGTCAATTGGCTTCGATCGTTAATTCTTCTTCCAATAAAAATATGTTACAAGACAGCCTGATTACAATGCGAAATGGTCGTTACTGTATTCCGGTAAAAGCAGAATACCGCAGTAGTTTTCCAGGCATGATCCATGACCAATCATCTACCGGAAGCACCTTATTTATTGAACCAATGTCTGTCGTACAGTTAAATAATGCTTTAAAAGAATTGGAAATTGAAGAACAAGCAGAAATCGAACGTGTTTTAACTGCACTCAGCGAACAGGTAGCCATCGTATCGGAGGATTTACAATATAATATTGAACTTCTTGCAAAATTAGATTTTATTTTTGCAAAAGCGAAATATGCGAAATCTTACGATGGTAGTGAGCCACAATTTAATACCGAAGGAATCATTGATATCAAACAGGGACGCCACCCACTTTTAGAAAAAAAGAAAGTCGTTCCGATTAATGTAACATTAGGGGATGAATTTGATATGCTGATCGTTACCGGTCCAAATACCGGTGGTAAAACCGTATCCTTAAAAACGGTCGGTTTATTCTCTCTGATGGGACAATCAGGGCTACACATTCCTGCCTTTCAGGGTTCACGCTTAACCATTTTTGATCATATTTTTGCCGATATCGGAGATGAGCAGAGTATTGAACAAAATTTAAGTACGTTCTCTTCCCATATGACCAATATCGTGTCTATTTTAGAAGCTGCTACAGACCAGTCTCTCGTACTACTCGATGAACTTTGTGGTGGTACAGACCCAATCGAAGGTGCTGCGCTTGCTATTTCCATCTTAACAGATTTACTAAACCGTGGTGTTCATACCATGGCAACCACGCACTATAGCGAGTTAAAGATGTTTGCACTTTCCACACCGGGAATTGAAAATGCCTGTTGCGAATTTGATGTCGAGACATTAAGCCCAACCTATCATTTATTGGTTGGTATCCCTGGAAAAAGTAATGCCTTTGCAATTTCCCAGAAATTAGGCTTAGCCCCAATGATCATCGAACACGCAAACTCCCAGATTGATGATTCTGTCCAAGATTTCGAATCATTACTCGCTGATTTGGAAAAGAGCAAACGAACTATCGAGGAAGAACAAGAACAGATTTATCATTATAAGAAAGAAATTGAAGAATTAAAGGCAAATCTTCAGAAGAAACAAGATGATATCAAAGAAAAACGTGCCAAAATGTTACAGGAGGCAAGAGAAGAAGCCTATAATATCATATCCGAAGCAAAAGAAGTCGCTGATGAAGCAATCAAAAAATATAATAGCTGGGGCAAACATCCCGAACAGAAAAATACAAAACGTATGGAACACAAACGAAGTGATCTTCGTGGCCGTATGAACAAATTGGAAAAAGACATGGCTTACCGAGGCAAAAAATCCAAAGTAAGACATACCAAAGAAGATTTTTCGATTGGCGATTCCGTATTTGTATCCAGTTTAAACCTAAACGGGGAAGTTGTTACCTTGCCAAATGCAAAAGGAGATTTATATGTGCAAATGGGCATGATGCGCTCTCTCGTAAATATCAAAGACTTGGAGATCTTAAAAAGTGCCAAGGAAATCAAAAAAGAAGAACAGCGTGAAAATTCCAAAGCCAGAAATAAAGGTCGCACCAGTGTCAATAAAGCGGCTCATATTTCTCCGGAAATTAACCTACTCGGCCTGACTGTCTCCGAGGCAACGGCAAAATTAGATAAATATTTAGATGACGCCTACCTTGCAAACCTATCTCAAGTTCGTGTGATTCATGGAAAAGGAACCGGTGCTTTGCGAAAAGGAATCCATCAGTATTTAAGAAAAGTAAAATATGTCACTAATTTTCACCTTGCTGAATTTGGGGAAGGTGATATGGGTGTTACCATTGTAAGTTTTAAATAGAAGCAATTGAAATTTTTCGGGGAGGTGAAAATCATGACGATTTTTGAAATGTTAGAAGAACTGCAGGAAAAAGCACTTCACGACCAACAATTAAAAAATCTTCTACTAGAGACAAAAAAAGAAAAAGAACCATTTTGGGCATTTTGCAAGAAATGCCAGGAACTGGGATATGAAATCTATCCCATGGAACTAATTGCAGCTGGCGAAGAATCCTACGCCGCGATGAAACGAAGTACAAACGGTGGTGGTGAAAATTCACCAATGCTAGAAGGCGAAGATGATCTTTACGAAATGTTCTTTGCTGCATTGGAACAATAATAACAAAAAAGTTCCCAGAACTGACCACAAACGTCATTTCTGGGAACTTTTTATCATTTACCATTCATAGTGATGAAGTTGTCCTTCCAACTGAAAATGTTCAAAATTCAATTGACGAAGTGCTTCATAAGTAACAATCGCAACAGAATTCGCCAAATTTAGAGAGCGAATATCCGAAAGCATCGGTATACGAATGCAAGTTTCTTTATTTTCCAGTAAAATTTCCTCTGGAATTCCTGCACTCTCTTTGCCAAACATAATATAACATCCGTCCTCATATTCTACATCCGTATATGTTTGTTTGGACTTTGTCGTTGCCATATAAATTTTAGCACCAGGATTTTTTGCAAGAAAATCCTCATAATTTACATAAGTTCTGACATCCAGTTTATCCCAGTAATCTAAACCAGCTCTTTTTACTGTTTTGTCATTGATGCGAAATCCCAATGGTTCAATTAAATGTAATACCGAACCCGTTGCCACACAAGTTCGTCCAATATTTCCTGTGTTTGCCGGCATCTCCGGCTCATGTAAAACGATATTTAACATATTATTTCTTCTCTCTCAATTTTGTAATAAAATGTTCTATTCTCGATAGAGCTTCTTTTAATTCCTGAATCGAATATGCGTAAGAGATACGAATATATCCTTCTCCACACTCGCCAAAGGCACTTCCCGGTACGACCGCCAAACTTTCTTCTTCCAAAAGCTGCATCGCAAATTCATCGGAAGTTAAGCCAAATTCTTTGATTGATGGAAACATATAAAATGCTCCTTTCGCCTCAAAACAGCTTAGACCCATACGCTCAAATGCCTTTAATAAATAACGACGGCGCTGATTATATGCTTCACGCATTTCATCTACTTCATCGTCACATTCCAACATCGCCTGAATTGCCGCATACTGGCTGATTGTAGGTGCTGCCATAATTGCAAACTGATGAATTTTTACCATCTGACGCATAATATCTCTTGGTGCCAAAGCAAATCCAAGTCTCCATCCGGTCATAGCAAATGTCTTGGAAAAGCCACTGACGACAATGCTTCTCTCTTTCATGTCTGGAAATGCTGCGATACTAAAGTGCTTACTTCCATAGGTGAGTTCAGAATAGATTTCATCGGATACAACGATCAAATCCTTTTCTTTTATGTAATCTGCAATCGGTTCTAGTTCTTCTTTTGTCATGATTGCACCCGTTGGGTTATTCGGGTAACACATGATAATTGCTTTTGTCTTATCTGTGACAACAGAATCCAGAGCCTCCACTGTCAATTTAAATTCCGTTTCCACACTTAAATTCAAATAAACTGGTGTTCCACCTGCTAAAATAACACAAGGTCCATAGGAAACAAAACATGGCTGAACAACAATTACCTCATCTCCCGGATTTAAAATAGATCGAAAAGCAATATCAATCGCTTCACTTCCTCCAATGGTAACAACACATTCTTTTGTATTATAGTCAAGATCATATTGTCTTTTTACATAGTTACAAATAGACTGTCTAAGTTCTACTAAACCAGCATTTGAAGTATAAAATGTACGACCTCTTTCTAAAGAATAAATCGCTTCTTCACGAATCTTCCAAGGTGTATCAAAGTCTGGCTCTCCTACACCTAAAGAAATCGCTTCCGGCATTTCACTTACAATATCAAAAAATTTTCGGATTCCAGATGGTGGAATGTTTACAATTTTATCGGATAGAATATCTTTTCTCATTATGGAGTCACCACCATTCGTCTATCTGCTGGTTCAGTCAAAACAGTACCATGCTCTTTGTATTTCTTTAATACAAAATGTGTAGTCGTACCAATGACTGTATCAATCACCGCCAGACGATTTGATGTAAAATGAGAAACTTCTTTTAATGTTTTGCCCTCCAAAATAACCATTAAATCATAGGTTCCTGACATCAAATAAACAGTTTTTACTTCTGGATAATTATAAATACGTTCTGCAATCTTATCAAACCCGTAACTTCTTTGTGGAGTCAGACGAACTTCGATCATTGCTGTTACTCGTTCATCAATATCTACTTTATCCCAGTCGATCAAAGTTGTATACCCGCAGATGACTCTCTCATCCTCCATCTCTTTGACCGTTTTTTTGATTGTTTCCAAATCGGTATCTAGCATATCGGCCATATCCTGGAAATCAATACGGCTATTTTTATCCATCATTTTTAGAATTTCATTTTTCATATTCATATTACACTTCTCCTATCTATCCAGAGTCTCTACTACAGTACTTTATATAAATCATCCGATTTTGGTGGTTCTAAGAAACCAGCTTCGCCCTCACGGATTATTTTTTTATTTTGTTCCTTTGTGGTTTTCCCAATTACTACAGCCGGCAAGCCGGCCGCCTTTAACATCTCCGCCAGATCATAGCCTCTAGCTGAGACGATCAATAGACTTCCTCCAGAAAGTAGCTTATATGGATTCAAATCATAAAATTCACAAATTTCCACTGTTTCCTGACGTACAGGTATTTTATCTAAATCTACCAATATTCCAACATCGGCGGCCGAAGCAAGTTCCCACAAAGCTCCATAAATTCCACCATTGCGGGCATCATGCATTGCACTGACGCCATAGTCTCTGGCAATCGATGCCTCCTCTAAAATAGATATCTCATTTAATAAGTCTTTTGCATTCTGAATAAAATTCTGACTATAACGAGTTCGCAGTTGTGCTTCCTTTTCTCTCGCAATCAGGGCAGTTCCTTCCATCGCTGCATATTTTACCATAACAATATCCTGCTCTGGTTTGGCGTTACTCGTCATAACAGGTAATTTTGTCATTCTACCAACGCCCGTCACTGTAACAACTGCCTGATTTACAGCTCTTGTCGTTTCTGTATGACCTCCTAAAATCTGTATATTCAGATTCTGACATACCTGGTTGATATCTTTCATCAATTGTTTTAAATGTTTCTCCTTATATTCTTCCGGAAGAAGAATTGTATTTAAAATTCCAAGTGGTTCTGCTCCCGCTACTACAAGATTATTGACAGCTACATGAACTGCCCGAATTCCCACTTCTTCCGGTGAACCAATAACTGGATCCATGGAAAATACACAGACTTCTTCTTGCATCTTAATTGCAGCAAAATCTTGACCCTTTTCTGGTCCGGCAAGAACCTTTTCTCTATTCAATTTTAACTGCTTTAATATAGATCTTTTTAGAACAGATTCTGATATTTTCCCTGGTTTCATAAAAATCTCCTGATTTATCCTTTAGTTAGAAGGAGAGGCTGTTGTAGAATCCGTCTTCTTTGGTGCAGCTGTTGACTTTGGTGCCGCTGTGGTCGCCGGTTTCTTTGGCGCTGCAGTCGTAGACTCGGTCTTCTTGCTATCATCCTTCTTATTGTCTTTGTTCTCTTCTTTCTTTTCTTCTTTTTTCTTTGTTCCAACTCTTACTTTTGTTGGAGTTGAGTTATAAGTGCTGGTATTTACTTTCGTACGTTCTGTTTCTTTTCCATCAATAGAAACCACTTTCCAAAGTTCTGCCACATAGCCAGTGGTACCTGACTGTGTCACAATCTTCTTTCCTGCTTCTAAGGTGCTATCTTTTGTCTCAACCTTGCCTGGTGATTTCACAGAAATCGTTTTTGACTCAAATTCAATGCTTCGATTTTCTGCTCGAGTCTCTTTACCATAAATCGTAAATCGAATCGTGCCACCACTCGCCTGTCCTTCAATATAAACGGGTGTCTTTGTATCATTTGTAAATTTCAAGTCTTTGGAAGTACCCGCAATTGCAGCATCGGCTGCTAAAGGTACATAATGTACAGTCATAGAATGATTAGAACGTTCCTTTACTTTTAATTCTGAACGTAAAACTGCATTATATAAAGTCGTTGATACCTGACAGATACCTCCGCCATATGTCTGAACAACAGTTCCACTTGCATATGATGGTGCCTTATAATATCCACTCTCCGCATCAAATGGAGCAACCATCTTATAAACTGATAATGTATCTCCTGGATAAAGAACAGTTCCATCAATCTTGCTACAACCATTTTCGATATTTTGTCGTCTATTATAAGTCGAAGAACCATAGGATGTTGCATAAGTTCCTAAGACGTCTTTTACATCCTTCATATCTTTCGCTGTATACTTTGGATTTTCTTTTTCCACATGAATCGAAATCGTAATGTCTTTTTTGTTCCATTTTTTTGAAATAGCATCTTGAATAGCTGCAACTGATTCATCATATACGATTTCCTGTCCAACTACCTCATCAATAATCTTAAACTCACCGTTTTCTCTCTTTAAAGAGGCATTTTTTGTTTTCGCGATCAGCGATTTTTCATGTTTTTCCAATACTTTTTTCGCCTGCTCTTTTGAAATTGATGACTCTAATGTCACTACTTCAGAGGAAGCTTTTAATTTGCAAACATCAAAGAAGTTTTTGAAAATATTTCCACTTCTTCCTATGCCATAAGCGTCTTTCACCGCCTGTTCGTCTCCAAACTGGATACCCATTTCATCCACAGAAAGAGTATCTACATGTTTTTCCGCCTTTAATTTTATCTTCGTGTCATGAACATTTCCCATGTATGAGGAAACTGCGTCATTGGCCTGCTCTTTCGTCATACCTCCAACATTGACCGTATCAATATAAACATTTGATAAAATCTTGTCTCCATTGGTCGCAAAATGTACAAATCCAAACATGATGACTAACGCGATAACGATAATACCAATAATCGCTGCAATCACAGTCTTTTTACTTCGTAACATATTATTTTTCTCCCTTTCAACTATCATTTTACTCTAAACTATTTACAATGCGAATAATGCAGAAGATAATGTAGACAATACCATTACTGCAATCAAAATAAAAGCAATCACTGCCGTTATCATTTTTCTTTTCTTTGGGCTCATATTAGCTCATCCTTCCATGTTTTAAAATAATTTGATCAATATATTTCGATGCATCACTTTTTGTTAAAGTTTCAAACGCAATGTTATCCTTTATTTTATGATATTTCAATAAATGATTCAAGTACCGCTTTTGCTTTTCCGTCGCCAAAGATTGCTTTTTTGGTCGAAATTGCAGCTGTTTTGGCTCAAATATCCGGATTTCATCTGGAAATTGCATCTGCATTTTTTCATATACAACAACCGTTGCCAACGCATCATGGTATGCCCGATGTGCAGCCTGATTCACATAATGATAATACTCACATAAACTTCCCAAGCTTTTGCTTTTTACTTCATTTTTTAACAATGTCCTTGCAATCTGATAGGTGTCTGCTCCATCTTTTTCAAACGAAATACCAAACTGATTCATCCCTGTTTTCATGAATCGATAATCAAACATCACATTATGCCCTAATAATGGATATCCATCACAAAAATCATAAAACTCCCGCAAGACTTCTTCCTTTTCTCTTCCGCGATCAACCAATTCCTGTTCAATCCCGGTAAGTTCAATAATCTGATAAGGTAAAAGACGATGGGGATTAATAATCTGATTGTATTTTCCCACAATCTTATGATTACGGATTTTTACTGCTCCAACCTCTATAATCTCATCATCCTCTTCAGAAAGCCCTGTGGTTTCCAGATCAAATGCTACATATTCATACATTGCTTCCTGCTTCATCTTAGTTCCCTTTCATTAAAAATCGATTAACTTCCACACACGGGCATCATAAGTCAATGGATCCCGATTATGATAGTTAAACAAAGCCCACCATTCTTCCTTCTCATAAGTATCTACATTAATTGTAAATCTCTCCACATGAGAATTTCCCGCTGCCAATTTGGAATGATACGGTTGCATTTCAGGAAAATACCGGGCTGATTCCTCCATGCGATAAAACCTTGTAGCCTCTTTCTTCTCTAAACTAATCGTATTCATCCATGTTGGACGCTTTTTGATATTTTCACGCAAATATAAGTCATATATTAAGAGTTGGTTTAAGATATTCACATCTACTCCCTGATATGTCTTGATCGCAAACTCTTTTAATAATTCATAATAAAATAATCGTGCATGTTTTACCCCTACCTCATTCTGACCATAATAAAAATCTGCAAGAGCCTTAAAAAAGGCAAACGGATTTGGGGCAAATGACAGTAAATACGGTAAACTTTTCGTATACTGTGCACTATTATAATACATTTCTACCATTTCCTCGATCTCTTTTAATTCAAGGATTTCATCATAAGAAATCCATTTAGTCTGCAAGATCTCATACGGAGCATGACTTTCATAAACAATCTGGTAATCTTTCTGTTTTTCATGCATATAGGAACCTTTTAACACCTTCAAAAATCCCAGTTGAAGTTGATCTGGTTTCATCGCAAAGACTTCATTAAAAGAAACTTGAAATGTATCATAATTCTCATACGGCAATCCTGCGATCAAGTCTAAATGCTGATGAATATTGCCAAGTGCCTTTACTTTGGCAACCACATCTGCCAATTTATGTAAATCCATTACTCGTCGAATTTCTTGAATTGTCTGATCATGGGTCGATTGTACTCCAATTTCTAACTGAATTAGTCCCGGACGCATCCTCTTAAAGATTTCAATATCACTATCATTTAATAAATCTGCTGCAATTTCAAAATGAAAATTTGTGATTCCATTATCATGCTCTGTAATATAATTCCATATTGTCTGGGCATGTTTCCGATTACAGTTAAACGTGCGATCTACAAATTTCACCTGCTTTACTTTATGATCTAAGAAAAATTGTAATTCTTCCTTTACGAGCGATAGGCTTCGAAACCGCACTTTCTCCCCAATAGAGGATAGGCAATAGCTACAAGAAAATGGACATCCCCGGCTTGTCTCATAATAAATAATCTTATGATCAAAATCTGGTAATTGTGCATACACAAACGGAATTTGATCCATGTTGAACGGTGGACGAAATGGATTTATCGTCGGAATCCCATCTTTTCGATAGGCAATTCCCTTTACTTTTGCTAAATCAACTTTTCCATTGCCATACTGAGTACAAAGCTCTGTAAATGTTTCTTCTCCTTCTCCTATCATGATCAAAGAAATTTCCGAATGTGTTCTTAATATAATCTCAGCATCATAAGAAACCTCTGGTCCACCTAGCCAAATTTTTGTCTTCGGTAATACTTTATGTAATTCTTCTGCCAACTCATAAATCATTTTGGCATTCCATATATAGCAAGAAAAAGCGATTATATCTGCCTTTTCCCGATAGATTTCTTTTAATAACTCATCCCGCCGATTATTAATCGTGTACTCTACCACCTTTATATCCACGCCAGTACCTTTTGCACACGCTTCCAAATTATAAACAGCCAGATTGGTATGTATAAATTTTGCATTGATCGCACATAACAGGAGTTTCATAAAAACACTCTCTTTCTTGTTATCTCAAATAATATCATAACCTACATTATACTTAGGAACCCTCTAAAATGCAACAAAGAACAGGGCAGACACGGTTTCTTATACTGCTAAAGATTCCAATTATACAGAAATTTTTTCTCTTTGTCTATAAAACGTAATAAAATGGTAACATTCTAAATACTCACATTATGATATATTAATAAATGTCAGGAGGAAACATTATGAAACACACAAAAACTCATTTTATTGCTATTCATTTTTTATTTATCATTTGTATCGTGATTGCCACTGGTTGTTCTGTTCACAAAAAAACACCCACCTTTCAATTAAAAGAGAAAAAAGAACTCACAATTTCTCTCAATGAAGTTTATGAAGAAAAGGGAACCACGATAAAAGATTGTGATATAAAAGGAGCAATTGACACATCCAAAGAGGGAACCTATACCATTACTTATACCGCTGATAATCAATCTCTTACACGTACGATCCATGTTGCAGATCCAAACCGGATAACCATCAATTTAAACGGTAGTAAGGACACGTATGTAAAAGAAGGAGATCCCTATATTGAATCCCATTGTCATGTAATCGACCAAAAAGATGGGAATCTCTCTAACAAAGTTAACATATCAGGTAAAGTAGACACCTCTACTCCCGGCGATTATCCAATTATCTACAGTGTAACGAACAGCACCCATTATACAAAGGAAATAACACGTAATGTTCATGTCATTGCCAAAAAACAGTTTGAAGAAAATACTGCTGGTATTCCGGTATTAATGTATCATTGGGTTTATACAAAAGATGACAAACCAGAAAAGATGGATGTAAACTATATTAAAGATACAACTCTCGCCGAACAACTGGAATATCTGCAGAAAGAACATTTTTATTATCCAAGCTTTGAAGAATTACAGGCATATATTCAGGGAAGAATATCATTACCAAAGAAGAGCGTCATTTTAACCTTTGATGATGGACGAAACGTATTTTTAAAATATGGAATCCCAGTTTTAGAAAAATATAAAGTACCGGCTACTTCCTTTGTCATCGCTAAAGATCAAGGCAAAGCAAAGGTAAAAAAATATGCTTCTGAGTATATTTCCTATCAGTCCCATTCATATGGTATGCATACCGGAGGCGGTAATCAGGGACATGGAGGCATCATTTATGCCATGACAAAAGATGAAATTGTGTCTGACTTAAAGAGATCCCAAAAAATTGTCCAAAATAAAGAAGCTTTTGCTTATCCTTACGGTGATGTCAGCGAAGATGGAAAATCCGCGGTAAAAGAAGCTGGATTTTTATGCGCATTCACAACACATTATGGCAAATGCAAAAAAGGAGATAATCCTTATGCTTTAACTAGGGTTCGTGTTTGTGGAGATTATTCTCTAACTCAATTTAAATCTCTGGTCAATTAATCACAACCTATGCTTTCTATCGTAACTTAAAAAACGACTTTAGGACCACATTTTCTCGTGGTCCTTTTTATATCGAATTGTATTCTTGTAAAATTTAGGCTATAATAGCAATCACTATCAAAATGGGAGGATCTATTGAAATGTTGAAAAAATTTATTACATACTATAAACCATATAAGACGGTTTTTTTCTTAGATTTATGCTGTGCCGCGATGATCAGTTTTGTAGATCTGGCATTTCCACAAATTTTAAGAAGTCTTGCCAATACATTATTTACCCGAGAATCTTCCGTGATTCTTAGCAAACTTCCTATCCTGGGAGCTATTTTATTGGCAGCATATATTTTACAGGCATTTTGTACTTATTTCGTTAGCTGTCAGGGACACATCATGGGGGCACAGATGGAACGGGATATGCGTAAAGAATTATTCGAACATTATGAAAAACTTTCTTTTTCTTATTATGACAAAAATAACACTGGACAACTTATGAGCCGACTGGTATCCGATTTATTTGATATTTCCGAATTTGCCCATCATGGACCGGAAAATTTATTTGTATCTATGGTAAAAATTATTGGTTCTTTTGTCTTTTTATTTATGATTCAATGGAAACTAGCTCTTATTTTAGCATGTATTGTTATTTTTATGATTTTATTTAGTGCCAAAATTAATCGTTGGATGCAAGCTACCTTTCTTGATAATCGTAAAAAAGTCGGGGATATCAACAGCACCCTGCAGGATTCTCTTTCCGGTATCCGTATCGTACAAGCCTTTGCCAATGAAGAGATTGAACGTAATAAATTTAAACATGGAAATGAACGTTTTCTGGCATCAAAAAAAGACAACTATCATGCAATGGGGACATTCCAGAGCGGAAATGCTTTTTTCCAGGGATTATTTTATGTTGTCACATTAGTTGCTGGTGGATATTTTGTGGCAATGGGAGAAATGACTCCTTCGGATCTTGCAATGTACGCTTTATATATTGGAATCTTTGTCAGCCCGATCAAAGTTTTAATTGAATTGACAGAAATGATGCAAAAAGGAATGTCAGGATTTCGCCGTTTCTTAGACATTATCGAGACAGAACCCGAAATCGTTGATGCAAAAGACGCTGTGCCGATCAAAAATCCACACGGGGATATTCGCTATGAAGATGTAAGTTTTAGTTATGAAGATAATGAAATTGTGTTAAATCATATCAATTTCAACATTAAGGCTGGTAAATCCATTGCTCTCGTTGGTCCCTCCGGTGGTGGGAAGACAACTATCTGCTCCTTACTTCCTAGATTTTACAATATCACTGGTGGAGCCATTACCATTGGCGGACAAAATATCACAGAAATACAATTAGAAAGCCTGCGTCATGCCATTGGACTCGTGCAACAGGATGTGTATTTATTTGGTGGAACAGTCAAAGAAAATATTGCTTATGGAAAACCAAATGCCTCAATGGAAGAAATTATCGAAGCTGCCAAAAAAGCAAACATTCATGAATTTATCATGAGTTTACCAGATGGCTATGATTCTTTTGTCGGTGAACGTGGTACTCGCCTGTCTGGCGGACAAAAACAGCGTATTTCGATTGCCCGCGTATTCTTAAAGAATCCACCAATTCTAATTCTGGATGAGGCGACAAGTGCTTTGGATAATGAAAGTGAACGTTACATTCAAAAAAGTCTGGAAGACTTATCCAAAGGACGAACAACGATCACCATTGCCCATCGCCTGTCTACCATTCAAAATGCAGATGAAATTCTTGTCATCGGTGACCACACGATCAAGGAACGTGGCACCCACGAAGAATTGTTAAAATTAGATGGATTATATGCAAAATATTTTCAAATGTCAAAGTTTTAAATCAATAACTGTTTATAAACGCGCAATACATTTTTATAAAAGATTGCTTCTATTTCTTTTTCAGAAAAGTCCTCATTACGGAGGGCTTTTTCTAATTGCGGTAACTCTGCCGGCGATGCTAATTCCAATTCGCCCTGAATCCCATCAAAATCAGAACCAAGACCAATACACTCTATTCCTGCCAAGTTTCGATTATACTTGATATGTCGTACCATATCTTCGACTTTGCTCATAACATGATCATCCTCTTTCCAATCTCTTAAAAAAGACGGACAATAATTAATTCCGATCACTCCACCTCTTGCAGCAATCGCTTTGATTAATTCATCGGGAAGATTTCTTGGATGAGAACATAGTGCTCTTGCATTCGAATGACTGGCTACGATTGGCCTTTTGGTATGACGAAGGACATCGAAAATCCCCTGATCATTTAAATGAGAAACATCGATGATGATTCCCAAACGTTCCATTTCCTTTACAAAAGCAATCCCCGTTTTGGTAAGTCCATATTCTTGTGTATTAAAATCTGTTCCAACATAGATACCTTCTGTCACATTTGCCGGATACCCTAATTCATTCGGAAAATTCCAGGTCAGCGTCATCATCCGCACACCCAAACGATAAAAATCGCGCAGCAAACGAATATCTCCTTCACAGACACCTCCTTCTTCTAAGGTAAGAAGAGCCGACATTTTACCCTGTCTCATATTCTCCTCAATCTCTTTGTAAGTCGTAACTGGAGAAATTTTATCTGTATTCTTTGCCATTTCTTCATAAAAGACATCCAATAATTTCATTCCATATCCAAATGGACTATTTCCAGTTTCCGTTCTCCCAAGCGGTGTAAACAATGCAAAGTTTTGCAGCATATAATCTCCGCTTCGCATAGATTCCAAATCTAAATGAAGAGAATTCTTGGATAAGCTCTCTGCCTGACCATTCTCTCTCTTTAAATAAATTTCCGAAATTGTATCACAATGCATATCAATGACTTTCATTATTTTTCCCTCCAGATAACGCCTGCTTTTGGTTCATCAGATAAATAGATATTAATACTGCTATGATGCCTAAGATATTAAATTTACCGATTGTTTCATGATAGACCATAATCCCTAAGATTGCTGCCACCACGGTTTCAATGGATGCAATCACAGGAACTTTACTACTCTCTGTGATTCTCTGCAATCCATAATAGTAAAGAACATATGCAATTGCCGTCGGAATCAATGCCAGTAAAAATCCATACCACAACACCTTACTATTTGTGAGCACTGATATATCCTTCCAGGGTGCAGAAGGAATCAATAATAATACTGCTGCAAAGAAATAGCTATAGGTACTCATTACAAATGGATCTGTATTTTCAGCTGCATACCGTCCAAAAATAGCGGTCATACCATAACAAATTCCAGCGCCAACACCGCAGAGAACCCCAGTCAAAGCAAACGTTTTGACATCTATCTTTCCACCTGTTGCCGCCAAAATACAGCCAATCACATTAATGACAAGCGCAACTATCTTTCTTAAGTCTGCTTTTTCCGAAAAGCAAATTGCTGACACAAGAAAAGTAAATACGGGGGCCACATTTAGCAAAACAGCACTGATCGTGACTCCGGCAAGCATAACTGCATAACAATAAAAAATATTATATACACCATGACACACCACGCCTAACAACATACTGTAAAACAAAGCTTTTTTGCTGACAGCAAAACTGTTTCTTCCATTTTTCACCATAGTAATAAAAAGCATCAGCAAAAACGCAAAGCTCACTCGTAAAAAGCTAATTTGCAATGCATCGGCTCCATTTGCCTGCATCTGTTTCACAAACAAGCCAATCGTCCCCCAAAGCGCACCTGCGAGAAAAACAAGTCCATATCCTATATATTCAAAATTTTTATTTTCGTTCTTCAATGTATCCATCTCCTATTTTTTTCTGCTACTATTCTACACTATCATTTGTTATTTGGAAAGAAAGAGTCTATAATATAAGAATAAATAACGTGGATAGTCTAGAATTGGTGGTGATAGAAAGAAGATAATATATTTTTTGTATCTGTTCAGTATTTTGGAGGTTATATCTGGACAGTTATCATAACTTAATCAATGAGGAGTATAATTTATTACTATAAAGCATATGCACAAAGGAGAAAACATGAAAAAGAGATTATTGTATTTAATATTATCCTTTATTATGCTATTTTCATCTGTTCCTGTTATGGCACAAGAATCATGTATCCATGATTGGGATGATTGGTACGAAGAAATTCCAGCAACGTGCGTTGATACTGGAGAAGAAATTCGTTATTGCTATAATTGCGGTGAAAGTCAAACAAGGATAATCCCTGCCACAGGCAAGCATGACTGGGATGACTGGTATACTACAAAATCAGCGACAATTTCTCGGACTGGCTTAAAAGAACGGGAGTGTTTAGACTGTGGTAAATCACAAAAAAAGGAAATCAAAAAATTAACACCCTATGCCAAACTCTCTAAAAAAACGGTAAAATTACAGGCGTCAAAATCTACAACCCTAAAGGTTTCCTATGCCAAAGGCGATTCTGTAAAGAAATGGAAATCCAGTAACAATAAAGTGGCAACTGTTTCAAAAAAAGGAAAAGTAAAAGCCAAAAAAAAGGGTACGGCAAAAATTACTGTCACATTGAAATCGGGCAAAAAAGCAACCTGTACGATCAAAGTTTCTGCGAAAAAGAAAGCGAAAAAAAGCGGAACGGTTTACTGGGTTGCAAATGGCAAGGTATACCATAGCACAAAAAAATGTCCTACTCTGAGTCGTTCACGCAAAATTTACAGTGGTTCAAAATCCAAATGCCCGAAAAAACGCGCATGTAAAGTTTGTTATTAGAACAAAGCAAAACGTCGTTATGTTATAGGAAATTTCCTATAATAACATAAAAGAGACTGTGCATAAACATTTATTTTATCGTTTATGCATAGTCTTTTATTTACGCGAAAACACAATGTTATCATTGTCTCAATGCCTCTCTGATCACTTTCATTGCTTTCTCACTATCAGAATCATTGCTTTTATCAAGTGTATAATAATGCCCTTCTGTCGCTATCTCACCATAACAAGATAGCCCAATTGGAATTTCTTTTCCATCTTCTAAAGTACATTTTAAATAATATTCTGTTTCTGGCATTTCTCCTCGTACTTCCTGTTCACTGTTCAATATTTTTTTGAAACTCTCTAATTGTTTCTTCGTAAACTTTATTTCTTTTTCTTCCCCTTGCCAGGATGCGGTAATGGATTTTACAGCTTTTAGTTGGTCTATTGTAGTATCGTTCCAGCCAATCCAGCTTTTCAAGATTTTGGTCAGTTGTTTTGAATGAATCCAAGAAAATTCTGCTTTCTTTTTCGTATCCTGATTAATCATATTAATCTCTTTTGAAAAATTCTCTTTATCATCTGCATATACCGTTAAACAATGGTAATCCGCTCCAACACTGCTAATATGAAAAACTCGATATTCCCCTTCACGCGTCAAATATACAACCTCTGTTTCCATTCCATAAAAATCATCTAAAATATTATCTTCCTGCTTTTTCATAACATCTTCCTGAGAATCTTCATTTTCAATGATATCTATAAAATCTCGGATTTCGTCTTCTGAAATATTCACAAATCTCTGTTTTTTGGCATTATTTTTGATACTAATGGAACAAATTGCACCTTGTGGAAAGGAAATTTTTTTATTTGATATAAGCCAGTTCTTCTCATCACGGTCTGCATCATTGATTACAATATCTTTTTCGTAGCTTCCTAGCGAAAGATCATACCCTGATGCGATTGTTTTATCAAATGATAATTCCTGTAAATCCCATCCATCATCCTGATAATAATCAATATCTAAATGATTTCTATTCACATATTCTACTAAATTCTTCTTTTTTATTTCATCTGGAAACTCTTCCTTGATCATTTTCTCTGCAATGGAAGGTTCATCTTTACACATTTTACGGATTGACGGTGCAAATTCTGCACCATCTTTTGCAACTTCCATTTTCGTAACGGAATACTTTCCATTTTCCTTTTTTAAATGTATGACTCCCGATTCACAGCCTCCACAATCGCTTTTCAGAATATTCCCATATCGATAATATCCTTCCGTCCAAAAACTTCCATATACTTTGACTATGTCTTCTTTTTCAACTATTTTATAGATATCAAGAAATGGCACGTGTATTGTATCATCAGAACAAATCTTGTCCCCTTTATCTTTTAGATACTCATACACGGCCTTCTCTCTCTGATCTTTTCCTTGATATTCCACATCAGGAAGTTTTGTATTTACAGTCTGTGTACCATCCCATAAAATCTTTTCTGCAACAATCTTTCTATCCCTTCCCTGTCTGGTATATAAATAAAAGTCTCCATCTTGTTTTGCAAAAAAGGAAGTATTATTTTTGCCATCTGCATCTTTCCATACAAATGCATGTTCACTGGTAAATGCTGCTCCATCTTCTTGTTTTTTATTAAATTCTTTCATTTGTTTTTCATCACAAAACTGATCGAACTGATCTTTCCATCGATTTTTATTTTCTTTCTTAATATTTTGAAAGGTGTCATCTTTTTCCTTCAGTTTTTTTGAAACTTTCAAAACAGTAGGTTTGCTATCTGACTGTTCGCTCTCCAGTCCATACTGATATATTTTGCTGTCTATTGCCGTACCTTTTTGATTGTATACAATCAAAGTTTCCCCATCTTCGCTTACTTTTATCTTTGTCTTTATACGATCCGAATCAAAGGACTGACAGCCAATTTCTCTTAAATCAATTGCGTATTTCATCTGTTTTTCTTGTCGATCATAGACTAAAACGCCGACAGAATCTGCAATTATCATTTTATCTTTCGAACAATAATAAATATCCTGCAAATAAATATTAGGATGATCTGCCCAATATTTTAACCATGCGGATATATCTTCCCCTGTTGTTTTCGTTTGTACTTGTTTTGTCTCACTTGTACTTGTTTCCTCCGTTTGAGAATTAGAAGTGGCAGTTTGACACGACACCAGACATATTGTCATCAATATTGTTACTATCGCAATTACACTTTTTTTCATACGTGC
This sequence comes from Lachnospiraceae bacterium, assembly GCA_030523275.1. Classification (GTDB taxonomy): domain Bacteria; phylum Bacillota; class Clostridia; order Lachnospirales; family Lachnospiraceae; genus Fimousia. The sequence continues at coordinate 22,432 of JAUNIX010000038.1, forward strand.
TTTCCCTCCTGTCTTGCACTCTCTCTTATCTTCTTATTTCGATTGTGCAATCAAAACCTGAATCTGTAACATTCTTATACAATTAGAACGAATAAAAAATGAAAATTGTGACAACAAAAAAATTGATCAACAAGATTTTTTATCTTATCAATCAATTTTATATCCGATTACCAATTTTACATCCTTTGCTTATTTCTTTCCATTCCAACCGCAAATACGATGACGAAAATAATCTGTGCTAAAACAAGCAACACCACCGTCGATTCCATATTTTCAAAAAGCATTTGATTGATTTTTTCTTCATTTGCTCTCATACAAAAAGAATACCCTCTAACTTTACAATCATCATTTGGTTCGTAATCCGTCATATAAGGCCATTCTCCTCCTGTTCGGGAAATATTCGTTTTCGCCTTCACCTTTTTTGAAATATCTATAATATGCTCTTCCAAACTGGAATCTGTTATATAAGTGCTCTTATCATCACCATATACATTTCCTGACTCATCATATAACTTTATGCCAAAATCATATAAAGGTGAGGAATCATTTTCAAGCCGAAAATATTCTTTTATGTAATCAGCATCCTGATTCTCATGAACCATATACCACAAAATCGTAGTCTTATTCTTATATTGTTGGTCTATCTCACCCTCTAGTAAGCTCCGCTCTTTATTCACATTGATTTTTACAAGACTAACTGCTAATGCTAAAAAAATAATTTCTGCTAATAATATCCATGTTATGCGTTTTTTCATGTGTATCCATCCTCCATTTTCGAATGACAATTGCTTATAAAACAATATTATTTACGTAGAATCACATCACCAATTCCCTATACATATATAACGTAGGACGAAGTATAAATGTGACAAACTTTAGACAGAATTTCATATTGAGCAAAACTTGTATTTTATAAAATCTTATGCTATATTAAATACAAAGAAGCAAGCGCCCACTGGGGGTTGACCAAGAATTTCAATTATTTAAACTGTCCTTGCCTCGCCAAAGTACAAGGGCAGTTTTTCTATGAAAATTTACTTACAAAAAGTAAATACAAATGTAAGTAATGCCAAAATGAATAGACCGAAATTCATCAAATCCTTAAAATCAAATTGATTCTTCATAGACATCACCCCCATTCTATGTAGAATAGAGGTCAACCACCCTGTAACACGGTTGCTTCCTTATATATTATCACCATATTTTACAATTTTCAACAAAAACTAGATAAAACAAAGACCCTAAAGATTGTTTATCAATACTATCTTTAAGGTCTTTGAATGACACGTTTCTGACTTAGAAACTCACATTTTATTTGTATCTTGATCTAAATAGCGGTCTTAACTCACTAATCGGAGCTTTTGACTCAATCAACTCTCTCATACGTTCTTCAGATGCCGCAATTTCTTCTGCCTGATCAATGACCGTTTCTGCTAATTCATAAGGAACGATACATACCCCAGAATCATCTGCAACCATCAAATCTCCTGGTTCTACCAACTTACCACATAAAGTAATCGGTCCGTTCATTTCGACACATTCCATACGGAATTTACCAGTAATCTGCGTTGTTCCCACGCTAAATACCGGATACCCCATTTCTCTGATCGAGGATACATCACGACAGCATCCATTGACAATGTTACCTGCAAATCCACAGCTTTTCCCTACGGTGCAACTCTGACCACCCATATTGGATACATCTAAATTTCCACCAAAATCAGATACCAAAACATCCCCAGGCTCACCAATATAATAAATATCTCTTGTCGACATAGCAATAAAATCATGGTCATGTGCACCCTGTGTTGGTGTTTTACGAACAGGAATATTTCTGATCGTCAAAGCTGGTCCTACAATTTTGGAACCTGGCACTACCGGTTTAATATGAGAAGATGAAATTGCTCCATCAATTCCATAAGAATCTAAAATATCAGATACCGTTGTTGTCATATCTTCCAGAGCGTAATAACGATCGATAATTTCCTTTGGAACTCGGTCAATTTTGATCTTAGTAATACGTTCTCTTGGAACTAATCCCCAGATACGTCCTGCTTTCTCATATTCTTCATAATCTTTATCTCTCTGTGCTCTAGCTGCAGCCACTTCTTCGTTATATGCTTCTACATTTGATAAATCCATACTCATTACCTCCTTAATTTCCACCGAAATTGATAAACAATTTCTTATGAAAGAAAAAAGGCGTCTTCACCAACATGTGTGAAAACGCCATTGTTTCAATCTTCTAACTTATGAAACGAGTTTATCAGATTATAAAAGAATTGTCAAATTAATTTCAGAACTTTAATCATTCTCCTTTTTGCACGAGTACTTAAAACCATATTTATAAACATTACAAAAATAATAACAAAAAGGCACCACCCTATCTCTTCTCTCACCCCTTCTTGTATCGTAACGATAACGGTCGGAACTAAAAAAACAACAAAAATAACGGGAAGTAAAGCTTTTATTTCTTTCTTTTCAGCATTTGTCTCTCTCTGAAATTCCACATTAAGAATACATTTCCCGTGCTGTTCCTCAACTTTGCCTTTCATCGAATAAATACTCGCTCCACTTTTAGAGGATATATCTACACAATAAAAATCAAATTGATCCGTCTCCCTATCATATGCACCGTGATAATAGCAGCTAAGACCGCTTCTTACGGTTGTATGTTCATACTGAGAACAAAATGGCTGTAATTCATCTGGATTAATCGGAGTAAGTTTCTTCGTAAAACTTTGAATCCATTCTTCTTTTGTCTTATTTATATTAATTGTAATCTTCTCCATCATATACATCCCAATTATTGCCCTTAACTAACATATCAATTCGAACAAAACAAAAAATAAAACCCTCGAGAAATCAAGGGTTTTAAAAGCGCGAGACTACAAAGTACTAACATTCTCGCTTCGCATAAGCTTGCGTTCATGAAGTGCTTTGTATGTATCGCACGTAAAACTCGAACCTCACTATTGTTCGTTCTCGTCTAGTGCTCATAACGAGGAACTTCTCACCCGTTCGCGGGTTCGAATCAATCACTACATTTTATCATATAAAAGAACCAGTATCATTTGATACTGGTTCTTTTATATGATAAGCGCGAGACGGGACTCGAACCCGCGACCCCGACCTTGGCAAGGTCGTGCTCCACCAACTGAGCCACTCGCGCATGTATAATGCCCAGAGCCGGAATCGAACCAGCGACACGAGGATTTTCAGTCCTCTGCTCTACCGACTGAGCTATCTGGGCGTATTGTGATTCTGCTATATTAGCAATAACAGAAGCGGGTGATGGGAATCGAACCCACGTATCTAGCTTGGAAGGCTAGTGTTCT
>JAUNIX010000058.1 GCA_030523275.1 Lachnospiraceae bacterium
CTGTTCACGAAGGAAGAAAAACTGTGTGCAAATTTCTTCATAGGATTTATAGTTGCAATGGCCGGCATCTGCCTGATCAGCTTTAATGGGGCAAAGATGCAATTAAATCCAATCGGTGACTTATTGGCCGTAGCTGCGGCAGTCGTGTGGGCCTGCTACTCTGTATTGACACGGAAAATCAGCAGTTTTGGTTATCACACCATCCAGACTACGAGGCGGGTATTTGCTTATGGCATTATATTTATGATGCCTGCGCTATTCCTGTTTGACTGCCGTATTGGAGCAGAACGGTTCGCAAATCCAGTCTACCTGGGAAATCTGATCTTCCTGGGCCTGGGCGCATCCGCACTCTGTTTCGTCACTTGGAACATGGCTGTGAAGGTCCTGGGCGCTGTCAAAACAAGCATTTACATTTACTTAGTTCCGGTTATCACAGTTGTCACATCCACTCTTATTCTGAACGAAAAAGTAACCGTGATGTCCGGCATTGGTACGGTCCTGGCACTGATCGGACTGTTCCTTTCTGAATACAGAGGAAAAACACAAAAACAGGAGGCAATCTGAAATGGATTTACAGAATGAAAAATGCGTCATGGTCATTGACGAAAATCTGCCGCTTGGCATTATTGCAAATACGGCGGCTATCATGGGAATCACCCTGGGGAAAGAGATGCCGGAGGTGGTCGGTGCGAATGTTACAGACCAGAGTGGAAACGAGCATCTCGGCATCATTGAGTTTCCCGTACCAATTTTGAAAGGCTCACCGGAAATCCTTAAAGCAATCCGTGAGAAGCTCTATCACCCCGACTTTCAGGACTTGACCGTGGTTGACTTTTCCGATCTGGCACAGGGTTGTAAAACCTATGATGAATTTATTTCTAAAATGGGGAACATGTCAGAAAGCACCCTGCAATACTTCGGTCTTGCTATCTGCGGCCCTAAGAAAAAAGTCAATAAGCTCACAGGCAGTATGCCACTGCTGCGATAGAAAAAGCCCCATGAAAAAGAACCTGCCATGGAGGTATCCTTCACATATATCCAATCCATTTTCTGATACTTCCGAAATACTTCCGAAATTCCCTTCTTCTATTGCTTTACAGCATTTTAAGCGGTATGATTGATTCCGACAACTGAATAAGAGGTCTTCAGGGCAGGGTGACTCTTATCGGATAAAAGATATCCAATGGGCAAGAATTCCCGATTGGCGGTACAGTCCGCAAGCACATATGTGCATGATTTGGTGCAATTCCAAAACCAACAGTATAGTCTGGATGGAAGAAGATAGCGCAGATTACAGAATATATGTTTCTTGATATTCTGTCAATATTCCTTAACACCTGAAAGACATTCTTTGAGGTGTTAATTTTTTCAAGGAGAAAATCTGAATGGCTACAAGAACAAAAATACTTACCTCAACTGCCATGCTGTGCGCCATCGCCTACATAGCCGTTGCTGCCTGCCGAATACCCGTTGTACTGTTTCTGAAGTACGATCCCAAAGATGTCATCATCACGTTAGGAGGTCTGATCTGGGGACCGATGACCTCTTGTTTTGTGTCCGTCATTGTATCTCTGATTGAAATGGTAACCATAAGTGAAACCGGTATATTAGGGTGCATAATGAATATCTTATCAACCTGCTCCTTTGCCTGCACCACCGCCTTGATTTATAAAAAGAAGCATACGTTAGCAGGCGCTGTTACCGGACTGTGCGTTGGCAGCCTTACAATGGTTGTTGTCATGCTACTGTGGAATTACCTCATCACTCCGTTTTATATGGGATACCCCAGAGAAGCCGTTGCCAAGCTGCTGCTCCCGGCATTCCTTCCATACAATTCCTTAAAAGCAGGACTGAATTCTGGCTTTACGTTTCTGCTATATAAACCAGTGATAACAGCGCTGAGAAAAGCAGGATACCTTGCCACCCCCGTCAATGCCTCTGGCAAGAGACATCTTGGATTATTCCTCTTTTCAATGCTTGTTATCGTCACCTGTACATTATTCATTCTGTCCATGAATGAAATCATATGAGGTAAATCTATGGAAAAAACAAACAGCCCTGTCCCCGTTTTTGTAACAGCAGGAACCATCATACACGGACGTGAAATTGGGAAACTAATTGGAATGCCGACTGCAAATCTAAAAATCGCAGACAAAAAAGCACTTCCTCCAGAAGGCGTTTATATTGCCACAGCCATTTTGGAAAATAAAACCTACTACGGCATTACGCACATCGGTCCCCGGCCTACCATCAGCAATGATGGGGAAATATCTGTGGAAACCCATCTTCTGAATTTCAATAAGGATATCTATGGATTGAAGATGGAGATTCAACTTATGAAAAGGCTGCGCACTCCGCAGAAATTTGACAATCTTTCCCTGCTGCTGGAACAAATCCGTCTGGACTGTATTGCTGTGCAAGAGTTTTATGGCATCCGGCGGATCAGCTCACGGCTTTATATGAACGCTCAAAAACATGAGGTGAAAATTGACGGCCATGCTTTATACTTATCTCCAAAAGAATTTGATATTTTATATCTGCTCTATTCCAGCCCTGACATTATCTTCACAAAGGAACAGATTTATGAATCGGTCTGGCACGAAGCAGCAAACGACCATTTACATGCTGTGGAAAACACAGTTTTTCAAGTGAGGAAGAAAACTGCAGCATACGAAGATGGGTTGAATTTCATTAAAACTGTAGTTGGATATGGATACAAGTTCGACCCTGCCAACAAGGAATAACAGCTATCCCCGTCATTTTGCGAAACGCTCTTTAAACAGACTGCTGATACATGAAAACTTCTCTTGTGTCAGTAGCCTGTTTTTTAATACACCTCATCAAAATATCCAATAAACACCGACATCCGAATCAATCCATCTTTCACCGAAAACGTCACGTTCTCCGCCCGCTCTGCGATCTCCTTTAACAGCGTCAACGCCTCTCTGTCACAGAACTCAAAATGTTTCAGGTACAGGTCAATGGTCGCCTGCCATTTCTGGTAATCCACCTCACCCCGGATATTTCCACCGAACTGCCGGACGTAAGCATCGCACTCCCCAAGCAGATATTCATAATCCGCTTTTTCTTTGGGAACCACACGCTTTGGAATTTTATTCATTTCTTCCTGATACTTCTGGAAGAATCCAACCTCCATCAATGTGTCTAAGAAATCCTTTCCCTCTGACTTATCGCTCCGTTCCCGGAATTCCTCTCCATAATCTTTTTCATATACTTCATTTTCCATGCTTCGCACCCTTTCCTGTAGAATAATTTACCACTACGGGTAGGATGTTACCATAGATTTCTTATTATTCGTTGTCATGAAAGATAACTTTATGGGTCTATATTGATAAGTTTGTTAAACATATTAAGTGGTAATCGTTTTATTTTGTATTCTCATCCCTAAAAAAGCAACGAACATTTTCCCTGTTGCTCCCCCCCATTAACTGGAAGTTATTATTTTTCCATTTTCCATTTTTTATAATAATAAACGGCTTGAAGAATAAATATGGTACTTAATATTGCCCCAATAATACCTGTAAATAAATATGATTTGAATGTAATATGAATATAAAATATCACTATTATTAAAAATGGCAACATCCATAAAGTTCTGATAAATTTTCGTCTATAACTTAATTTCCAAAAACAAAATACAAAGCTTTCGTCTATTTTTTCTCTATTCTTTAATAATTTTTCCAGTAGTAACGAAATAATTAAAGAAACGATAATTGATATTATCGTAAAAATCAATACATAATGCATAATACCTCCCTATAATCTCTGATAAATTTATTATATATCGCTGAGGGAATCCTGCAATCTCAATAATGTAAAAACAAAGTAATTTTTAAGCAACTTCCAGGTTATCTCTTTACTTTCAGTATCCAGTATAGCATACAAGTTTGAAATTCCCATCTTTCTTCCAAATGCACCCTATCGTTTTTTGAGTAGGGGTAATCGTTAAAAATGCACCCTCAACGCTCAAAAGGTGCATTGTATCAATTTGTGGTACGCAAGCCAAATTGGGAATCCCACAAAAATCATATCATACTCCGACATATTATCTCTTTTATAAGCAATCTCCGGTCGGCAGCTTTCATTCCTCATTTCCACGCTACTTCTGGAACTTTTGTCCATCCAATCCAAGTCTTCTTTTGTGTAATCTGTTGTAGGTATAATAGCAAACAAATCCGCTCCGATGGAATCTGCCAAATTTTCTGCCACTCTCGCAGTTATACCTGTTGCTGAAAAATATGCTACGAGTTTTTTACTCATTTGTACCACTTTCCTTTTCACTCTGTTTCAATAATCCTATATGCTTCTGAAGTTAATGCCTTTACAGCACGTTTGTAATCTTTATCTTTTACCAAAATATAATCCGTATTAAATGTAGAAATTGCAAATAGTCCGACCTCATATCTGGCCAATGCTCCAGATATTTCCGCTAAAATACCAATCAGAGAAAAATCCAATACTCCCTTTATGCGAAACGCTCTCCAGCCTTCACTCTGCTGTATCGTATTATCCGGTACATCCCCTGTACGGCAAACCAGAGATTTTTCCTCATCGGTTTTCCCTATAAAACAATATTCCGCATCCAGATTAACCTGAGAATAATCCTCCA
>JAUNIX010000014.1:0-29196 GCA_030523275.1 Lachnospiraceae bacterium
ACCCACGTATCTAGCTTGGAAGGCTAGTGTTCTACCATTGAACTACACCCGCATGCAATTGTCTGATGACAAATGCCGGCGACCGGAATCGAACCGGTACGGGAGTATAAGTCCCGCAGGATTTTAAGTCCTGTGCGTCTGCCAGTTCCGCCACGCCGGCATATCCTATAAGTAGGATAATGGATGGAGAAGGATTCGAACCTTCGAAGGCGTTGCCAACAGATTTACAGTCTGCCCCCTTTGGCCACTCGGGAATCCATCCAAGAACCATCTGACAGTTATCAAGTATACTAGATGTTCCAGAAAAAAGCAAGTACTTTTTTCATTTTTTTTAAATTTTTTTCTATAGCTTTCTTTCCCAGAAATAAAGCTTATTTACTGGTTCTTTTTATCCTCAAGAAGTACCGCATGAAGAATGGTTCCAGAATGTTTCGGCATTGTGATCGTAACATAACCATTTTTTACTGGATAATCCACTTTATCTTCCGCATGTCCTTCTTCGATCGTCAACATAATTTGTTGCATTTTATAATTATCTGTGACTCCAATCTGCCATACTGGAATCACAAATTTTTTTGCCTTATCATTATTATTTAACATAACGATTGCATAATCGCTATCCGTAAATCGCCCATAGCAAAATACATTTTTTTCACCATGAATAAATTTTAATGAACCTTCCATAAATGCAGGGTATTTCTTATGAATCTTAATCATACTTCTATGGAACAGGATTAAATCCTTATCTTCCTTTCCCCAAGGATAGGTTCTGCGGTTATCAGGATCTGTCCATCCAGTCACACCAGCTTCATCTCCATAATAAATCGTTGGTGCACCCGGCCATGTCATCTGCATCAACACGGCTTCTCTAAAAACACCTTTTGACACACCCTTATCTGCCGCTTCCGGACCTACTGACTGAGTTCGTCCGACTTTCTTATTTGTTCTGGTCAAAAATCTAGAATGATCATGATTAGAAAGCTCATTCATCGATACCTGTAGAGATGGGTAATGGAATCGTGACATATGATGTTTCATCGCATCAGAAAACGTCTTATAGTTTCCATCCAGATCAGCACGATATTCATCACTGTGCTTCTCCATCCCTGTTAAAAACCATGTAAGCGGTTCCATAAATGCGTCATAATTCATTACTGTATCCCACTCATCACCTTGCAACCATGGCGCAACATCACCATAATGTTCCGCAAGAATAATTGCCTCTGGATTTGCCTCTTTTACTGCTTTTCGAAAGTCCTTCCAGAATTTATGATTAAATTCATTAGAATGTCCAAGATCGGCAGCCACATCAAGACGCCAGCCATCCACATTATACGGTGGAGATACCCATTTTTTTGCAATATCAATAATATAACAGTATAACTTATCTGAATCTTCGTAATTTAATTTTGGAAGTGTATCGTGTCCCCACCAGCCATCATAAGATGTATTGTACGGCCAAAAACGATCTTCTTCATCATAAAACTTAAAAAATGTATGGTAAGGACTGCTTTTTGAAATATAAGCACCCTTTTCATATCCTTTTGCACCTTCGTAGATACGCTCTCTATCCATCCATTTATTAAAAGAACCACAATGGTTAAATACCCCATCTAGGATCACTCTCATCCCTCTGCGATGGATTTCTTCGACCAGCTTAATAAACAACTGATTGCTCGCTTCAAGATTGCGTTTATCGGTAACACGACAGATATAACGACTGGCATTCTTATTCGAAACATCTCCCTCTTCCACTAACTTACCTTTATCAACGACAATCTTTCCAAAATGTGGATCAACATAATCATAATCCTGGATATCGTATTTATGATTGGAAGGTGACACAAAAATTGGATTTAAATAAACAACATCAATACCCAAATCCTGAAGATAATCTAATTTATCTAAAACTCCTTGTAAGTCGCCTCCATAAAATTCGCGAACTCCCATCGAAGCTGGGTATTTTCCCCAATCATCTACTTTTCTTGTCACTTCATTAATGTATATATATTCATTTTCTAATACATCATTGGATTTATCTCCATTATAAAAGCGGTCTACAAAAATTTGATACATAACCGCTGATTTTGCCCATTTTGGTGTGGAAAAATTCTTAACAATTGAAAAATTATATGTCTCATCATTATGGCGTACAGCACCTTTTCGATTATAATAAAATACACTGCCATTCACATGAATTTCAAAATAATAGCTTAGTTCTTGTGCTCCTGCCGGAATCACAATCTCATAGTAATCAAAGTATCCTTCTGACTCACTACAAGTCATTAATAACTTTTCTTTGTTTACAACAATATATACTTTATCTACATTGTGTTTTACTGTACGAAATCGAATTGTAATATCATCCTGATCCGTTGGTTCCTCTGGTGACTGATAAAATTTTGTATTATCCGAAAAGAATGCATTTGTACGAATCAAAGGTTTTCTTTCAAAAATATAGCTTTGTAATCTTTCAGCCCTTGATACTCTCATCATTTTTATTGTCCTTTCAAAACTAATACTTCTATTTTAATATAACTTTGTTGTATACACAACCGTTTTTCATGATTATATATGCATTTACGTAGGTATTTTACAATTATTGGTCAATTATTAAGAAACTATTGTATTTTTGCGCACATAAAAAGGACAGCCGACTAGCTGTCCTTTTTGGAGAAGGTATTTTGTTACTTATTGGGTGTAGCAAAAAACTATATAATGTATTGGGGGGTTACAATTATTATTATACATATTGGCTTTTAAAAGTGTGCATAAATATTAACAAATTTTATTTTTTTTTTTGTGCAATTCGATATTAAAATGCCAACCAATAAACGTTTTTCACTACAATTTTCATTTTTTAATGCTTTTTTTATACAAAATTGACCTATTCCCTATAAACAAAACGACTATTTAAAAATTTCTTCAAATTCTTTTTGATCAATTCTTTCTTTTTCTAATAAAAGTTCTGCACATTGATGCAAATAATCAATATTGGCAACTAATAATGCTTTTGCCTGTTCATAACATTCATCAACAATGCGGTGTACTTCTTGATCGATCAAAGTAGTCACCTGTTCTCCATAAAGTTTTTCATGTCCAATATTTTTGCCAAGAAATACTTCTTCCTGATCATCTGCACCATAGTGCAATGGTCCCAATTTATCAGACATACCATACAGTGTTACCATCTTACGTGCCGTATCCGTAACTTGCTTAATATCTTGAGACGCACCAGTGGTTACATCATCAAAAATCAATTCCTCTGCAATTCGACCACCTAACGATACCATAATATCCTGTAACAACTTTCCTTTTGTCATAAAGACATTATCATTCTCAGGTAACGGCATAGTATAACCTGCGGCACCTACGCCTGTTGGAATAATCGATACCGTGTAAACTGGTCCTACATCCGGAAGAAGATGGAATAAAATTGCATGTCCGGATTCATGGTATGCGGTAATCCTGCGTTCATTTTCCGGAACTAAACGGCTCTTCTTCTCTGTTCCGATTCCTACTTTGATAAATGCCTTATCAACGTCTTCTTTTTTAATATAGGCTCTTGCATCCCTAGCTGCCTGAATAGCAGCTTCATTCATCAAGTTTTCAAGATCAGCACCGACAAAGCCAGCTGTTGTTCGTGCGATTTCATGCAGATCCACGTCATCACCAAGTGGTTTTTTGCGAACATGGACTTTTAAAATTTCTTCTCGTCCTTTGATATCTGGTCTACCAACCCCTACTTTACGGTCAAATCTTCCGGGTCTCATAATCGCTGGGTCTAAAATATCAGCGCGGTTTGTAGCTGCGAGAACAATGATCCCCTGATTAACACCAAAACCGTCCATTTCAACCAGTAACTGGTTCAATGTCTGTTCTCTTTCATCATGTCCACCACCAAGACCGCTTCCGCGGCGTCTTCCAACTGCATCAATCTCATCGATAAAAACAATACAAGGAGCATTTTTCTTAGCTTCCTCAAATAAATCTCGCACACGAGATGCTCCAACACCAACAAACATTTCAACAAAATCTGAACCAGAAATGCTAAAAAATGGCACACCTGCTTCTCCAGCCACTGCTTTTGCGATCAAAGTTTTACCGGTTCCCGGAGGGCCAACAAGTAAAACACCTTTCGGAATTCTGGCTCCAACATCAATATATTTTTTTGGCTCTTTTAAGAAATCTACAACTTCCTGTAATGCTTCTTTTTCCTCATCAAGACCCGCAACATCATCGAAAGTTACTTTAATTCCATCTTCCTTTGCTAGTTTCGCACGACTCTTGCCAAAGTCGGCCATTTTGCCGCCTCCACTATTCTGACGCATCATCATGACCATAAAAAAGATCAGCGTTCCAAACATAATGACATTTGGCAGAAAATCTCGTATCCAATCCATAGAATGATCGATTGGTTTTAACTGGTAATTCACTTTCGGATAATCATTTTTCAAATTATCCTGAACTGTATTTACATTACTGGTAGAAAATGTCTTTTTTTCATTATTCTTTCCAATTGTGACTGTGACACTTCCTGTTGGTACTTCTTTATTTTGGTTAATGACCACTTCATTGACCTTATTATTCTTTAAGTCATCATAAAATTTTGCTTCACTATAACTATTGCCTGAGCTCTGCGTTGCATTTCCAAAGTACCAAAACAACGCAATAGCGACAATCATCGTTAACAGGTAAATACTATTACCTCTTCTTTGATTCAAATCCTTTCACACTCCTCATATTAAACTATGGTAACTGTTCTAAGCCAAGAATAAAAAAACAAATATGCCAAATAAAATTGCATAAAAAGAACTCTAAAATGTAAACATTCATCGTACTTCTTATGCAATTTCGCTTGGCTTTAAACAATTACAAATATTATACTTCCACAACACCTACATATGGAAGATTTCTATATTGTTGAGCATAATCAAGCCCAAAACCAACAACAAATTCGTCTGGAATCTGGAATCCATTATAATCAACGGTCACTTCTTTCACTCTGCGTTCCGGTTTATCTAAAAATGCCAGAAGTTTTAAACTTTTTGGCTTTCTATCTTTTAATAGCGGCAATAAATAACTAAGTGTACGTCCGGAGTCAATAATATCTTCTACTACTATTACATTTTTATTCTCGATCGTCTCATCTAAATCCTTGACCATTTTTACGATACCTGAAGATTTCGTTCCATCACCATAACTAGAAACGGACATAAAATCTAATGTAACCGGAACTGTAATTTTCTTGGCCAGTTCACAAGTAACATAGATACTTCCTTTTAAAATACAAACAAGATGAACCGATTCGCCCGCATATTCCTGACTGATCTGTGCACCTAACTCACTAATTCTCGCATTTATTTCTTCTTCTGAAATCAAAACGTTAATCTTATGTTCCATCATACTTCCTCCATCTGCACCCATGTAAGCTGCATTACTCTTGTTGTTTCTTTCGTGACTTTATATGCTTCACTGATTCTGCCACCAATGATCCAAATGATGTGACTTCCGTCTGCTACGAGAGGAATTTTCCCTCTTTGGTCTCCTGGTATTTTTTGATCAATGAAATATCGATTTATTCTTTTATGTTGTCCCTGCCTATTCATAATAAAATAATCATCTTTCTCATAGGAACGAACAACTATAGACTCTTTAATTTTATCATAGTCAAAAGTTTTCGTATACAACTTTTGTGAAAACTCTTCTTTCTTTTGAAGAATTTTTACATCTATGAATCCGTCTGCAAATGGAATCTCGTATCTTCCTTCTCCTTGGATTGGAATTTTTATATTTTCCTTTTTTTGTTGTTTCTGCAAGACCAACCAGTCATACTGTCGTACCGCCCACACATTGTATGGAAAATCCATTCTTTTCCCAGTTTGCGCTGTCATGAGCAATAACAATTGGTTTACATGGGTTCGACTCAAATCTTTTTCCAGACCCGATGCTTCCGCCAACGCCCGTTTCAAAATTTCTTTCTGTAAAAATAAAGCAGAATTTTTTATTTGCGGAATATTAATTTTCCACTGTTTTTTATCTGAGACGACACAATGATTCCATAATTGCTCTATTTCTAGTTCAATATAATCTCCTAGCTCTTCCATTTGTTCTGCCAATTTGGCAATATGTTCCCTTGCTTGCTGATTTACTACAGATAAATCAGGTAAGACCAGATGACGAATCTGATTTCTCGCGTAAACGGTATCCTGATTCGACGGATCTACATTATAACTTTGCTTCATTTGCTCTAATTCGGCAAGAATCTCCTGCTTTGAAACTCCAAGTAACGGTCTAATAATTTTATTTTGTTTCGGACGGATTCCGGCCATACCCTTCCATCCTGTCCCTCTGGCCATGCGATATAACACTGTCTCCGCCTGGTCGTCCTGATGGTGTGCAACTGCAATTGAGTCATAATGCAATTGTTCTAAAACCTCATAAAACTTTTGATAACGAAATTTGCGACCGGCTTCTTCAATCGATAATTTCTCTTTTTTGGCATACGACGCAATATCTTTTTCAAAATAATAAAGCGAAATATCATATTGATCACAAAATCGGCGCACAAACTTTGCATGTTCATCCGCCTCTTTTAACAGCTTATGATTAATATAAACAGCCACTAATGTCAATTCCATTTCTTGTTGTATCGCCAACAATTTCAACATTAAATAAACGGAATCCGGTCCCCCGGAAAATGCCACCACAATACGGTCCCCTTTATTGATTAAATTGTGCTTCTGACTATATTCTTTCATCTTATCCATATTTGTATCTTCTATCACTTTTTTAATTTTTCTTTTATTTATTCCAGATTCCAACTGCAAGAACCGTACAGTCATCTCGTCTTTGTGTTATTTGATCCATAATCTGATCACATAAGAGCTGTGGACATGTTTCTTTCTGCTTCATCAAAAAGCTGGAAAATGCCACACTCCCGCCAAATTCATCCAATACACCATCTGAGACCATCACAACAATGTCACCATGATTTAATTTTTTTCGGATAAATACCGTTTTTTCATCAAAACATGCCCCAACTGGCGGATGATTTCCTGCAATCATTTCCACAGACTGTTCACGAATGATAAATGACTCTGCAGAGCCTAACTTTAACATTTTTCCAATCCCTGTATACAGGTCGATCAACAGACAATCCAATGTGACATAACGCTCATGCTGTGAAGAAAATAGCATCGAAGATTTGACCATTTCCATAGCAGTTTCAACAACAATCCCACTTTCTAACAATGTCTCTAAAAGTTCAATAACTCTTTTGCTTTCTCGTCCCGGAAGTTCCCCAGTTCCTAGTCCATCGCAGATAACTGCTGCAAAGCAATCTTCACGAATATTTTCCAGGGTAAACTGCTCACCACAGACATCTTCCTCTTTACTCGAGAGCCTTTTCCCTCCCGACAAAGTATAAAATCTGACTTCCTCTTGTAATTCTATCCAAACAAAGCGGTTACCGACAACAGATTTGCATCCCATCTGCGGTTTTAAGCGTTTATTGAAAATGCGGGAGAAAACACCTGCAATCTCACGTGCCGTTTTTTCTCCTTTTTTTACACGCAGATACACATATAATTCTAATTTTCCATTCTGCTCTTTTTGGTAGAAATCACGGACATAAATACCATATTTTCTGGCATTTTTCTCAATTGACTGATCCACGATCAATTCTTTTTCATTTTGATCTTCCCACTGATTCATGCAATCACGAATGACTTGTGCTGCTGCACGATATTGATTGACAAAAAAGCGTTGATGAATCTGCCTTTGCTGCTCCATACGAATTTGCTGAAGCCCAAACTGATACATCTGATTTGCTGCCTGAATCAAATCTGCTCCTCCATGACAAGTAAGATATGAGACAACATCCTCTTGCTCTAAATATCCTTTTTGTATGAAAGCACGTTTTATTTTCCTATGGCATAATTCCTTTTTCGGACAACGCTCACAGTATTGTCTCTCTAATTCTACTAACAATCGCTCTATTTCTGCAGATTTCCAGTGTTCAGCTTCTATCTCTTCTCCATAATAGCAACGAGAAAGCCACAAAAATAAGTGTTCTATTTTTTCAAGCTGTCTGGATAAAATATATTCCTTCTCACTTTCACCAGCCACATTTCTCCCTCCTTCATATCATTTTGGTTATGGATGATACTATTATAGGGATTTTCATATGCCGTTTTTGTCAGATAACAGAACGATTTCAAGATAAAGAAAAAAGACGATATAGATTTTTCTATACCGTCTCTCAATATAGCGACGGGCAGATTCGAACTGCCGACACCACGGGTATGAACCGTGTGCTCTAGCCAACTGAGCTACATCGCCGAACTCAACGAAAATGATTATATCAACATTTTCCTTGCTTGTCAAATACTTTTTTAATCTTCTTCTAAAACATATTCATCCGGATAAAACAGACCAAATTTTTCGCGTGCAATTTTTTCAATATAGGCATTTGAATTTCGATATTTCTTTTCCTTTTCCAATGATTTTGTTCGTTCTTCTTCTTGTTTAATTTGTTTTTCAATGCTTGCTTTTTCTGCCTCTAACTTGTGCTTTTCCTGAAATAAACCAATCTCGGCCAGAACCATAGCA
The DNA here is from genome assembly GCA_030523275.1 of Lachnospiraceae bacterium. Taxonomy (GTDB): domain Bacteria; phylum Bacillota; class Clostridia; order Lachnospirales; family Lachnospiraceae; genus Fimousia. Next base: position 8,614 of record JAUNIX010000014.1, read on the forward strand.
ACAAGAATCATGATAACAATTGTTCCAAATATCCGGTTTCTTTTCTTCTTTTCTGGATTTTGTCTGCGATATTTTGCATATTTATCTTTTTTCTTTCGTGCCAAGTCCTCACCTTCTTTCTATGATCATTTTAACGTTTTTTCTAACCTTTTTCAATATTTCAATGATCCAAATCCAAATTCTTCTTAACATCTTTTGAAATAACTTGCGATAAAGAAACCATCCTAAAAACCATCCCAGGAATAAATACCCACGAATATTTCCTTCGTTTTCCCATTCTGTAAATAGAAAAAGAATGATCCCGGTCAACATCCAAAACAATGTGTCAGAAAAGAAAACTCCTTTGTCATGACTCTTCCAAAATAGTTTCCATCCATCATAACAACCGCTTAAAAGTATTCCCAACAAAATCGAAAAGAAAAACACTTTCATCTGTAAAACGATATTGCCATCCATTATTTAAACAGACGGCCGAGCAGACTTTCTCCGCCAGCACCTTTTTCTTTTTGTTCCGTGTATTGAAATCCGTCAATACTGCCATCAATTTCTACTTCCCCTTTTTCCACAGTCAATCTCTTTACATGCAGATTATTTCCTTTGATCGATAAAAGCCCTAGTTCTGTCTCTAAAATAATCTCAGCGACATCAAATGATACAACGTCGCGGACTCCTGTGATCGTGCCTTTATTGCGGTTCCAAATGTTTACTTTATGTCCTTCCATTGTCTTCCCTCCATTCCTATACCCTAATATATTAGGACAGGAATCATTTTATTCATCAGAAAGACTTTTTCAATCTGCCACACATTACAAATAACGGAACATATCTTTTGCCTCTTCTTTTTTGGTTGTATCAACAATCTTAAGAATCTCTGCTTTTACTGTCTTATTTCCAAATTGGATTTCTAGTATGTCACCAACTTTTACCTTTGTTCCAGCTTTTGCCTGTTTCCCATTGACCATGACACGTCCACTATCGCATGCGTCATTGGCAACCGTACGACGCTTGATCAAACGTGACACTTTCAAAAATTTATCAAGTCTCATAATTCTCACCATGTCATCATATAGAAATAGCTGCCGGAAATCCAGCAGCTATACTCATTCATTATTACTGATTTACAATATCTTTTAATGCTTTACCTGCTTTAAATTTAGGTGTTTTAGATGCAGGGATAGTCATAACTTCGCCAGTTCTTGGATTTCTTCCTTCTCTTGCTGTTCTTTCAGATACTTCAAAAGTACCAAATCCTACTAATTGGATTTTTCCGCCTTTTGTTAATTCTTCAGCAACTACGTCTGTAAATGCTTTTACTGCTTTTTCTGCGTCTTTTTTAGATAATTCAGTTTTTTCAGCAACTGCTGCAACTAATTCTGCTTTGTTCATTTCTTCCTCCTAATAAACTATATTGAAACATCTTGTTTCTCTCATAATTTTACACTTTGTTTTTTCTGTTCCTCCTTCTCACGAGGACAAATAACCCATTAAGCGTGGAACAGGCTGTTCATGACCTGTATTAACTGTTATAAATGTTTTTATTCAAAAAGTCAAGAAAAACTTATACAAATCGCAGATTTTAGCCATTTTCTCAATTTTGTCCTATTATCTTATTCACAAACTCCTTATTATATTCTGCCAATGCCTGCTCTGCATCGATTCCGGCTTTCCTTGCCGCCAGCACAATATAAAATAATACTTCCCCGATAATTTCTTCTGATAATGTTTCGGTTGATAAATTTATGTCATGAATCTTAGTGTTCATTGTTTCAACAGACGCAAGATGATATCCGGCTTTCTCCATTTTTTTCTGAATCTTTTGGGCCCGCAAACAAGCTGGAAGTACCAACGGAATTCTTTTTAATCCATCCCAGGCAGTTTCCTCGTTTTTTTCTATCTGCTTAATTTCCTCCCATGTTTTTTGTACTCCATCCTGCGAATTTTCCTCTGTCATACCAAAGACATGTGGATGACGGCGAACCAACTTTTCTGAAATGCCATCAATGACTTCTTCCAGTGTAAATTGCCCTTCTTCCGATGCAATCTCTGCATGCATGACAACTTGCATTAACACATCCCCCAACTCCTCTTTTAAATTCTCTACATCACTTCGGTCAATCGCATCAACCGCTTCATAAGCCTCCTCTAGCATACATCCCCGCAAACTCTCATGAGTTTGCACCCGATCCCATGGACACCCATCTTTAGCCCGTAACCGTTTGACAATTGCTATTAAATCTTTAAATGTATACATCTTTACATCCTCCTTGACAGATCCTTTTCCATCTTATTGTGAGCAATCACTCTATTTTTTTGATAAAACAAAACAACCAAATCCTATTTCATAAGAAATTGCTGGTAAATCAACTGGCAATCGTTTATAATAACGAATAATGTATTCATTTTACCACAAAAACAGAACTGAGGTTTCACATTATGGAATATAGAATTAAACAGCGCGTACGTTATAGCGAAGTCGGCGCAAACGAACAAGTTAGTATTTCTCAGATCATCAAATATTTTCAAGATTGTTCCACATTTCAATCAGAAGATATTGGACATGGATTACATTTTTTAGAAAAACGACATCGTGCCTGGCTACTCCTTAGCTGGCAAATTATCGTTGACCGCTATCCTTGCTTTGGAGAAGAAATTTCTGTAGGCACATGGGCTTATGACTGGAAAAAAATTTATGGATATCGTAATTTTGATATTCAAGATAAACATGGTACCCGTATTGCCTATGCCAACTCTATCTGGGTATATACGGACACCGAAACATTAGGACCAGCAGAATTAGATGAGGATGAAATCAAAGCCTATGGTCATAACGATCGCATCCCTATGAAATATGCGCCACGTAAGATACGCGCTCCAAAAGAATTTATAGAACAAGAACCTTTTATGATTACAAAAATGCACATTGATACCAATCATCATGTAAATAATGCACAGTATGTTGCATTTGCAGAAGAATTTCTCCCGGAACAATTTCAAATTCATCAAATTCGGGCAGAATATAAGCATTCCGCTGTGCTGCATGATATGATTTTTCCACGCATAACTACAGATTCTCATTGTCATACGATACAGTTATGCAACGAACAAGGTGTTCCATATGTAATTGTTGAGGCAAAAGAAAAGGAATAGGAGAAAATATGATAGAATTAGGTAAATTACAAACCCTTTATATGGTTAAAAAAGCCAGTATTGGTGTCTATTTAAATGATGAACCCGGCAAATTGGATGGTCGTATCCTGCTGCCAAAAAAACAAGTTCCACAAGATATGCGTAATGGTGATGCCATTGAAGTCTTTGTATACAAAGATTCCGAAGATCGCCCAATTGCAACCACACAAATTCCAAAATTAACTTTGGGAGGTCTTGCCAAATTAGAAGTTGTTTCTTTATCTTCTATCGGGGCTTTTCTGGACTGGGGATTAGAAAAAGACCTATTTTTGCCGTTCAAAGAACAGACACAGACCGTTCGTAAAGGAAAACAGTATTTAGTAACCTTATATATTGATAAAAGCGAGCGACTTTGTGCATCCATGAAGATATACGATCTGCTTTCTACTGACAGTCCTTATCAAAAAGATGACCACGTCACAGGAATAATCTACAATTTAAACGAGAACTTTGGTGCATTCGTCGCTGTTGATCAAAAATATCACGGTATGATTCCTTCTAGAGAACTACAGACTGACCTTTATGTTGGAGACATCGTAACTGCAAGAGTGATACGCGTACGAGAAGATGGAAAATTAGATTTAAGTTTACGTGAAAAAGCATATCTGCAAATGGATGCAGACTGTGAACTTGTGATGCAGACAATTGAAAGTTATGACGGTGTGCTTCCTTTTACTGACAAAGCAAAACCAGCTGTCATCAAACGAGAACTTGGACTGAGTAAAAACGCCTTCAAACGAGCCGTTGGACGTTTGTTAAAACAGGGAAAAATTACGATTACCCCACATGGAATTCGCAAAATTTAAGAAATCATTTATACTTTTTGTACTCGTTCTATGTTATACTATTGAAATGATAGAGAAACCGGATATATATATGTTACTTATGTTTATGAATTGAATTTAAGGAGGAGTTTCTACATTGGACTCGAACGACTATTATAACCAATACGCAAGCATTTATTTTGAAAATACAGTTGATTTAGACGTATCACATTTAATGGAACCATTTATCTCCTATCTGGATGAAGGATCATCTGTCTTAGATTTAGGATGTGGCTCCGGCCGCGACAGTCTTACTTTTTTAAATATGGGGTATGATGTAACTGCTTTAGATGGTTCTGAAGAGATGTGTTCTCTTGCCAGCATCCATACCGATTTGGATGTATTGCATATGCAGTTTGAAGATTTGGACTTTGAAGAAGTATTTGACGGAATTTGGGCATGTGCTTCTCTCGTACATATCGAAAAAGAAGAACTTCCATCAATTATACAGAAAATATCGAAAGCTCTAAATCCGGGTGGAGTATTTTATATGTCTGTGCATAAAGGTGATTTTGAAGGTATTCGACACCAACGTTATTTTTCAGAATACAAAGAAGAAGAACTACAAAAAGTTTTACGAAAATTCCCTGAATTAAAAATTCAGGATATCTGGACAACCGATGATGTCCGACAAAAAAGTGATGGTCAGGAATGGCTTAATCTATTAATACAAAAGGAATTTTAGTTATAAAAATATGAAAAAAAATCCGCATAAAGTAAATTATTTTTTAATTATTTATCTTATATTATATTTATCAATATCGATGATCGGTAATTTATTTATGAGTGCTTCTGTGCAGGAACGGGTCGCCCAGTTCCTGCCACTTGTATTAGGTATTCTTTATCTCATCGTGACAAAACAGCCGATCTCATCATCTACACGACTGAAATCTTTCCATCCACTGACAATTTTATTGATCATACCTTTTACCTATTGTCTTTGGCCATTGATTTCGATCGTAAATATGATCAGTCTGTTGTTTTCTGATAATGTTATCGGCAACACCATTACCAATACCGTGATTACAAATGGTTTCGTATATTCTATTCTTACAATGGCACTGCTTCCGGCTGTCATTGAAGAATTCACATTCCGTGGTGTTTTATATGGACAATATCGTAATCAGCGCCCAGTAAAAGCAATCTTTCTTTCAGCATTTTGCTTTGGCTTAATGCATATGAACTTTAACCAGTTCTGTTATGCATTTGTACTTGGTACGATCTTTGCTCTTTTAGTAGAAGCAAGTGGAAGTTTATTTGCTTCCATTATCATGCATTTTCTGTTCAACGCAACTAGTATTTTTATGGTCTTTATTGAACAAAAGTTAAAAAACCTTTTACCAGATGTCTATGGTAACGTGGCAGATACATCGCTTACCATTCACGATGTTGTTACTGTTTTACCGGCACTTTTACCAATTGCTGTGGGTGGCTGTTTATTAGCATATTTATTATATCGAAAAATTGCTAAATTAAATGGAAACTGGCCAGAAATTCAGTCCTGGCGTGATAAGGAAAGCTATCAATTACGCCCGAACTATAAATTAACCGGCATATCTTTTTACGCATTTACAATTATTTGTCTGTTTATGTGCGTCTTAATAGAAGTCATAAAATAATACACAAAATAGGGTGAGAAAATAAATATCATTTTCTCACCCTATTCTTACGTCCTGGCAAACTATATTTCTAATTATTTTTTAGTTGTTGTTGTCGCAGTCGTTGCTTCTGTCGTACTCGCTTCCGTAGAACCTAATTCGCCATATTGAAATGTCACTTTATTCCAAAGTCTCTTCTTGATTGACTTGCTGTCATCCCAATCTGCTTCCAGATTTTTCGCCCATTTATCATATTGCTTTTGATATGCATCATTCTGACGATTTTCTAAAACTGTCTGTTTATTTTCTTCTGTTTTCTTTTTATCATTATCAGTAACCAGTTTTGCGATTACATAACCTTCTTCATCTTCGATCACAGAAGTAAATTTACCTTTTTTGAGCTTTGCAACTGCCGCTTCAAATTTTTCTCCACCAGCAGACTGTCCAGCTCCATAACTTTCGTTGACAGTATCCTGAACATCATATTGCTTTGCCAATGCGGTAATATCCGCGCCTTTCTTTAAGGCTTTATACGCTTTTTCTGCTTTCTTTTTTTGTTTTGCTTTTTCTGTATCGGAAAGTTCGGTTACTTTGCCGTTGGCATCTGTTTTTTTCGTAGCAAAAACAAGTTTATACACCGTTCTTATCTGCGCTTCCTCATCTGTCACCTTGGTATCTACTTTATCAACAATTGCCTGTTTTACTTTTGTCGCCAAAGCGTTTTCCTGATAAATCGTCTTAATCAGTTCTTCATCCGCTTTTGCCTGCTCTATGATCTTCTTACCTTCATCGCTATCCATAAATACTTTCGCACTTTCCTCAGCTTGTGTTTTTTCCTCTTTTGTGAGAGAAACTTTGACATCATCTGCATGGTCATTCAAAACTTTCACGGCTTTAATCTGCTTGATCGTATTATCTTTTACAGATTGTTCTAATGTAACGCCATCTTCAACTTCCATTGTCCACATTTCTTCACCAAAATAGGAACCATACTGTGACTCTGCACTATACTGCTGGATTTTCGCATATACGGTTGCCTCTGGTAAACTTACCTTTGCATCACCATATTGGAATACTGTATCATTCATCAATTGATATCCTGCAAATGCAGCGACAATGATAATCACAACTACTAAAACTGCTGCAAGCTTTTTCTTCATAACTACCTCCATTTATAAGTTCTTTTTCTAATCATTATTAATATACTACAAAAATGCTACTCTATCAAATCCTTTATTTCATTCACAATCTGGCAAATACTCGGGAACTGTTCTTTTTTCTTTAATCTTGCGATCGACAAACGAAATGCTGGGGTTTCACCAGTTTGAAATTTCAATTTACCTCGATGACGTTCCAATAATTCTGGAATCCTCTCGACATCGACCTTTGCTTTTGGATACATTTTAAACCACACAGTCTCCCCCTTTTGCTCTACTCCGAGTAAATACGCACGATGTGCATCCGCACGAAGCATTGCTATTTTTAGCAGGTTGCTGACAGAATTTGGCATATCACCAAAGCGATCGATCATCTCATCGACCATTTCTTCGTATTCTTCTTCTATGGAAATCTCAGAAATCCGTTTATATAACTCCAATTTTTGAAATTCATTTTTCACATAAGTTGCCGGTATAAATGCGTTCATTGGAAGATCCACAATTGTCTCAAATACATCTTCCTCTTGTATTTCTCCTTTTAACCGTAATACCGCATCATTTAACATTTTGCAATACAGATCATATCCAACCGCTTCCATATGCCCGGACTGTGCTTCACCCAGAAGATTTCCAGCTCCACGGATTTCCAGATCACGCATCGCGATTTTAAATCCAGATCCAAGATCAGTAAATTCTCGAATTGCTTGTAGCCTTTTTTCTGCCGTTTCTTTTAACATCATGTCTCTTTTGTACATCAAAAATGCATAGGCTGTCCGATTCGATCGACCAACGCGTCCCCGAAGCTGATACAATTGTGAAAGTCCCAAACGATTCGCATCATGAATAATCATCGTATTGACATTGGAAATATCGAGTCCGGTTTCAATAATCGTTGTTGAAACGAGCACATCAATTTCTCCATTCATAAATTGATACATTTTATTTTCCAATGCCCGTTCATTCATTTGCCCATGGGCAAAATCAACGGTAGCTTCTGGCACCAGTTTTTGTACCATTCCTGTTATCTCTTCAATATTGTTTACCCGATTATATACATAATACACTTGTCCGCCACGACTTAATTCTCGTAAAATCGCCTCTCGTACCATTTCTTCGTTAAATTCTAGTACATAGGTTTGGATAGCCCGACGGTCAACTGGGGGGTCTTCCAATAAACTCATATCACGAATACCGATCAGACTCATATGAAGTGTTCTTGGAATCGGTGTCGCTGAAAGCGATAATACATCAATATTTTTCCGCATTTTTTTTATCTTCTCTTTATGAGCGACCCCAAATCGCTGCTCTTCATCGATGATCAATAATCCCAAATCTTTGTATTTGACATCTTTTGAGAACACCCTATGGGTTCCGATCACAATATCAACACTCCCCTTTTCCAAACCTTCGATCGTCTTTTTTTGTTGTGCCGGTGTCCGAAATCTAGATAACATTTCTACTCTGATTGGATAATTCTTCATACGCTCGACAAATAAATTATAATGCTGCTGTGCCAAAATCGTTGTTGGCACAAGATAGACAACTTGTTTGCTGTTCATGACAGCTTTAAATGCTGCGCGAATTGCCACTTCCGTTTTTCCATAGCCAACATCTCCACAAATCAGACGGTCCATGATTTTATCACTTTCCATATCCCGTTTTGTATCTTCAATCGCATTTAACTGATCTTCAGTTTCTTCATACGGAAATAATTCTTCAAATTCTGTCTGCCAAACCGTATCCTTATCACAGGCAAATCCTTTTTGTGATTGACGAATAGCATATAGATCGACCAAATCTTTGGCAATGGCATTTACTTTACCCTTTACTTTCTTTTTGGTCGAAGTCCATTCATTTCCACCCAATTTATTGATTTTCGGTGGTTTTGCTTTTGCGCTTGCATATTTTTGAATTAAATCCAACTGTGAAGCCAACATAAATAAATGACTTCCACCTTTATATTCAATATCTAAATAATCTTTTTCGATTTTATCTACTTCTATTTTTTCAATTCCACGATAAATTCCAACTCCATGGTTTTCATGAACCACATAATCACCGATTGACAAATCAGAAAAATTATGAATCCTAATTCCATTCTGACTGACTTTTTTCTTTCTCTTACGCGATTTTCGAGTCTGAAATACATCACTCTCTGAAATAACAACAAATCTGATCATTGGATATTCAAATCCACTTTTTAGTTTACCGGCAGAAACGACAATCTCACCCGGTTCTAATTCTCTATCTAACTGCTCTCGAAAGGCTGCCTCTAACCCGGCATCTCTAATTTCTCCAGCAAATCGTTTCGCTCTTGTATTCGATGGCGATAAGACTAAAATTTTATATTTTTTATTTTTATATGCCTTTAAGTCCTTTATCAATTGCTCAAAACTGTTATTATATGCCTGAATCGATTTGACTTCCAGATAATATTGCTCTTTTACATGTGAAAAATGATATTGCTGTCCAAGCATACTGATATATACGAGCGGACGTCTCTCAAGGTTGGCAATCACATCTTCAAAAAGACAGATGCGATTACTTTGTCCAGGTAAGATATAGCCCCCTTCTAAACGGGATTTCATACTATTTTGATACTCACTCGTAAATGTCTGCGCTCTTTCTTCAATCCGATTTGCCTCATCTAAGAAAAAAATCGTATCGTCTTTCATAAAATAGTCAAAAAAGGAAACTGTTTTCTCACAAAAATAAGGCAAATAGGCATCGATACCGATTAGGCTTCCAAGTTCTGTCAGTTCTTCTTTTACCCGTTCCATCTCCTGATTAATTCTTGCATAGGCCTCTGTTTTCAGTGCCTTTTTTAACTCTGCCGCATATACCTTTTGTTCTTTTTCCATCTTCTTTAATCCAGAAGCAATCATATCTTTAGACAACACAACTTCTGTTGCCGGATACACTTTGATCGCATCGATATTTTCTATGGATCTTTGGCTTTCAACGTCAAAACTTCGTATGGAATCAACTTCATCACCCCAAAACTCAATACGATATGGGCACTCTTCTGTAATTGGATAGAGATCCACAATCCCACCTCGAACAGCAACTTCACCTGGATTTTCCACAAATGAAGTTTTCTCATATCCCATCTCAACTAAATGATGCATCAGTTGATCAATCTCTAAATTCTCTTCTGTATTTATCTGGATACATTTCTCTTTCCACGCTTCAAATGGAACCAATCGATCCATGAGTCCATCAATCGTAACAATAATCGTGACCGATTTTTCCTCTGCTAACGCTCTTAAAATAGAAAGACGCTCCTGTTCAATCATATTCCCCTGAATATCGGCATTGTAAAATAATAAATCCTTTGCCGGAAAATAATAAACTTCTTTCTCATAAAAGCGATATTCTTCTACTAGTTCCCTTGCCTTTATCTCATTATACGTTACGATTACACGATTTCGGTAAGACTGCCCTAATCCATACATCAAATGACATTTCTGACTTCCAACACATCCGCTTACACCAATCGGTGTATGACCACGTTTTAAATTTTTTTCTATATTTAAATATTCCTGATATCCTTTTAAAGGATTCATGATCGTCTGCATTCTTACCACACCTCTACACTTTATTTTTATACCTTTCTATTATACAGATTCATTGCCTGATCTATGTCATCCCAAATCATTAATTCTGTTGCTCCGGCAATATTAGGCATTAACTGATCATAAATTTCTAATTCCTGTTTGGAAAATCGTCCCAAAACATAATCAGCTAAATCATATTCCTTTGGCTTTTCTCCCACTCCAATTCGAATTCTTGGAAATTCCTGACTTCCTAAATGAGCAATAATGCTTTTAATTCCATTATGCCCACCTGCACTGCCTTTTTTGCGAATTCGTAGCTGTCCCACATCCAAGTTGATATCATCATAGATTACGATGAAATCTTCCGGCTCTAATTTATAAAAATCCATAATCTGGCGTAAACATTCACCACTTAAATTCATATAAGTCATTGGCTTTACTAATAATACTTTCTGTCCCTCAATAAAACCTTTGCCAATTAGTCCTTTATGTTTTTTTGTGTCAATCGCGATTCGATATTTATCTGCTAAATAATCCATTGCTTGAAATCCAATATTATGTCTGGTTCCATGATATTTTTTATCCGGATTGCCCAATCCTACGATTACTTTCATAAAAATCTCCTTTCCATCCCAATCTCGTCTGCATCTGCTTAGATAGAATACCATAAAACATCAGAAATTACTATTACCTTATGCATCTGGTCGCATTCTCGTGGAGCTTTTTTTGTTTCATAGAAATTACACCGTAATTTCTTTTGAAACAAAAAAAGCTGTTCACGAATTCGTGAACAGCTTCCTGTTATTTTTTGTCTACACCTGTGCGGGCTCTTCTAGAAGAGCTGCTTCGTAATGTTGAAGAATCATTGTCTGGATCGTCTCTCTCGTCTTAGAATTAATCGGATGTGCAATGTCCCGATACTCACCATCGGCTGCTTTACGACTTGGCATTGCAATAAATAATCCTTTTTCTCCTTCGATCACTTTTATATCATGAACAACAAATTCATTGTCCAACGTAATAGAAACAATCGCTTTCATCTTGCCTTCTTTTGCTACTTTTCTGATTCTTACGTCCGTGATCTGCACGCGGTAACCCTCCCGTTAGTCGTCAAGACTTTTTACACGATATATCTAGAGTTCTTTTCTACTACAACTTTAATTTCGTCTTCGCCTTTATAAGTTGTATTTGGTCTTAATGTATCGCGGCTTTCAACGATGCAGTTTTCAATTACAGAATTATCCCCAATATATACATCATTTAAGATGATAGAATTTTTGATCGTAACATTGTTTCCAACATATACATCTTTGAATAAGATAGAATCTTCAACAACACCATTGATGATACATCCACTTGCTACGATACTATTTTTAACTTCACAGCCAACATTGTATTTTGCTGGTGGAAGATCTTCTACTTTTGTATAGATGCTTGGATACTGTTTGAAGAAATAATCTCTTACGTCTTTTCTTAAGAAATCTTTGTTTGCAATTGCATAAGATTCTAAAGTAGAGATGCTTCTCCAATATCCACTTAAACGGAATGCAAAGAGACGTTTATCATCCATGCTTGGTAAAATAATGTCTTTTACTAAATCAAATTTGCCTTCTTCTGCGCATCTTTCTAATTCAGAGATCAAATGTCTTCTTCTCATGATATAAATACCAGTAGAAACCGTATTTGTCTTTGGATTTTCTGGTTTTTCTTCAAATCCGATGATTCTGCCTTCTTCATCTGTTTCGATGATACCAAAACGACTTAAATCATCCCAATGTTCTTCCATGTCTTTTGCAACCATCGTAATGTCTGCACCTTTAGCAATATGGAAATCTAACACATCATTATAGTTGATCTTAGAAATACCATCACCTGCTGCAATAATTACATATGGTTCATGACTCTTCTTTAAGAAATCAATGTTCTGATAAATCGCATCTGCTGTTCCACGATACCAGAATTCATTTTCATTCGTTAAAGTTGGTGTAAATGTATATAATCCACCTTGTTTACGTCCAAAATCCCACCATTTCGAAGAATTCAAATGTTCATGTAAAGATTTTGAGTTATACTGTGTAATAACGCCAACTTTCTGAATGCCTGAGTTGCTCATATTACTTAAAGCAAAGTCGATTGCACGATAGCTTCCTGCAACTGGCATTGCTGCAACAGCACGTTTTTCAGAAAGTGCTCCTAATTTTTTGCTGTTTCCGCCTGCTAAAATAATTCCAATTGTCTTCATGCCTATTTCACCTACCTTACTTAATTAAAGTTTCTCCACTTGCGAGTACTCTGTCTGGATAATCTTCTGGAGTTGTCTTACCAAAGATTGCTACGTTCTTACCAACTTTTACCTTATATGGAATATAAGAATCCTGTCCAACAGCTACTAATCCATGATTATAAATATGTGGAGCTACGGTGTTTTCAGCCTCTTCAAAGACTCCTAATTCAACTTTATCTTCAATTTCAACATTTTCTGCGATAACAGCCTTATTAATTACTGCATTTTCCCCGATTCTTGTGTGGTTCATAATAATAGAATCTTTTACTACTGCACCTTCTCCGATCACAACATCTGATCCGATAACAGAGTTTTCTACTACACCATAAATTTCTGTTTCGTCACCAACGATAGAACCGGAAACCTTACCATTTTCTCCAATATACATTGGAGGAATTGATTCGTTCTTTGTATACACTCTCCAATATTCTTCGTAAAGATTAAATTCAGGAATTAAACTAATCAAGTCCATATTAGCTTCCCAGAAAGAATTTAATGTTCCTACATCTTTCCAGTATCCCTGGAATTCGTAAGCACAGATCTTATTACCGTTTTCGAAACAGTAAGGAATTACGTGCATACCAAAGTCTAAATTATCAATATGAGAACATTCTAACAATGCATTCTTAAGTACTTTATAATCAAAAATATAAATACCCATAGAAGCTTTGTTGCTCTTTGGCTGCTCTGGTTTTTCCTGGAATTCTGTGATCACATTATTTTCATCTGTAACTACGATACCAAAACGGCTTGCTTCTTCCATTGGTACTTCCATCGCTGCAATAGAAATCTGAGCTCCTGCCTGTTTGTGGTTTTCTAACATTAATTCATAGTCCATCTTATAAATATGGTCACCAGATAAGATCAATACGTAGTCAGGATTATAAGAATCCATATACTCTAAGTTTTGGTAAATAGCATCTGCCGTTCCTGCGAAATAGCTGCTTCCACCTTTCTTTTCATATGGAGGTAATACTGTTACCCCTCCTACGTTACGGTCTAAATCCCAAGGAATACCAATTCCTACGTGCTGGTTTAATTTAAGTGGCATATACTGTGTCATAACACCTACAGTATCTACACCTGAATTGATACAGTTACTAAGTGGGAAGTCAATGATTCTATACTTTCCACCAAATGAAACAGCTGGTTTTGCTGTCTGAGAAGTCAAAACACCAAGTCTGCTTCCTTGTCCACCTGCTAATAGCATGGCGATCATCTCTTTTTTTACCATCGTATTCACCCCTTTTGTCGCATGATATTAATTATAACATTCTTTCTTGAAATTGTGAATAATAAACGTTAAAAAAATTACAATAACACAATCTGTTTTTTATTCATACCGCTCATATTTTTTTCACTTAAATCAGTATAATTCGGCAGTTTTCCCATATATTTGTGATTCTTCTTGCTTTCATTTCGTCATATTATCCAACTTTTCCACACAAGCCTATTATATACGATTCTGTTCATTTTCGCAACGTATCTTATAAATTATTACAAACTTCTAATAGTTTTTGAAAAATTAGTAAATGATTTGAAAAAGTAATCTTTTTATTCTATAATCATTTTTATATAAACAGTTATAAATATAAGAAAGGAAATGATCATATATGTACACGATTGATTTTCATAAACCGATCCATATCCATTTCATTGGTATTGGAGGCATTAGTATGAGCGGTCTTGCTGAAATTCTTTTAGAAGAAGATTTCACGATTTCTGGCTCTGATATGAACGCATCCGCTATGACAGATAAACTAGTTTCTCTTGGTGCTAATGTTATTATCGGACAAAAAGCTTCTAATATTACAGATGGTATTGATTTAGTCGTTTATACTGCTGCTATTCACCCAGATAATCCTGAATTTCAAGCAGCAAAGAAACAGAATATTCCAATGTTGACCCGAGCAGAATTACTTGGACAGATGATGGATAATTACAAAAATCCAATTGCTGTTTCTGGAACACATGGTAAAACAACCACAACCTCTATGTTAACTCATATTTTATTAGCTGCCAAAAAAGACCCAACGATCAGTGTTGGTGGTATCTTAGATGCAATCGGCGGCAATATCCGTGTTGGTAAATCGGATATTTTGGTAACGGAGGCCTGCGAATATACAAACAGCTATCATTCTTTTAATCCGGTAATCAGTATCATTTTAAATGTAGAAGAAGATCATCTGGATTTCTTTAGTGGTATCGAAGAAATTCGTGAAAGTTTCCAAACATTTGCACGAAAACTCCCACAGAATGGGCTTTTAGTTGTCAACGGGGATATGGATTGCGTTGACTTTATCAAAGATGGCGTCGTTTCTGAGGTTGTAACCTTCGGAATTACAGGCCAAAATTTAAATTATTCTGCTACTAATATTTCATATGATGAACGGGGAAATGGCTCTTATGATTTAGTTGAAAATGGACAGATCACTGACCATATCCAGTTACATGTAAACGGAATCCACAATATTATGAATTCTCTTTCTGCAATTGCCGTTGCGAAACGATTAGACGTCCCTATGGATCAAATTCAGGCCGGTCTACTTGCATTCACCGGTACAGAACGCCGTTTTGAATATAAAGGAGAACGTGATGGTTTTACGATCATTGATGACTATGCTCATCACCCAACCGAAATCAAAGCAACTCTAAATGCGGCACAAAAATATCCACATCGCGAATTATGGTGCGTTTTCCAACCACATACCTATTCACGTACCATGGCATTTTTAGATGAGTTTGCAGAAGCGCTGAGTCTGAGTGACCACGTAATCGTTACAGATATTTATGCAGCTCGTGAAAAAGACTTAGGACAAGTCCATGCGAAAGATATCGTCAAACGCATGGAAGCCTACGATGTTGATGTGACATACATTTCATCGTTTGAAGAAATTGAGAAATTTATTTTAAAAAACTGTAAGAACAATGACTTGTTGATAACTATGGGTGCCGGAAACGTAGTAAATATCGGCGAAAACTTACTTAAGTAAAAAGTTATCCACATTATCCACATAGTTATGCACATTTATCCACCGCATAACTTTGTGGATTTTTTATTTATTTATCCACATCTCCTTCGATTCTTAGAAAACTTGATTCCATCACAAATTCTATATCTTTTGATCAGTTATCCACATTATCCACAGATTCCACAAAAATGATATGTGGATTTTCTCAAATTTGCGGCTGGTTTCCTTTTTTGAAATCCTATGTTATAGTAGAAATCGGGATAGACATTAGGAAGAAAGGAGCACGCTATTATGAAACCTATTTCACTTTCTAACAAAGTTAAACTGGATACGACTACCATATCTAATCAATTTATTGATACTTATATGGCAAAGACAAACGGCGAATATATCAAAGTATTTTTAATGTTGTTACGTTTATTACAGGGTGGAGAAAATCCTTCCGCCGATATGATCGCCAAACGGCTGGATATGACAGAACGAGCTGTCTTGCGAGCTCTTTTTTACTGGGAAAAAGAAGGATTACTTTTTACAGAGAACCATACAAACGGGGACGTTGCTGCCACAAAAGAAACCAAAGCACAAAAAGACCAGGTCCCTGTAAAATCTATGTTGACACCGGCTGACTTAAAACAAAAACAAACAGATACTAATTTTTCTCATCTAAAATATATCACAGAAATGTATCTTGGACATCCAATGACCAATACAGAAATAAATTCTCTCTCTTATATATATGATGACTTAAAATTGCCGATGGATTTAATCGAGTATCTGATTGAATACTGTGTTAGCAATCATAAATCTAATCTTCGGTACATGGAAAAAGTTGCCATTGATTGGCACAAAAAAGGAATCAAAACGCCTCAGCAGGCCAAATCACAATCCGCTTCTTACAGTAAGGATTATTACAGCATTATGCATGCAATGGGACTTAAAAATCAGCCTGCTCCTGCACAGATTGAATTTATGGAAAAATGGCTTTATACGGATGCTCATTCTCTGAATCTCATTTTAGAAGCCTGTCGTCGTACAATTACCGCAATCGGAAAGCCTAGCTTCCCGTATGCCTCTAAAATTTTAGATAGTTGGAAAAAAGCCGGTATCCGATCTGTCAGAGAATTGACTACCTACGACAGCAAACACGCTGTACCAAAGACTTCGATGCCGCCAAAGCAACCGAAAAAGACTAATATACATAATTTTCACGAACGTTCTTATGATTTTGATGAATTAGAACAACGTTATATTCAAAAAATCAATAAATAGAAAGGAGGTTTACCATGCCACTACCAACATGGCAGTTTGAACAGATATTGCGTACTTATGACAGGACACGACAAAAAAATCATGCGCTCCATCTGAAACGCCAAGAAGAAGTTTATCAAAACATTCCGGAAATCAAGGAAATCGACCGCCAAATTACTTCCCGTTCGATCCAAACCGGACGACAACTGCTTTTTCAGAAAGATGAACAGGCATTGCATCAACTGCATCTGGACAATTTAGAACTTTCCATGCAAAAAGTAGAACTTTTGGTTTCGAATGGCTATGCACCGGATTATTTAAGCCCAATTTATGACTGCCCGATCTGCAAGGATACCGGATATATTGATGGCGAAAAATGTGCATGTTTAAAAAAAGCGATTATCCACCAAGTATATCATCAATCCAATATTCAGGAAAAATTAAAAGAAGAAAATTTTCAGACATTTTCTTATGAATATTATGCAAACACGCCAATGCATCCAAACCTTCCATCACCACGACAAAATATGATTTCTATTGTGGAAAAATGTATGGATTTTATTCAAACTTTTCACACAAATCCAGGACAAAATATTTTGTTTCAGGGAGATGTCGGCGTTGGAAAAACCTTCCTCACAAATTGTATTGCCAAAGAATTAATTGACGAAACCTGTACTGTCATTTACTTAACTTCTTTCCAATTAGTAGAAATTTTAGAAAATCATCGGTTCCATCGAAATGATACTCCTGATTCTCTCTATACGATGGATTATATATTAACCTGTGATCTGTTGATCATTGATGATCTTGGAACAGAACTATTAAATGACCTGGTTACTTCCCAATTATTTTTATGCATTAACGAGCGATTACTTGGAAAAAAATC
The DNA here is from genome assembly GCA_030523275.1 of Lachnospiraceae bacterium. Taxonomy (GTDB): domain Bacteria; phylum Bacillota; class Clostridia; order Lachnospirales; family Lachnospiraceae; genus Fimousia. The sequence goes on from JAUNIX010000014.1 coordinate 26,326, forward strand.
TACAATTATTTCAACCAATTTATCACTTTCCGAATTAACAGATGCGTATTCAGAACGTATTGTATCGCGAATCACTGAAAACTATTTAATTTGTAAAATTTATGGTGATGATATTCGAATAAAAAAATCATTTACTAATTAACCTTGACGAGAGCACGTGGAAAGTGTTATAAAAGGTATGACTACACTAGTATTTTGGTGTTTTTTGCCGTATAAAAACACCATCTGTAAGAAAAGGAGAATAACGAATGAATTTAAACGATAGCAAGTATACGAACATTCCAGTTGGTAAATTAGGAATCATTGCTTTAGAAAGCAGTAAAGAACTGGGAAAACTTGTTGATGACCACATTGTGAATTGGCGGACAAAACGCACTCAGAACCACCATGATGGTATCGAATTTGATGGTTATTTAAAAGATAGTTATTTATTGGATGCTGCTTGTCCAAGATTTGGATCTGGGGAAGCAAAAGGACTGATTCGTGAATCTGTTCGCGGTTCTGATGTTTACCTGTTAATTGATGTATTAAATTACAGCATTCAATACAAATTATGCGGACAGATGAATCACATGTCACCAGATGATCACTATAGTGACTTAAAACGTATTATTTCTGCCGCTTGCGGTAAAGCCAAAAGTATTAATGTAATCATGCCTTTCTTATATGAAAGCCGTCAGCACAAAAGAAGCGCACGTGAATCTTTAGACTGTGCAGTTATGCTTCAGGAATTGCAGGCTTTAGGAGTAAAAAATATCGTCACTTTTGATGCTCATGATCCTCGAGTTCAAAATGCAATCCCTAATCATGGATTTGAAACTGTTATGCCTACTTACCAATTTGTCAAAGCATTATTAAATTGTTGTGGCGATTTACAGATTGATAAAGATCACTTAATGATGATCAGTCCAGATGAAGGTGCTATGCAAAGAGCTATTTATTTTGCAAATGTACTTGGTGTGGACATGGGTATGTTCTACAAACGTCGTGATTATTCTACGATCATTGACGGTCGTAATCCAATCGTTGCACATGAATTTCTCGGCGATTCTGTGGAAGGCAAAGATGTTATCATCATTGATGATATGATTTCTTCCGGTGACAGTATGATCGATGTTGCTCATCAGTTAAAACAGAGAAAAGCAAAACGTGTTTTCTGTCTTTCTACTTTTGGACTTTTCACAAATGGTTTGGAACGTTTTGATCAATGTTATGAAGATGGTACCATTTACAAAATTATTACCACAAACCTGACTTATCAAAATCCTGATCTGTTCAAAAGAGATTGGTATGTAAGCGCTGATGTAAGCAAATACATTGCTTTGATCATTGATAACATGAATCATGATGCATCAATTAGCGAGATTCTAGATCCAACGGAAAGAATCAAACTTCGTATTGAAGAATATAAGAACGGTAAACGCTCTTTCTAAAATATAAATTTGACAGAAAGGATATAAAATTATGCCAAAATTAAATGAAAATTATTTAAATGTAAAAGACAGCTATTTATTTTCAGAAGTTGCACATAGAACTGCTGTCTATACAGAAAAAAATCCTGATAAACCAATTATCCGTTTAGGAATTGGTGATGTTACAAAACCACTTGCAGATATTGTAATCAAAGCACTTCACGAAGGTGTCGATGCTATGGCTTCTGCTGAGACTTTCAAAGGATATGGTCCAGAACAGGGATATGAAGATACTCGCGAATCTATCGCTGCATATTATAAGAGAAATGGTGTTGATATCGATGTCGATTCTATTTTCATTTCCGATGGAGCAAAAAGTGATACGGGTAACATCACAGATATTTTCGGACATGATAATGTCATCATGATTCCAGACCCTGTATACCCTGTTTATGTTGATTCTAACATCATGTGCGGAAACAACAATATCGTATACATCGATGGAAATGCAGAAAACAATTTCTTACCAATGCCTGACCCATCTCAGCATGCCGATATTATTTATATCTGTTCTCCAAACAATCCAACTGGAGCGTGCTACAACAAAGAACAATTACAGGAATGGGTAGACTATGCATTAGCAAATGAAGCAGTTATTTTATTTGACTCTGCATATGAAGCATTTATTTCCGATCCAGAACTTCCAAGAAGTATCTATGCAATCGAAGGTGCTAAAAAATGTGCAATTGAATTCTGTTCTCTGTCTAAAACAGCCGGATTTACAGGTACACGTTGTGGATATACCATTGTTCCAAAAGAATTAGTATTTACTGCTTCTAACGGTACAGAAATGTCTTTAAACGCAATGTGGAATCGTAGACAATGTACAAAATTCAACGGTACGTCTTATATTGTTCAACATGGCGCTGCAGTTGTCTTCTCTGAAGAAGGAATCGAAGCATGCCGTGAAAATATCAAATATTATCAGAGAAACTCTAAAGTAATCACAGATACTTTAACAAAATTAGGCATTCGTTTCTTTGGTGGTATTCATTCTCCGTATATTTGGTTTGAATGTCCAAACGGAATGGAAGCCTGGGAATGTTTTGATTACTTATTAGAAAACATCCAGGTTGTTGGAACTCCTGGTGCTGGATTTGGTGAAAATGGTAAAAACTTCTTCCGTTTGACTGCATTCGGCAGCTATGAAAACACAGTAGAAGCAATGAATCGTTTTGAAAAATTATTTGCAAAATAATTTATGTTATCTATAAAAATAAACATGTGCATCATGTAAATTTAGATAAAAGAAAGGCGCATCCAATTTGGATACGCCTTTTCTTATACAGGAATTTTTTATTTTGCCTTTTAGTCATCGCCGTCTGGTTCAGATTGGGCTGCAGTCGTTGCTGCCGGCTTCGCCGTTGTTGGTGCTGGCTTCGCTGGTGTTGGTGCAGCC